>CAURWB010000043.1:0-18774 GCA_963528245.1 uncultured Campylobacter sp. | reverse complement strand
TAATATAAAATGATGCAAGATTACTCAGTTTTAGACGTTTTATCCATTAAATAAGTCCTTTGTTTAGAGGTTGAACAATATATATTAAAAAATATGATCGACTCCCTCGAGCTGTTTTTTGCCGAAGTAAAAGGCGTAAGCGACGGCATCGAGGCGCTAGATGAGGCTATGAGCGGCTCATACGACGCGCTCGTCCTAGACGTCAGCGTCCCGCACATGGACGGACTAGAGGTAGCCAAAAAGATCCGCTGTGCAAACCGCAAAATCCCTATCGTCATCATCTCAAGCCACACTGAGCAGGAGTATTTGTGGCGCGCGGTCGAGCTAAAGATCACGAGATATCTCTCAAAGCCCTACGATAAAGATACGTTTATAAAAGCGCTAGAAGACGTCGCGATGGAGCTCATCGATCATACGCCGATGTTTAGTATCAACGACGACCTCAAATACGACTTTAGTAAAAAAATCATATACATAAAGGAAGAGGCCTGTCGCCTCTCCAAAAGCGAAAGCAAGCTTTTGGAGTATTTTTTAAACAACAAAAATCAAACGATCACTTACGAGCAGCTGTTTGACTACATGTGGGAATTTGAACAGCCGACCAAAGAAGCCATCAAAACCATCGTAAAAGAACTGCGCCGAAAAATCGGCAAGGACACGATCAGAAATTTATACGGCGTAGGATATCTATGTGAAGTCCAAATTTAAATTTATCATCCTGCTGCTCGTCGTTTTGTACGGCGCCATTACCGTTTTGGTTTTTAACTTTTACCGCGATCTTGCGTTAAAAGACGCCAAACAGGAGGCTGTTTACGTGCTAGATGCGATGAACGGCATACGCGACTACATCTCTACCGTCCAGCGCCCGCTCATAGATGAGTTAAAAGATCACGGCGCGATAGACAAAGACCTTTTTGACCCCAGACTTATGTCCTCATCCTACATCACGCGTCAAATTTACAAAATCCAGCTCGCCAAAAAAAACATAAACTACGACTATAGGCTAACGGCGACGAATCCGCTAAATCCCGAACACGAAGGCACGGAATTTGAAAATGAAATTTTAGAAGGGTTTAAGGAGGGCAAATACGAGGTCTACTCTGACGTAATCAAAGATCAAAACGCCTCATACTTTTTCGTCGGCCTTCCGATCAAAAACTCCCACCCGTCCTGCGTCGAGTGTCACAACATAAACAGCGCGCCTAAAAAAATGCTCGAACAATACGGAAATTTAAATAATTTCGAGGACAAAGTCGGCGACACGATAGCAATGGTAAGCTTTAAAATCCCGGTAAAAAGTATTTTGCTTTATCATAAACAGGAGTTTATCGTTAGCGGCGTGGCGATCACGGCGATCTTTGCGGCGTTTTTATTTTTTGTTTATAAAATCCACAAAGGCAACGAAAAAACCAAGTTGCAAAACGAGCTTTTGATGATAAATCAAAGCCGCCTGGCCTCGATGGGCGAAATGATCGGCAACATCTCGCACCAGTGGCGCCAGCCTCTAGCCCAGATCAGCTCGACTTTGGTAAATTTGGAGCTTTACTCCGAGCGAGGCAAGCTAAGCCAGCAGAGGCTAAAAGAGGCCATCGAGGAGGCAAACGAGCAGGTCAAATTTATGTCCGGCACTATCGAGGACTTTAAAAATTTCTTTAATCCAAATATGCCAAAGAGCGAATTTGAGGTAAAACAAGCCATAGAGCAGGCTTGCAAAATTTTAAACGCGACGCTCAAAAAGCATGTCATCGACGTAAAAGTTGAGATAAAAGAAAATTTTACGCTTTACGGCAACATAAATGAGCTTATTCAAATTTTAATCAACATCATGAATAACGCCAAAGAAGCATTTTTAAATCTGCCGCAAGAGCGGGCGCAAGCAAACCGATGGCAAATTTTAATAACAGCCCTTTTGCAAAACGGCGAGCGAGCGATAACGCTCGAAAATAACGCCGGCAATATAGATAAAGCTGCGATAAATAAAATTTTCAAGCCGCATTTTACTACGAAAAAGTCAGGTAGCGGGCTTGGACTATATATGAGCAAGGTAATAGCCGAAAAAAATAACGCCCGAATTTACGCGCAAAATATAAATAACGGCGTAGTATTTACTATTAAATTTAAAAATTCATAATTTATTAAATTTCCCCTTTTTTCGCCCCCTTTTTACGATAGCATTATCAGTATGAAATCTTTTTGATTTTAGATCCAAAATTTATAAGGAGGGCGCAATGAGGAATTTAAGTAAAACCTTATTAGGTTTGCTTATGGGCGTTAGCGTCTTCGCATCGCAAGCCTGTTGCGAAGAACACAACATGCAGATGTCTCAACAAGCACGAGACGTCATAGCAAACCCAAAAGGCACGCTTCAAACCAGAGGCGTAATATCCTTGCAAGACTACATCGTAGAAGAGCAAGAGATGTATGAGTGGCTGTTTAAAAACCACCCGATTTTCACTAAATACGGCGGTAAAACAGTCGGTAAATTAGACGTTCACGACCGTGGACTTGAGTGGCTTGCCGAAGGTCACGGCTTTGACATGTCAAAAGCTAGTAAAAGAGACGGCGGTAAAGGCTACAGCTCTATGATGTATAGGATACCTGCGGGTTCGTCTTTGCAGTTTCCTAACAAATTCGTAGGATCCGAAAAATGCGGCGAGTGCCACCCTGCGCAGTACGAGGTATGGAGCAGATCGCGCCACGCCACTACTATCCGCTTCCCCGGCGAGCACCCGGAGGTTAACAACAACCTAACCGATCCGGTATTTAGCCCTGATACTGCGTCTATCTTGCCTCAAGGTATTACTCCGGACGTTATTTACGCCACCGTCGGACACCTAAGAACCAAATTCGGCTACGTAGACGCGTGGTTGCTGCGAGGAACTTACCACATAGAGGGCGGTTTGCTACGAGACGGCACGGGTCAAGTCGTAGCCGGCGGTAACCAGTTCCAAAGAACTTGGGCGTTAAATTTAACTCCTGAAACAGTTAAGAAAATCAAAGATTTCGTTCCCGATTTTCCAGAAACTCTAGCTGATTACGGCGATAACGGCGGATACGTCAGAGGTCTAGCCTCATACGCCGCTAAATACAAAAAGTCAATGTTCTTCCAAGCAAACGGCTCTTACTGCGAAGTTTGCCATCCGTTCAAATTTGACTTTAAAACCAAGAAAGAGTTCTATGCGGCTCTTGGTAATGCCAAAGAGCTTCAAAAACACACTATCTCTAAAGGCGTAAGCTGTGAGGAGTGTCACGGAGCCGGCGGTCACCTTGACGGAGCTACAAACTTTAGAACATCAAACTGCGAACGCTGCCACCAAAGATTTAACTACAGCCCTGACCTAGCTCGCGCTAATCCTCTAAACCAAGGCAAGCTTGACCTATCTCTAAGCTCTAAATTTAAATCAATGGGACCAGGATGCGGATCTGAGGGTTCACAATCATACTTTACCGCTCACTACGATAAAGGTATGCGCTGCACCACTTGTCACGATCCTCACGATAACACAGGTCCAGTTGTAGGCGATAAGACCATCAAAGGCGTAAACTATAACTCAGAGCAAGGCTACCTAAGTGCGCTTTACACCAAACCAAAAATCAGAAAAGATTGTCAAGATTGCCACAAAGAGCAAGCATATATCGCTTCTAGAGCCGATACGCACAAAGATAACACTTGCGCATCTTGCCACATGCCGTTCATGATGAGCTGTGAAAACTTCTACGCTATCCAGTTCCAAGACAACGCTGGATTTGATACTCAAAGAAGATCTCACATCTGGAAGATTGACGTAGATCCTGCTAGAAAATCTCTAGTTGCGGGCGACGCGGCTAAAGGACCAAGAGACGCTAAAGATTGGCGCTTCCAAAGAGATAAAAACGGACACAACTTCGTTGACCTAATGTGGGCGTGCGCTAGAACGTCTTGGGCGGATAAAGATATGCAAGATACTAAAGGCTGCCATAGCCCGGTACTATCTGAGCTAAAACCTACCCTACACTTCAAGAACCAAAAACAGGTTTACGACGAAGTAATGGGATGGCAAACCCCTGTTAAAAACGACTTCTCTCAAGTCAAAATCGGTATCGAGGGACTTTACGCTATCTTAGAAACTAAGAAACTAAGCCCTAGCGATAAGACAAGAGTTTATGAGCTAATCGAAAAAGCGCAAGACACAGTTGACTTGCTACAAAAAGATGGCTCATGGGGTATGCACGGCTTTAAATATACAAAACAAAGACTCGACGCTTCTAAAGAGTACATCAAAGAAGCCCAAAGAATCATAAACAACAATTTATGATGCGATTACGGACGCCGCAAAAGCGCGGCGTCCAAATTTAATAAGGTAAATTTATGCGTTTTAAACTTAGCAAAAACCCGATTTTAGCTCTTTGCCTAACGGCCGGTTGCGTCTTGTGCGCTAGCGCGGCGGATAAAGAGACAATGACGCAAGAGCAAAAAGAATCATACAGCATCGGAATCTCAACCGGAACATATATCTCCGCACAACTAAAAAAACAAGAAAGCCTAGGCGTTAAATTTGATAGCAAGTCCATTTTAGACGGCTTTGCAGACGCCTTTAAAAAAGAACAAAAACTAACTGACGAAGAAATAATCTCCCTACTTAATCAAAGGGACGAAAAATTAAATAAGCTAACCCAAGACGCACTTAAAAAAGCGCTTGAAAAAAATTTAAAAGAGGGCGAAGAATTTATGGCGAAAAACGCCAAAAACAAAAAGGTCAAAACGACTAAATCAGGGCTCCAGTACGAAGTCATAGCTGTCGGCGACGGCGATAAGCCAAGACCTGAGAGCGTAGTCGCGCTAAACTATAAAGCTTATCTCATAAACGGCAAAGTTTTTGACGATACGTACTCTAGAAACGAGCCTGCGATCCTTTCGATGGTAAATTTGATAGACGGCTTGCAAGAAGGCCTCATGATGATGAACGGTAACTCAAAATATAAATTCGTCATCCCGTCTCACCTAGCTTACGGAGACGAGGGCGCAGACGAGATACCGGGCGGCTCGACGCTGATTTTTGAAGTCGAGTTAGTAAAGGCGCTAAAACCTGGCGAGCTAGCCGGCGCAGCCAAAAAACTAAGCGAAACTCAGCCGCGAAATTTCCATGGCGCGCATAGCCACGGAAGTAGCGTTGGTAGATAAATTTAGGATATTTAATCCATACGGATGGAGAAGAATATGAAAGAGCAAAATACAAGAAGGACGTTTTTTAAATTCCTTGCTTCAGGCGCGGCGGTTGCGGGAGCGACTAGCGTACTGGGCAAGAGTATAAATTTAGACGCCCCTACAGAAAACGGCAAAAAGCCGCACTACGGCATGATCTTTGATCAGAACAAATGCGTCGGCTGTACCGACTGCGAAGTCGCCTGTCAAAAAGTAAATTTGGTCCCAAAAGGCCAGATGAGGCTTTTTATCCAGGATAAAACCGATCCGCTAAATTTGAAGGAAAAGCGCTACGTCAGGGTTTCTTGTCAGCAGTGCGAGGACGCGCCGTGCGTGACCGTATGTCCGACCAAAGCCTGTCACAAGGACGAAAAAACCGGCATCACGACGATGAACACCGACGACTGTATCGCCTGTAAATACTGCATCGTAGCCTGTCCTTACGACGTGCGCTTCATAAACCACGAAACCAAAGCCGCAGAGAGCTGCAACTTCTGCTTGGATACGAATTTAAAAGACGGTCATGAGCCCGCCTGCATCGAGGCGTGCAGATACGAGGCGATCGTATTTGGCGATCTAAACGACGAAAACTCGCACATCAGCCAGCTACTTCGCGTAAAAGACAGCCTGCGCATGCATCCTGAGTGTGGCACGAAGCCGAGCCTGCGCTATATTCCTGCGGTTAAATTGGGGGTGTGATATGAACGGAGCTATAAATTTCACTGCGACCTTCTCGCACGGCGTAGAGTGGGGCTGGCCTATAGCGGTTTATCTTTTGCTAGCGGGTATGAGCGGCGGCGCTTTGATCGTCGCGATCCTCATCAAATTTTACAAAAAACAGACCGAAAGCACGCCGCTGTTTAAGGCTGCGTCGCTGCTATCTTTCGTCACGATTTTACTCGGTATGGTCTGCCTAGTAGCCGACCTTGAGAGGCCGCTACTTTTCTGGAAAATTTTGATTAATTACAACTTCACCTCGGTTATGTCCGTGGGCGTAGCGGCGCTTTGCGTCTATATTCCGCTTAGCTTTGTGGCTTGCCTTTATGCGTTTGAAGAGTGCTTAAGAGAGTTTTTTACGCGCAATCTTAGCTTTTTAAAAGGTCTTTTCGAGCTTGTGATGAAAATCGTAAATGCGCTTCGTCCGCTGCTTCTTGCGCTTACGCTTGTTTTTGCGGTTGCTATCTGCGCCTATACGGGATTTTTGATCTCGGTTTTAGTTAGATTTCCTATCCTTAATACAGCCGTTTTACCTGCGCTTTTCGTGGCGTCTGGCTTATCTGCCGGCATCGCGGGCTCAAGCCTAATAGCCGCGCTTTTCTTTAAAGCGGACCCGCACGGCGGCGATCTAAAAACCTTGCACGCGGTCGAGTGGCCGGTTTTGGCGATGGAAATTTTACTAATCGGCATGATTTTCGTCTCGCTAGTAACGGGCAGCGACGTGCAAAAAGCCGCCAGCGTAGCCTTTAGCGAAGGCGTTTACGCTCAGCTGTTTTGGCTAGGCGTCGTGGGCGTAGGTTTTTGCGTACCGCTCGTTTTAAATTTCGCACTAGGCAAAAAGATCGCTCACACCGCGTTTGCGTTCTACGCGAGCGCGCTTGCCAGCGTGGTCGGAGTATTACTTCTTAGAATGTTTATACTATACGCAGGTCAAACTTACGATATAATAATGTAAAAAATTCGAAAGAGGCGATTTTGGGCGTAAATTTATTTAGATTTTTCACTTCTTACAAATTTGCGCTCTGCCTCCTCTTTATCCTAGCCGCAGGTGCCGGCGTCGCAACCTTTTTAGAGAGCATCTACGACACCCAAACGGCTAAAATTTTAGTCTACGAGGCGCGCTGGCACGAGTGCGTTATGAGCGCGCTTGCGCTTTGCTTGCTCGGCATAATCATAAAAACAAAAATGTGGCGCCGATTTGGCTCCTTCGTACTTCACGCTGCATTTATCGTTATCTTTATCGGCGCGGCTTTGACGCGGTATCTGGGCGCCGAGGGCGTACTGCACGTAAGAGCCGGCGAGAGCGGAAACGAGATGGTGAGCGTCAAGTCGTTTTTGCAAATACGAATCAAAGACGCATTTTTCGAGTATCCGCTAAATTTAACTCAAATAGGCGATAATAATTTTAGCTTCACGCAAACCATAAACTCAAAAAATTTCATCGTCAAATTTGACTCCTATAAACCAGCACCCAAAGGCGAGCGAGGCACTCTCGTAGTAAAAGCGGGCTTTGAGGGGCAGCGCGAACAAACAGCCAAAATCCACGGCGGCGTAGGCTGGCTGGGCGAGCCTAGTATGCTAAATTTTGACGGCGAGGAAATAATGCTAACCTGGGGCTCAAAGCTAGTTAGCTTACCGTTTTCGATAAAGCTTATTAAATTTGAGCTTGAGCGCTACCCCGGCTCGCAAAGCCCATCCTCATACTCTAGCGAAGTAGAGGCGCTTTCAGACGCGGGTGAGGTTTTAACGAGATATAAAATTTACATGAATCATCCGCTAAATTTGCAAGGTTTTAAGCTATTTCAGTCCTCCTATGACGCAGACGAGCAAGGCACGGTGCTAGAGGTCAACCGCGATCCGGGTAAAATCCCGACCTACGTCGGATATTTCTTACTTTGCGTCGGCGTCATCGGCAACTTTTTTACAAAAAACAGCAGATTTTTAAAGCTCATAAATTTCATCAAAAACAGCCGATTTTCGCTCATTGCGGCCTTTATCGCGCTTGGTTTTTTAAATTTTAACGCAAACGCGGCTGAGCAAAACCAGAGCGAGATTTTAAAAACTTTCGCCGCAAACACCTCCGCTCACGCTAACGGCGAATTTGCAAAGCTTCTCGTGCAAGACTACGCGGGCAGGATAAAGCCGCTCAGCACGGAAGCCGGCGAAATCGTAAATAAAATCTCCGGCACAGACTCGCTTTACGGCCTAAGCGCCGAACAAATCGTGCTTGGGATGAATCTAAATCCCGCGCTCTGGCAAGATATCAAAATCGTCAAAATAAAAAACGGAGAAATCAAAAAAATGCTAAATTTGAGCGGAGATTACGCGAGCTTTAGGGATGCGTTTGACACAAACGGCGAGTATAAACTAGCCGCGCAGGTCGAAGCCGCAAACGAAAAACCTCTATCAAAACGAGGTACACTCGATAACGACCTCATCAAATTTGACGAGCGACTAAACATCGCGTATCTCACGTTTAAGGGCACGTTTTTTAAATTTATCCCGGCAGCAAACGACCCACAACATGCCTGGCTCTCGCCAAACGACGCATTTAGCGACGAGCGAGTCGCTCTGGACGCAAAAAACATGCTAAACGACTACCTCGTGGGCCTACAAGAAGGCATCGCGGATAATAACTGGAACAAGGCCGACTCCGCGCTAGCTGCGCTAAGAAACTATCAGCGAACGGCTTCGGCGGAAATTTTACCTAGCGTTAGAAGGGTTGATGCCGAGGTGTTTTATAACCGAGCTTCGGTGTTTAAAAAGCTGGTTTATTTCTACTGGATTTTGGGCTTTGCAGCGCTTTTACTAGGGCTTGCTTCGGTGTTTTTATCGAGGCGAATTTTACCGCTTGAGCGAACCATTTTAGCGGCGTTTGCGCTGGGATTTGCCGTGCATACGGCGGCTTTGACGCTACGCTGGTACGTCTCAGGACACGCGCCTTGGAGCGATAGCTACGAGTCGATGATCTATATCGGCTGGTCTGGAGCGCTAGCTGGGATGATATTTTTTAGGCGTTCGTTGCTTGCGCTTGCGGCGGCCGCGCTACTGGCCGGCATCGTGATGCTGGTGGCTCACATGAGCTTCGTAAATCCACAGATAACAAATTTAGTCCCAGTGCTAAAGTCTTATTGGCTCAGTATCCATGTCTCGGTTATCACGGCTAGCTATGGATTTTTGGGCCTTGGCTGCGTACTGGGTCTTATCGCGCTAGGACTCATGGCATTTAAAAATAAATCCAACGAGGCGAAACTAAACGAGCAAATCAGATATATCGCGGCGATCGATGAAGCAAGCCTCATCATCGGTCTTTGCTTACTAACGCTTGGAAATTTCTTCGGCGGAATCTGGGCGAACGAGAGCTGGGGGCGCTACTGGGGCTGGGATAGCAAGGAGACGTGGTCGTACGTCTCGATCATGGTTTACGCGATCGCGCTACATATGCGCTTTATACCGAAGCTAAATTCGCTCTACGTATTTTTGATCGCATCGGTGTTTTCTTACGCCTCGATCGCGATGACTTATTTTGGCGTAAATTTTTACCTAACAGGCATGCACTCTTACGCCAGCGGAGATTTGCCGCCGGTGCACATTAGCGTATATATCGCGCTTGGATGCATGCTTTTGATAACCGCGCTAGCCTTTAGAGGGCGCGACGTAAAAACGATTTAAAAGGAGAAAAAATGTATAAAAAACTACTAGCGGCAGCGATTTTATGCGCTAGCGCAAATGCGGGCTTTATAGAGGAGGGCATGCAAGCCCAGCAAAGCGGCGACCATAAAAAGCTGATAGAAATCTACGAAAAAGCCTGCCACGAGGAAAATAAGGCCTCTGGCTGCTACAACCTTGCCGTGGTGTATTTTGAAGGCACGGGCGGCGTGGAGAAAAATTACGAAAAGGCGATAAATTTATACCAAAAAGCTTGCAACGCCAAATTTGCGCTTGCTTGCAACAATCTAGGTTACATCTACGAAAGCGGCAACGGCGCGACTCAGGACTTCGCTAAAGCAGCCGCTTACTACGAAAAAGCCTGCGAAGATAACGAAGGCTGCACTTCGCTAGGACTACTTTACGCAAACGGAGCCGGCGTCAAAACCGATATCAAAAAGGCGATCTCGCTCTATACCAAAGCCTGCGACTACGGCGATATGATGGGCTGCAATAACCTAGGCTACCTACACCTTGAAGGCATGGGCGTAGAAAAAGACTACGTCAAAGCAAAAGCCTTTTATGAAAAGGCCTGCGCGGGCGGCGTCGGTATCGGCTGCGACAACCTAGGCTTTTTGTATGCATTTGGTCAAGGTACGGAGCAAGACTACGCCAAAGCTAAAGAATTTTACGAAAAATCCTGCACTCTAAACTACGACAAAGGTTGCAACAACCTAGCCATAATGTACGCCGAGGGCAAAGGCGTCGCGGCCGATATCGCCAAGGCTAAAGAGCTCTTTGACAAAAGCTGCGCAAAAGGCCTAAAAGTCGCGTGCGAGAATGCGGAGTTTTTAAAACCGGAAACAAATAAAACTAAATAATTTAAGGAGATAATATGATTTTACGTTCTATTTTGGGTTCGGCGCTACTAGCGGCGCTAATGTTTGGCGCCGAAGCAAACGAGCAAGCCGGCAAGATGAAGCCGATGTTTCAAAGCGTAGATCCTAGCAAAGCTACGCTAGTAGGAAGCGGCGAGGATAAAGAGTACTGCGCCGTTTGCGGAATGAATTTGGTTAAATTTTACAAAACAAACCACGTCTATAACGGCAAGCAAGTAGCGTCGCTCCACTGCTTATACGAGCTCACGGAGGGCAAGATCCCAAGCGACGCACAGGTCGTTGATACGAAAAATCTAAATTTGATCGATGCAAATAAAGCCTTTTACGTCGTCGGCAGTAAAATCGGTGGCACGATGACTAGAAATAGCAAATACGCCTTTTCAACCGAGGCCGACGCGAAAGAGTTCCAGGCCGAAAACGGCGGCGAGATAATGGACTTTGCCAAAGCATACGAGATCGCGGGACAGGACTTTGAGGGCGATAACAAGATGATCAAAGCCAAACGCGAGGGCGGCGTTTACACGCACGGCAAGGAATTTTACGAAGCAAACTGCGAGAAAGTCGATCCAAAAAGCTTTAAAGCCATCTCTGAGCTAAAAGCTCACCTCAAAAAAACATGCGACGCAAAAGGCGCTAGCAAAGCTCCTGAATACGACAAACACCTGCAAGCAGCAGCTTTGTATCTATGGGACGCTCCGGCAAATTTAGGCACGAGCGATCAAGCCTCAAAATCTAAACAAAAAGCGCAAAAAGCCGAGAGAATCGTCGTGCCAAAAGGCGCTCGCTGCCCAGTTTGCGGTATGCTAATCGGCAAAAACCCACAGTGGGCGACGATGATGAAAACAAGTAAAGAGGAGCTTTACTTTGACGGCGTCAAGGACATGATGAAGTATTATTTCGAAAAAGGCAAAAAAGACGATCAAATTTTCGTTAGCGACTACTACAAGCTAAACAAAATCGACGCTAGAACTGCCTACTACGTAACCGGCTCAAACATACTCGGACCTATGGGTAACGAGCTCATACCGTTTGCCAGCGAAGAGGACGCTAAGACCTTTGCCAAGGATCACGGCGGCAAACAGATCGTCAAATTTGACGAGATAACTACTCTTTTAGTAGAGAGGTTGATGTGAGGCTCATCTGCGTTTTAGCGGGCTTTTTTGCGCTTCTTTACCTTTGTATCGGGGCGCATTATCTAGGCTACGATAGAACAGGCAAGGAGGCTCAGCTAAATTTGATCCAAAAATCCGTCAAAGACGCGCAAATTTCGACGAATTTTATTTCAAAAGAGTACGGGAAGTTTGTCTATGCCGAGTAAAAATTTTATCGATTACGCAGTTACGCTGCTCTATAAAGACCGCGCCGATCACGCTTTTAGCTTTTTTATCTTCGCTTTTATCGTGTTTATCTTAAGCGCGGTTCTTTTCGTCTCAAGCTCCATCCAAAGCGACCTAACGAATTTGACCCGCTCAAAACCCGAAGTCGTCGTCGAAGCTCTTCGCGCGGGCAAGCGCGACTTGATGCACGACGGCTACATCTACGACGTCTCAAAGATCCCCGGCGTTGCTAGCGTAGAGGGCGCGGTCGAGGGAGAGTATTATTTCGCGCAAAAAAGAGTCTGGTTTCACATCGTCGGCGACGAAAATTTAGACGAAAACGAGATGATCGTGGGCGAAGGCGTGAAAAAAGAGATGGCGGAGCTTTATTACGAAGACGTTTTTAACTTTTTAACCGAAGAAAAGATGATCCCGATAAAGATCAACAAAACCGCGCCGCATGAAACGGGTATCGTCTCAAACGACGTCATCTATATGAATCCCGCCACCGCGCGCGAAGTGCTAAGCCTAAAAGAGGGCGAATACACGAGGCTCTACGTCGAGGTACCAAACGTAAACGAGATCAGCGAAGTGGCCCTAAAGATCCAAAACGTCTATCCAAACACCGAGGTTACGAGCATCGAGGACGGAGTAGCCAAAATAAGGCACCTTTACTACTACAAAGGCGGCATTTTCATGGTGCTTTACGTCGTGGCGATGGTTTCGTTTTTCATCCTGCTGAAAAATCAAATTTCGCTCGCTTACGGCGAGAAAAAAAAGGAGATCGCGATATTGCGCAGTATCGGCTTTAGCGTGAGAAATATCATCGCGCTTAAATTTATCCAAAACATCGTCGTTTCTTTTAGCGCCTATTTGCTAGGCGTGGCGGGAGCGTATATATACGTGTTTTTATTCGGCGCGCCGTTTTTACGCGATATATTTTTAGGCAGCGAGGTGGCAAATTTTACGGATTTTACGCCGATAATAGACTTTAATATGCTATTTTTGATCTTTGTTTTTAGCGTGATTCCGTTTTTGGCATTCGTCATCATCCCGTCGTGGCGCATAGCCGTTAGCGACATGAGCGAGGCGGTAAAATGAACGCGATAGAAGTAAAAAATCTCTGTAAAATTTACAATCAAAATAAGCCAAACGAATTTCACGCGCTGAAAAATATAAATTTGACCGTAAAAAGCGGCGATCTGGTTATCCTAAAAGGCGTCAGCGGTAGCGGCAAAAGCACGCTGCTAGGAATACTCGGCGCACTTAGCAAGCCAAGTAGCGGCGAAGCGCTAATCAACGGCCGCAACATCTCAAAGCTACCCGACATCATGAGCTCAAATTTTAGACATAGCGAGGTCGGGTTTATATTTCAGTCCTTTAACCTGATCGAGGGCCTTAGCGTTTATCAAAACGTGCTAGCGCCGCTAAGCCTAACAAGTCTTAAAAAAACCGAGCTAAATTCGCAAATCGAGCGCGCGCTAAATCTCGCCAACATCGCGCACAAAAAAGATCAAATCATCTCAAAGCTAAGCGGCGGCGAGAAGCAGCGATGTGCGATAGCAAGGGCTCTAGCGATGGATCCTAGCGTCATACTGGCCGACGAACCGACGGCAAATTTGGACAAGCAAAACTCGCTTATTTTCATCGAAATGCTGAAAAAATTCAAAGAGCTAAAAAAGACCGTCGTCGTCGCCACGCACGACATTTTGTTTGACGATCTGGACTTCGTGGACGGCTACGTGAGGATGCAGGACGGAGAGATGCTGTGAGCGTATTTTTATCGGACGTTGTCATCGCGTTTTTACTGATCGAGCTTATCATCATCGTGCTGATGGGTATTTCGCAGTATTTCGTCGTGCGCATCATGCGCCTGTGGGACTTTAACTCGACGTCAAATTTACAATACGACCTCGAAAAACGCAACTACCTCGTAAATACGATTTTGTTTTTCGCCGTAGTTTGCAAGATCGTTTTGTTCGTATTTTTCGCGCTATCTCTAAACGAGCTAGCAGACGTGGTGCCCGGCGCCATGTGCTCGGCGGGCGTCATCGGATCAAACGAATTTGGCGGCATTTTGCTACTGCTAAAACTGCTGCTTATCTTTGGCTTTGGACTGTGGCTCATCATAAATTCGCTTGATTTAAAGGCGACGAATTTTCCGTATTTAAAGCGAAAATACATCATCTTCACCGCGCTTTTTATCAGCGTTTTGATCGAATTTGCCGCCGAGATCCTATTTTTTAGCAACGTGCCGTTAAAAGTGCCCGTCTTTTGCTGCTCGGTCGTGTTTCAGGCGCCAAAGCTACCGTTTGGCTACACGAAGTTAAATCTGGTCATATTTTACTACGCCATTTTTGCGGTCATTTTGACGCTAAATTTACTCAAACAGACGATGGCGAGCTTTGTTTGCAACCTGCTGTTTTTATTTATTGCATACTACGCGATTACTTATTTTTTCGGGCTTTACGTCTACGAGCAACCAAATCACAAATGCCCGTACTGCATGCTAAAGGGCGAGTATTTTTACGTCGGTTACCTCATCTGGGGTTCGCTGTTTTTGGGTATTTTCTACGGTATCGCGGCGTTTTTAGTGGAACTAATCGTGAAAAAACCTTACGAGCATTTGCTGAAACTTTCCTCTTTTTGGCTGGCCGTAAATGCTCTTGTTTGTAGCTTTTTCGTCGCTAAATACTACCTTTTGCGAGGAGTTTTATTATGATAAAGCAAATTTTCGCCGCCGTGCTACTCACCGGCGTGGTGGCGCTGCTCGCGTTTTCAGTGGATACTAGCGAGGGTAAAATCGTCGTTCGCCACGGCAACGTAGAAAAAAAGCCGCTAGAAATTGAGCTTAACAAATACCTCTGCTTTGAGAGCAAGGTGCTCATCAGCGACCTAAATAACACGGCTCAGGCAGTGATGCCAAACGGCGACACGTACTTTTTCTACGACATCTCAAACTCGTTTACATGGCTCATGCGACAAAAAAACAAAGACGACGTCGTGCTGTGGGTCTATTCGCAAGACACCAGTCGCTACATCCTAGCTAAAAACGCCTGGTACTCGCGCGTAGACATCACTCCGATGGGATACGGCATCGGTGCGTACGAGTATCACGTTTACGGCATCAACGACAACTATTTCGAGGACGTAATGCTCTACGCCGCACGCGGAGAAACGCTGATAAATCCGCTGATTTTTATACTGCTTTCGGAGAATAAAATTTAGCTTTTGAAGCCCGCTTGGCTATTTGATTCTCCGAGAAGCAAATAGCTCCCTCCAAAGTAAAAACGGCTAAATTTGAGCATTATTTGGCGCTTGCGGTTTTAACTATGTTGGGGGGGCAGTTGCTACGCGCCACAAATACTTAACAATCAATCTATTGTATGAAATTTGACGAATATTTTACCGCTATAAGAAAGATGGCTGGTTATGGCGAAGATTACAATTTTATATTTGCTAGCTCAATTTTGCACGTATCGCCAATTTTTATAAATAATTTTAAAGCGTTTCAGATGTTTTCATATATCGCTAACGTTATTTTTCAAGAAACGATGTTCATGAACAAGTGATTCTATGTCACTACAGAATTATAACACAGCTAATTTTAGCTGTGTTATATAACTAACGGCAAAAACCGCCTTACAAAAGGTTAGTACCTAACGTTATTTACCTTTAGAAAATCCCTCAGCGCTTCGTATTCGCCGTTTTCAAAATAACGCCATTTGCCCGGTTTTAGCATACCAAGATCGACGCGCCCGAAACTAACGCGTTTTAGATCCATTACCTCAAGGTCGAAATATCCGAAAAATCGGCGTAGCTCGCGGTTTTGTCCCTCGTTTATCACGACTTTTAGCTTTGTAAAACCGCCGCTAGAGCCAAAAATTTTATAGTCCAAAAACGGCTTAAATTCCATTGATTTTATCGCAGTTTTAGCATGCGCACCCTTGGTGGCATCCGCGGCAAAAAACCCCTCGTTCATCGCCGTTATCACTTCGGGCGTTATCTCGCCTTTTACTTTTAGATAATATTCGCGCTCGACGTCGCTATTCATCAGTGCAGTAGCGATCGCTGGAGCGTCCGTTAGCAAAAGTAGCCCCTCGCTAGCGTAGTCAAGTCGCCCGATACTAACAAATTTTGCAAACTGACGATCCAAACTATCATAGATCGTTTTGCGTCCGCGGTCGTCTTTTTTACTAACGAGTTCGCCTTTTTGTTTGTGATAAACGATCACGGTAAATTCTTTTTTTAGCCTCACAATGCGGCCGTTTATCTTTACTTTATCCTCATCGCTAACGCTAGTAGCCAGCTCGCTAACGACGCGGCCGTTTACGCTAACTTTGCCCTGTTTTATGAGCTCGTCAGCCTCTCTGCGCGAATAACTCGTGTTATGCGATATAAATTTATTTAATCTGCTTTTTTGCATTTTATAGTCCTAAATTTGCAAGGTCGTGTATGTGTAAAACACCGACCGGAACGCCGTTTTCTACGACGGCTAGTAACTGGATCTTGTACCGCTCGATGAGCGCTAACGCATCTATCGCTAACATCTCTTTATCATTTAGCTCTTTTGGCTTTAGCGTCGCGTATTTGATCGCAGCGTCGTTTAGATCAAAATCCTCTCTCATCAGCGCGCGCCTAAGGTCTCCGTCACTTAAAATCGCGTCTAAAACGCCGTCTTTATCGACAATAAGGACGGTGCCGAGTTTACCGTGCGTCATCGTATCGATCGCTTGTTTTAGGCTCGCATTCCAGCGGACTATCGGCAAATTTTCGCTTCTCATCACGTCTTTTACTTTTAAAAATAATCTCTTGCCAAGACTTCCACCTGGATGAAAATTTGCAAAATCCTCTTTTTTAAAGCCTCGCTTTTCCATCAGGCAAACCGCTAACGCATCGCCTAGGGCTAACGTTAGCGTCGTCGAGCTGGTCGGCGCGGCGTCTAGCGGGCAGGCCTCCTTACTAACGTCAAGTTTCACAAATGCGTCGCTAAATTTGCCCAGCGTGCTAAATTTATCCTTTGCCATCGCGACTATCGGCACGCCAAAACGCTGCACGTGAGGCAGGATTTTGGTTAGCTCCTCGCTCTCACCGCTAAAGCTGATAGCTAGCAGCGTATCGTCCTTGCCGATCATACCTAGATCGCCGTGCATCGCCTCGGTCGGATGCATGAAAAAGCTAGGCGTGCCCGTGCTAGCAAGCGTCGCGGCGATCTTGGCGCCGACGTGTCCGCTCTTACCCACGCCCGTGACTACGACTTTGCCTTTAGTTTTGTATAGAACCTCAACTGCTTTTTCAAATTCGCCGTCTAAAATCTCGGCATTTCTCGTTAGCTCGTTAGCTTCCGTTTTTAACACGTTAGCGGCTATTTTGATTGTATCGCTCATTTTGTACCCTTACATCAGGTATATGATCGGCACGATGGTCGGGTATTTTTTGACTTTTCTAAATATATGCTTACGGATAACCTGGCGCACCTGCCCCTCGAGCATCCTGCCGTCTTTCAAAAGCTCCTCCTTGACGTTGCTTAGATACTGCTCTAGTACGCCCTCCATCTCTTTTCTAAACTCGCCGTCTTGCTTATCGCCAACCAGACCGTAGCTGATGACGCGAGGTTTGTTTATGAGCTTAGCGCCGTGGCGAGAGATTTGCGCGATGATCATCACGACGCCCGCTTCAGCCAAATTTTGCCTATCGATCACGACGTCATCTGAAATTTGCTTGTTGATTTGGTTGTCTATAAATACCTTGCCCGTTTTTACCGTCTTGGCGCGCTTCATGTATTTTTGGCAAATTTCCATCTGATCGCCGTCGCTCATCAGATAGATATTTCGCTCATCCACGCCGCAGGCTACGGCCGTTTCTTTATGCTTTGCGATATGGTTGTACTCGCCGTGGACCGGGAGGAAAAATTTAGGCTTTATTAGGCGCAGCATCAGTTTTTGCTCCTCTTGCGCCGCGTGACCGCTCACGTGTATCTCGCTAAAGTCCTGATATGCGACGCTAGCGCCTGATTTGATTAGGAAATTTAGCACCGTCGATACGCTGCTTTCGTTACCTGGGATCGCTTTTGAGCTGATGATGATCTGATCGGTCGGCTTTATTTTGATATATTTGTGCTCATCCGTAGCCATGCGGTACAGCGCACTCATCGTCTCACCCTGAGAGCCGGTGGTGACGATCAGTACTTCGTTATCTTTAAATTTGCCGACTTCGTTAGCGTCGATAAAAATTTTCTTATCGAGTTTGATATAGCCAAGCTCCATCGCCGTGTAGAGGTTGCGCTCCATGCTACGGCCGATGACGCAGACTTTGCGGTTGTATTTTAGTCCCCAGTCGATCGCCTGATAGACGCGGTGGATGTTGGAGCTAAAAGTACTCATTATCACGCGGCCTTTGGCTTTTGAGAAAATCGCATCAAAGGTCTTACCCACGCTGCTTTCGCTTTTAGTAAAGCCCTCGCGGTAGCTGTTTGTGCTGTCGCTCATGAGGCACAGTACGCCGCGCTCGCCGTAGTAGGCTAGGCGTCCCAGATCGGTAGGGTAGCCGTCTATCGGAGTGTGGTCGATCTTAAAGTCGCCCGTGTGGATGATGGTGCCTGCCTTTGTCGTGATGGCTAGCGCGCTAGCGTCGATGATAGAGTGGGTGATATGTATCCACTCGACCTCAAAATCCCCTATCAGATACGGCTTGCGCTTTTCGACCGAGCGGAAAAGCGAACGCTCCTGCTTGAGCCCGTGCTCTTCAAATTTGTTATTTATCATACCAAGCGGTAGCGGCGTGGCGTAAATCGGAAATTTAAACTCTTTATAAAAGTAGGGCACCGCGCCGATGTGATCCTCGTGGGCGTGCGTGATGACGACGCCTTTTATCTTGTCTTTTATCTTGCGTACGTAGTCAAAGTCTGGAATAAGGATATCCACGCCGTGCATACTCTCGCTAGGAAAGCTCATGCCGATATCCACGATGATCGCGCTCGTGTCGGTCTCAAATATCGTCATATTTCCGCCGA
>CAURWB010000042.1:0-18826 GCA_963528245.1 uncultured Campylobacter sp. | reverse complement strand
GTTTCAAACTCCAACGGGGTAAAATAAGCACCCAATATTAAAGATGGCGAAAATACGGTAAAATCGATGTTTGAGAAACAATGTGAGCGTTTAAGCAAACGGCAAATTTTCAATAAATTTGTCAAGTCGTCAAGATTTTGACAAAAGTTAGGGCACAGTTTGGGGCACACATAAATTGTTTTTACAAGTCATTTTTTTAAGCTGATTTGTAAAAGTAATTGTGCCCAAAAAACAACATAAAATATTTATTTTATATTTTTTTATACCTATTACATATATTTTAAGTAATATCTAAGCAAATAAGGCTTATAATTTTCTTATCAAAATAAAGGAGATAAAATGAAAAATCTGGAAGTATTCGGTCTTTTTCTTAAAGAGAAAGATTATCAATCATACAAACTATACGGAAGCCAAAAAAGTGGGTATTCCGTATACATCAACAACAAAAAAACAAATGTCTCTGACGCCGATGCTGCGAAAGCCAAAAATGGGTATGTTTATTTTGACGGTGAAGTAGTAGAGCCAAAAATAATTCACCTATCTATGGACGAAATCGCTTCCGTATTGGGAGTAGGTCGCGCGGAAGCGTTTGCAAGAGGGATAAAAACGCCTCTTTTCGATCGCGGCAGCAATGCATCAATAATCGACAAAGTCGAGGCTACTATCGAAATGATAGGCGAAAAAATGACGGAGTTTTTGTTGATTGAAAAATTTGACAGGCTATCAAGCTTTGATCTCGAAACCTTGAGAAGCGGAAAGCGCTTCACCGGCTTTGTTGCGAAAGACAGCGAGAAAAAAGAACACGAGCTTTATGAGGGAGACGTTCTTGAAAGAATAGAAGATGGCGCGATCGCAACCGTCATTTATGAAAATAGTGATTTTTTTCTTGACTTCAAAAATGGATCAAAAGAAAAAATGAAAAGCGGAGTTTATCACGACTACCGCTTTAAAAAAAGATAAAAAAATGACACTAAAAGAAGTATCCGAGCTAACAGGCATACCATACCAAACGCTTTTGGGGTGGAATGGCTCAAAAGGGGATTATAGGAAAAGTTTGGTGCGTTTTTTAAAAGACGCTGATCGCTCAATGTTAATCAAGTATTTCGGGGAGAAAGGGGCGGCAAATGTTAAGCCCCCTTTAAGAGATGAGGGCGTATGATTTTATCACTCTAGGAGCTTTACCTTTATAGGGTTCGTAACAAAAAATTCTTACGAGCTCCTCAATATTCCCTTATAGGGGTTGGGGCAATTTGCCCCATTATTACACCGCCAAAGCTCTATTTCTCCAGCCGTTAGCGTAGATTTTTAGCCGCGGATTTTTCTCAATCAGCTTGTTGTAGTATTCAAGCTCCGCGCGGTCAAACTGCTTGTCAAATCGCTCCTCGTCATATCGGTTTATCGCCGCGAGCGTCTGCTCGCCGACAATGCCGTCATTTACTACGCCCACTAACTGCTGTGTGACTCTTACGGCAGGTCTCACATCCACATTCACGCCAAAGATGAATATTTCGTTCGCTTTGAGTTGGCTCGCGACTTCGTCAAGCCTCATGCGATCCCAATACGCCTCTTTGTAGAATGCTCGCACCTGCGCGCGCAAATTCTCGCTAGCGTATAGCGCACGGGATATTTTCTCGATATTTCCGCCAAGAGCTACCGCGCCTAGTATCTCGTCCCAGCCCGCCCAGTGCGGGTGGGCGTCTTGGTATATTCCCATAAACGTCCAACCCTTTTCTGTTGGGTTTTTATCTAGCGCGTTCTCGGGACGAGAAAACTCTAGTCTCATCAAAATTTGAAAAGCTTCGTTAAAATTTGCCATTGTTGCTCCTTGTGTTAATTATTTTTCAAATTTTTAACGCTTTTCTCTGACGCGTTAAAATTTTGCTCAAAAAATACGCGCTCTTTGTGCTCGCCTTTTTTACCGATGTTAAAGCCCTCGACGGGGCGGTGATAACCCAAGCTACATAACCCGCGTATATACTATACAGCGTCTGCGCTTCTTTTCGAGCGCCGCAAGCATATCTTCGCGGGTCATATTAGCCTCCTTGTTTTGAATTTGTGTCATGCCGCCCTTATCCTCTCATCAGTATTTTTGTATATTGCTTTGTATATCGCCCCTACACTTACACCTAGCTTTTCAGCCTCTGCGCTAGCCTTAAGTGTCCTCTTCTTGTATTTTTTGGTAAGCTCGGCACATAACCCTTGCGGTATTTTTCTGTTTTGCTCTTGAATAAAATTTGGCGTAATTTTTATCAGTCCAGCGCCCCACGCGTGAATTAAATTCTCGGACCCACTAACCCACTCTAGGTTATTTGCCCGGTTATTAAGCTTGTTGCCGTCTATGTGATTTATTTGTGGCTTATTGTCAGGATTTGGTATAAAAACATCCGCTACTAGCCTATGAATGAAATAACGCTTTTTTGTTTTGCCGTCACACAAAACTATTCTCTTATACCCAACTCTATTTATGTCGCCCGCCAATAGCTTGCCGTAAGGGATACTAAAAACCTCTCCTTTGTCATTTATCGCATATCTGCCAGCATAACCTAGGATCTCTACGAACCCGCTCGGTATAGCAAATTTTTTATTTGGCATCATCTTTCCACTCCTCGTGCCTAAAACTTCCGCCGTAGTCCCCGTAGTCGTAGCTATTGCCGTTTAGCCCTTCTATCTTTTTTTCTACGGCTTTGTCGATCATCGCAGTCGCCCACTCCGCCCCTCTCCACGCAAAAAACCCGCCGACTGCTAGCGAGAATTTGGGCGCCTGCGTAAAATAAAACGTCGTTTCATACGCTAGCCAACATACAAACATCGAGCTTGCCGTACCTACAAGCGCGCTTATGAGCCTTTGCGCTCCTTTTTTCTTGCTGCTCGCCATATTTAGCAGTCCGCCTACTAGCCCAACCAAAACGACCCAAAAATAAAGCCCTATCTCCTCTAATATACTATCCATCTTACGCCTCACATCGTGACTAACCACATAAGCAAGATCGATAATATGATTTCGATAACGGCTTTTTTGCTCAGCCAAAACTTTCTAGCTTTAATCACCAGCTCGCTCATCGGCGCACCCTTTTAAAAGTTCCTCGCAGGTTTTGAAGTACTCCATTAGCTCGCGCGCGCTTTGCGGGTCGTTCGCCTCAAATTTTGGCTTTTCGGGCATTTTCGCAAGGCACGCAACGGGCGTTCTCACTTCTTGATACACCGTGCGAGTGATGATTTGCGGTTCTCTTGCGCACCCGCCAAAAAATAGCGCACAAATAGCTATCGTGGCAACTGTTCGGAAATACCGAACTGCTCTATTTTCCAGCTTCATTTATCAGCTCCTCGTAGTATCTTAGTTTTCTCTCGCACTCTGCGTCTTTAACGGGTACTTCTATTTTTTTAAATTTCGTCACTACGCGCTCTTTTGTTTCTGCTACGTCGGGCGGTTTTACGGACAACGCCTTGATTTTCTCGTTTTGAAAATCTATGCGCGTATTGCACTCGCCCAAATTCGCCGCCGATACTTGCAAAGCCGCCTCTTTGAGGGCTAATTCTTTTTCGGTTTTTTTTAATTCGTCTTTGACGTCTTGCGTCTGGGCTTTTGCGCTTGAAACTGCGCCGTTCAGCCGCCATATTTCAAGCCCTGCGCCGCCGAGAGCTATCAGCAAGGCGCAGCCTATGCTAAGTAAAAATTTAACGTTTAGAAACCACATTTTTATCCTTTTAGCAAATTTAATACGATGATTACGACCAAAATAGTCGTCGCAATAACTGCAAATTTCATTGATGCGTTCATTCTTTGACCTTTCTCATCGGGTGAAACGCCCACACGGTCTTTAAGACCTTTTTGTCCTCGCCCTCGGTGTATTCGTGCCAATTTTCGGGATTTGCGCCGGCTATATCCATCAGTTTCCAGCCTACGTAAACGCGGATATAAAACCGTTTGCTCCATCTGATCGTGCGGTAGTAGCCAAACCGCTCGCGTCCGTCTTTGAGTCTGCACTCTACCTTGCACCACGAGCTTACTTTGCCGCCGCTTGACGTGACGGACGGGTCTCCGCTAGTTTTGATGGAGGTAGGGTCTATCTCGCTTATTTTGACGCCGAGGTATTTGACGCAAAAGTAGCCGATGCGGTTTCTTAAAAGCCAGCAAAGGCGGGCGAAATATGTGCGGTTTTTCGGAGGCAGGAAGTGATCCCGTCTCCATCCGCCGTCGCCGTTTATGGCCGCGCTTTGCCCGTCGTAGTAGTCGTCGGCGTCCTCAAACCAGCGAAAGCAGCGTGGCAGATGATCGTCGCTCTCTCTGGCGAATAGAAGCGCGATCGGCACGACGAAAAAGGCAAGTATCTCAAGCGGAAGCTCGATGATGAAATTTTTGGCTACTTGTAGCCATTGTTTTAAAGTCGGTTTCATCGGGCTACTCCTTATATCTCGATGCCATAATACGCCAGCATTTTTTTATTTATCTTGGCGATTACTTTTTCACTTTGAGAACTTTCAAACGGTATGCAGACCTCTCCTAAAAAATAAAGCTCTCCGTCTGATGCAAATATTCCTTTTTGATACATAAACTCTTTGGATAGTTCATAAATAGTTCCGTTATATATTCTCGTATATGGAATTGTTTTTATCGTTTTATTTTTCTTGATGTCTTTTAAGACAGAGGAGTATTTATTGCTTTGAGGATTCTGGAATAATGCGAAATTCTCATAATCGCTTACTTTTGCGGAAGAATCTTCACTTTTATTGCCTAACTGCTTTTCCGTCAAATCGTTTAGATTGAGCTTAAATGCGTTGCTACCTCTCATATAAATATAACTATCGTCGACAAACCATCCGCCTAAAATATCTTGGCTATCGACCTTTTTGTCCATTGCTACGGACACAGAACTTGAGGCTGGTATATCGCTTTTTGTCCAGTTGTGCCCGTCAAATTTATAGAGCCAGCCGTCAGAGCCCTTAAGGTATAGAAATTTATTTAATACCTGCCTTGGAGTTTGATAGTCTATCACAAGTTTTACGGAGCCGATTTTGCTTAAAACAATCTCTTCCCATGAGTAGCTCTCGCTAGTTTCCACGAGCCTATAAAGTTTATTGTTAGCAGAGACAAAGTAAATTGTATTATTTTCATCGATGAGCCTGAGGCTAAAGCCGCCGCTTGAACCGCCGGGGTATGGAAGCTCTGCCTTTTCAAGAGACGGGGTAAGAATAGCATATTGTTGATACCCGTCGGAAGAATATACAAAAATATTCTTGTTTTTTAACCTCTTTGCTTGATTAAACACAAACGTAGTTCCTAGAGGCGTTATTTTTTCAAATATATCCATATCTGCGTAGGCTCTAAGCGGTAAATTCTCCTTTAGAATCCTCTCTAAAACGTTTTTATATATGGTTTCAAGCGGCACGAATTTTTCTTTGCCGTCGCTACCTCTAACGCAAACTAAATGATCCGGGGTAAACTCCTCGCTCTTTGGCGTAGAGCTCGAGACGTAGCCGCCGCTATCTCTAACTACTATGCTACTTGCTTCGCCTGCGGCCGATAGAGCTTTGCCGTATATCTTTTGCTCGCCCGAGCTTTCGTTTTTTTGCGCAAAGTCCGCCTCTATCTTTTTACTCGAATAGGTCAAATTTGTTCTTGTCTGAGTATCGTCGATAAAACCCGTCGCGACAATTTTTTTCATCTCTTCAAGCGCATTTGCCGAATCTTGCAGCCCCTCTTTTACGGACGTCGCTACCTGTTCGCTTTGCTTTGCGGAGGCTGCGGCGGCTACGGCGATCTCTTTTGCCGCTACTGCTTCGTTTGCGCTACTTGCTGCGGTGCTGCTGGCGCTGCTAGCCGTTTGTGCAGACGCTTGCGCGGCATCTTTTGCGCTTTGAGCCGTAGTGTTTGCGTCCTCGCTTCTTTGCGCATTTGTTTCCGCTTCGGCAGCCAAGGCGTTTGCTTGGTCTCTAAAAGGCTCTAAAGCCGCTACGAATGCGTTCGCTTCGGTGTTAAAGTTTGCAGGTCTTTGCGTGCTTGGCGCAGTAGGTAGCACCGAAATTTGTTTTGCCATTAGATTACTCCTTCTATGTTTAGATTTAACTCGCTAGTTTGCGAGTTCATTATCGTGATACTCGCGTCTTTTGCCGCACCGAATACGCTGAGGCACTCAAAGCCGTCCTCTCTCTCGTCGCCGATGAAAAGGTTTAGTTCGCCCGCGGCTTTTTGCAATGTTTTGTTTACGAAGTCCACCTGCGAGCTAGGCAATACGATTTTGGCCGACACGTATTTTGCGGTCTTGCCTTTCCGCATTTTGGTATTACCCCAGTCGTCGGTTATTTTTTTCGAGTAGTCGAGGTTTGAAACTTCGGGCTCCCATAGCGTTTTGCCGAGAAAAACCTTTTTGCCGATCACCAAGTGCCCCAAATTCGCGCCCTTTTCGTTCGGCTCGATTTCGATTTTGATTTGTCCGCCGTAGTCTATGTCGCCCACGCTCCACACGTCGTTACGATACGAAAAACTACCGCCGAAAAAGTATTGCCACCAGTTGCTCACTACGTCGCGCACCGTTAGTTCTTTTTCAAATATGACCGCATCGTTTCTGTCGAGTATGGTTATTTTTCTGCCGTCGGTGTTGAAAAACGCAAACGAATTTATGAAGCCGTCGGGTATATTTAGAGTCAAATTTAAGGCCGTAGGGTTTCTTGTTTGGGTGTTTACGTATTCGTCCTCAAACCTCTTTGGGTTTACCGCGCCCATATCCACCCACTCGTCCACCGTCTGCGTCGGGTTTTTCTCGCCTTTGTTGGCTTTGGAGCAGACGTAAATTCTATCCCCAAAAACTCTTTTGTCGTCGGGTAGATAGTTTGCTCCCGCCTGCCACGTCGGAGTGGTCTCCGCAGGCGCATTGTTGGCCGTTACTACATATCTTACGCGTTCTATCAGAGTCATTACACTGCCTTTACCAAAAATTCCGTACCGTTTGTCACGTCTTTTAATACCATAGTTCCCTCCCTCGTGTTTTTATTTATCTCTTTCATTAGATACACCCCCTCGCGCATTAGGCTTACTAGCTCGCTATTATCCCCGCCTACTATCTGCGCTCTTACCGCGCCGTTTTTGAGCGGTATTACTGCCTCCGCCCCTGCTTCGCCTATTAGCGCACGGGTAGGACGAGTCACAATGCCGCCTTCGGCGTAAGGTTTTAGCCCCTGGCGTTTGCTCCACTCTATGAAGTCTTGTTTTGAGTTGCCGCCCGTGATCGCTCTGGCGGTGGCTTCTATCTGCGCTCGTATTTGTTCCTTTGATAGCCCCTCTAGTTGCGCTTTTCGTTTCCACGCATCCAGCCCGCTTTGCTCTACGCTACGACCCAGTACGTCTTTATAGATAGCGTTTATGTCGCGGTCTAGTTGCGAGCTTAGCGTCGCGCCGTTTGCGGTTACTGCGCCGTTCTTTACGTTGGCGATATTGCCGCCAAACGCGCTCGGAGCTTTGCCCTCTTTTAGTGAGCCCAGAGCCTCTTTTAAGTATCTCACTATCGGGCTATCGCTGCCTAGTAGTAGCTCCATAGCGTTGATTTGATCGTTCGCGCCTTTTATCAAGGCTTCTTTTTGCGCTTCAAGCGCGCTTAGTTGCGAGTTTGAGCTACTATTTAGCAAGCCCTCTAGCCGTTTGATTTGGCGATTGATGTCGTCAAGGCTAGCTGATCCGGTTATGCCCTCGATTTCGCTCGCCATTTTTAGGATAGATAACTTATACTCGGCGTAGCTTCCCGCGGTTTGCTTTAGATATTGCTCCTGCTTTGCTACTGCCGCGTTTAGATTTTCGTATGCCGTGCTATCGTAGTCTTTGGCGGCGTAGGCAATTCTCGCGCGCTCTAAGGCAAAGCGGTAGTTGAGCTCACTTGTACTGCTATCTATGACGCTATCTCGTAGCTTTTGCGCCGTCTGCGCGATTTTTTCGAGTATGCTTTTTTGCTTGTTTAGCAAATTTAGCTGTTCGCGTTGCAAATTTAGAGTGTTCTGCGCGGCTTCGGCGAGCTTTAGGGCGGCGATTTGTTTTGTGATCGCCTCGATGTCGCTAAAGCTCTTTAGCCACACGTCGCGCCCGCCGTTTGCCGCCGTGAATGTTCTGTATTCGGCTGCTAGTTTGACAAGCTCCGCCCTCATTTCGACGTTGCCGGTAGAGAGAAACTCTTGCAGTTTTTCCGAACCCATATCGTGGAAATACTTTGCCCATACTCTAGGGTCGTTTGAGTTGCCGATTTTTGCTACGTCTGACTTTTCTTTGTCGTCCAAATCGCTCTCTAGGGCACCCGCGATATTTCGTAGGCGAGTATAGAGGTTTTGCAAAGTTAAAAAGTTCGTATCGAAACCTAGCGCTTGATAAAACCCGCCTTGCGTACTTGCTATGCTTTGAGTGAAATTTAATACGGCTTTCGTATATTCGTCCTGGGCTTGTTTGGCTTTTTTGTAAGCTTCGGTTAATGCCTCATATCTTTGCACCGTCTCTTTTGAAAAGTCGTTCTTAAGGGCTTCGCGGTAGGCTTTTTCTATTTGCCCAGCCATATCTTTGCCGATATACTCTATCTCGCCCGAGAATGCCCCAAGCCCCGCGTTTAGGGTCTTTAGCGCGTCCATAGCCTCGTCTTTGGCAAATTTCATTCTTTCCAGGCTATTATTTAGACTTTCAAGTTTTAGGGCTTTGATGTTTGAGTTTATTTTCCCTACGTATTCGGCTAGCAAATCGTAAGTCTCTTTTTTGTCTTGCTTAGCCTGCTCCATCCAGTAGCGGTAGGTTTTCTCTAACTCGCCCTCATTACCGCCGAAGCTCAAAGCCTTGTCGTAGTTTTTACCCATTACGCCCGCGATCAAAGCCCCGCCAAAACCCTCGTCTATTAGAGTGCGTTTATTGTAGGTGCGAGCCGGTAGCTTAAAATCACCGCCGGTAAACTCTTTTAACAAAACGCTATTAGTGCGGACATATTGGTTTAGCATCTTTTGCGTTTGCTCGTCTATCGGCGAGGTTTGATTTGAGACGCTTTTGCTAAACCAACTCTTTTTGGTCTTTTCTTTCCAATTATTGACGCCGCCGTCAAGCCCCTTGTCAAGCCCTAACGATAAATCTTGCCCTACCTGATAGCCCCAGTCGGTAATCTTTGATTTTCCTATCATACCGCCGATAGCCACTAAAACGGCCGCGGCTATCCAGCCCCAAACGGGGATTGCCGCTAATCCGTATATCCCCGCATAAGCGCCTACCGCCGCGCCTGCCGCCATACCTGTTTGCGGAGCATAAGTCTGAGCGCCGAAAGCTTTATCAAGCCCAGTGCCTATGCCGTAGCCCGCAGCGCCACCGACTAGACCGCCACCGAGCCCCGCGCCTGCCGTGTAATATGGGCTTGCGGAATTAAATGCCATGGCCGACGTTGCCGCTCCTCTGCTAGTCGCGCCAGCCAGAGCCGCGTTGCCGCCGAAAAGATTACTAATTCCGCCGCCGACGCCTGACATAAATTGCCCTGATCCGGCATAGCCCATTCCTGAAAGGTAGTTGCCGAAATTCGCGAACCCTGACCCCATACTGCCCGTAAAAGTATCATACGCGGTTTTTAGGTTTGAGATAGAGCTTAATAGGTTCGTCGTACTTTTATCAAGTGCATCTGCCCCACGTAAAATTTGCCCCGTGCTGCTAAGCTCTACGGTAGTGCCGCCAATGGTTCCGTCCCAGCCGCCTCTGTCGTTTTTGGCGAGGCCTAAATTTGAAGCAATAGATGCGAGGTTTGACCCGCCGCCAAGCAATGCCCCAAAGCCGCCCGAAATACCTTGCGACAAGGTGCGCGCATACGGGCTAATCAGATCGCGCATCAAATTTGTGCCGATGTCTTTGAGGGCTGTTTTTAGGCTTTTCGTCTTACCGATAAAGAAATTAAAAAACCCGTCATCTACGGTTTTTGACATAGATGAAACGGTATCCGCCCAGCTGTTTTTGATGTCTTTAAAGGCGGCTTTTACAGTTTTTACGTCTCTCGCAACCGACTTTTTGAAATCGTCTTCTTTTTTCTTTAGCCACTTGTCGGCAAATTCTTTCCCAAATTCTTTTACTAGCTTTTGATAGTCGGCTTCGTGTTCTTTACGCTTTATTTGCCACGCTTCCTCGTATTTTTCAAGCGAGACGTAGTAGTCTAAATATAACGCGTCCTGCTTTTTTATGCGTTCGGTTTCATCTTTGAGGCCTTTTTCGCTCAGTTCTTTTCGTTTCGCTTCTAGTTGCGCTGCGGCTTCTAATCTAGTTATGCCGCCGCGTTTAACGGCTTCGCTCAGCTCTTTTTCATATTTTATTAGCTTGACGGAATTTGCCTTTTCTATGTCGCCTATTTGCTCGTAGTACCTAATTTTATCATCTAGTCTCTGCGCATCAAGGTGCTTTAATTCCTCTGTGCGGCGCTTGGCTTCGTTGGCTTGCTTTTTGGCCTCATCCTCCGCCTTTTTATTAAAATTTGCTATTTGGTCGTTAGTTTTTTCTAATTTTAACCTTAGGGCTTCGACGGCTTCCTCTTGCGCGACCTGTACTCTGATATTGTCGGAGGGTTTGCTTAAAATCTCGTCTATCTCTTTCTTGAGCTTAGATGCCTCTTTTTTGAGCATAGGTAGCGTAGTTACGTGCAAATCTTTAGTCGTTTTCTCTAAAGAATTTATATATGCGGCGTCTTTTTGTTGCTGAGTTTCGATCGCGCCTACCCCCGAGTTTATGCTAGCTATTTCTTTTCTTTGCCCTATGATTTTGCTGTTTTGTGCGATATACCCGTCTCTCTCGGCTTTTAGCTTTACAATTTCGTCAGCCTCTAGCCTGTATGCCTTTACGATGCCGCCGAATTTATTATGCTCCTCTAATTTTCTATTTATCTCGTCTATCTTTCTAAAATTTGCATCCAAACTGGCTTTTAGATCGAGATTTATGGCGTCGCGTTGGTTTCGAGTGAGTTTTTGGAGTTCCTCATTAGTCTTGCTTAGCGCGTCGTTGAGCTTATCTGCGCTAGGTTTAGCCTCGTCCATACTATCTTTGAGCGCAAAAAACGCCTCCACCGCGGCAAAGATAGCCAAAGTAGGTAAAAAGCCCATAAAAGCTGCTTTTAGACCCATAACCGCTGTTCTTGCCGTAGTGAGCGCCGCCGTCATAACGCCCGCACTGCTAGCAGCGGCGGTAAAACTAGCCACTACCGCCCTTATAGTCGGTATAACGGCAACCGTTGCGGCCTTTGTAATTCCTATCGCTAGGGCTAGTTTTCCTAAATGTTCTCCCCACCACAATATACTATCGCGATTATTTTTTAAAATATCGGCAAACCCTTTTATCGCCCCGCTTATCGTTTGCGTAGCGCCCGTTGCCTCATTTATGTCGCCTACGATTAGATTTATTTCGGTTCTTAGATCGGTGAATGCTTTGCCGACGGTTACGGGCATTTGCGCAAAATCGCTATCTATTCTACCCTTGACCTTTTCAAACGCGTTGCTTAAAGCTTCGGCGGTTAATTTGCCCTCGCTACCTAATTCGCGTAGTTTGCCGACGTTTACGCCTAAGCCCTCGGCCATATACCGTAGTAATGTCGGGCTAGCCTCGGCGATAGAGTTAAACTCGTCGCCCCTTAGCGCGCCGCTACCCATAGCTTGGCCGAATTGCTTTATCGCGGCCGCGGCTTCCTCTGCGCTAGCGCCGCCTAGTTGCAAGGCCTTTGTAAAGCTTGACACCATGTTGTTGGTATCTTCAGTACTCTTGCCGATATTTTTAAGAGCTGGGGCTAACTTTGCGTATAAATCTATAGTTTCTTTGATGTCTGCGTGCGTATCTCTAGCGATAGCGTGTAGGGCTTTTTGTTGTTTTGCATATTCGGCAGCCGAGCTAGTAGCCATCTTTAGGCGCGAATTTACTAAGCTCATATCGTCAGCGACTTTGACGAACTCGCGTAGCATTGCAGAGCTTGCCACAGCGGCAATGGCTACTTTTAGCCCTGTAAATGAGCTAGCTAGTCCTTGTGCCGCATTCTCGGCTTTTTTCGCTTCGTTGCTTATGGTGTTTAAATCGCTCTTTAGCTTGTCTGCCCCCTCAACTTTGGCGCTAACGATCAAGCTTGCGGTTTCGGTCATAATTTGCCCCTTTTTTAATCTGGGGCAAATTGTATATGAAATTTAAGGGGTGGTTGGTTTGAGAATTTTATCAAAGCCAAATCATACGAGGAGATAAAAAATAAGGTTTTTGAAGTAGAGGGTAAAGGCAGCTAAATAATAGCTACCTTTGTTTTTTGAACGATTTTTGATGCCTTATAATATTTTGGCAAAGACAATAAGCGCGACAAAAAAAAGAAACACCCAAAGCCATATTGACGCCCAGATATTATCTCTTTTTGCTATGTCCTCTATTTTTGTTCCTTGTATTATCTCCCCTGAGGGGTTGCTATTGTAACTGACGCCGACTGCTTTTTTGAGCTTTTGCTCTATCGTTTGGCTTTCTCTTGCGTCCTCTTTACTTGCCGCGACGGATGTATTTGTGTCGGCTTCCCAGCGTGGAGCGTCTTTGTTTTCTCTTGGGATTATGTAGCCTAGATTCTGAGTTGCAGGTTTTATCCCCTTAAGCACCGTGACATATTCTCCGTTTTGCATAACATACTCGTGCGTATATGCCCAGTTTTTATCTACTCTTGGGTTAATAGTTTCAGGTAGGCAATCAATTATTTTAAAGATTTGATCTTTATCTAAAAATGGGCACAACTCTACACTTTGTATTCTTGCTTTTAACTCATTTTTTATTCGCCTTTTATCAAAATGCCAAACTCCGTCTTTGTCAAGCGCTCCATATTCTAGCCAGCCGCCGCCCCAAGGATAAATTGGCATTTCTAGCCGCTTGCATCCCCAAATATTTCTTTCCGTTTCATTATGAACACCATAGCAGTAATCTACCCAGTTTGGGGCTTCTCTCATTGTCCTAAAACAGCCCAACCCATAATAAGTCAGATCTCTTTTTGTTCTAACTCTGCCATTTATCAGCATCTTTGAGCTTTTCCAGTTGCCGATTAGATCGTAAATGTTTATCAACAAATCTATTTCAGTAGTTGGTATGGTTACTTGATGCGTGATATTTTTACCCTCACCAAAGACAGTATAAGTCGGGATATTGCTACATATTGCTACAGCCTTTTCGTAGCTTTGCGACGTGCTGTATCCGAATTCAAAAAAAGCATAATTTTCGCCGATACTTATTTCCGACAACGGCTTGTCTTTTTTATCGACGGGATCGCCACAGTGGGGGCAAAATTTAGAGCCTTTGGTTATTTTACCGCCGCATTTATCGCATATTAAGGTCATTGATTTTTTTGCCTATCTTGATAAATTTTCAGTAAATTTTATAATAATTTCGCATAAAAGTAGCCTTAAAAGACTACTTCATGAATTTTTCTTTGATAGATGAAAAAGATTTTGGGCTAAATTCGCCTTGATACGGCGCATAAGCTAGCTTGTCGGTGTTGTTTCGCTCGCCGCAATAAACTACGCTTAGCTTTTGTAGCGTCACTATCTCCCACGGGCTAAATTTAGCGCCCGTTAGATCGCAGTAGGCTTTTATCTCTTGATAATCTATCGGCACGGCACCGTAACCGCCGCTTCTAGCGAAATTTAACTCCGATAGAGCATTTATAAGATGTTCGCCCCAAGTTAGAGGCGGATAAATTTGCTCGCACTTCGCCCCGCGACACTCTTTGGCATCGTCGGGCGTCGTGCTATAAAAGGCAAACTGCCGCACCCATAGCGACAGCTCGTCCTCTACTTTTTTAAAAAATTCTTAGCGTCCTCCGTGAAGCGCTCGACTTGATTTGCGATGATTGGGTAGGTTTCGTATAAGCGCACGGCTTCCTCTCGGCTAAATTTTAACTCTTTGTCGCCCTCGCTGATACCTTTCCAGCCAACGGTAAGCCCTGCTAGTATCTCGCTTTGAGATTTGGCTAGCGTGCCGTCGGCATTAGTTTTTCTAAGGGTTTCAAGGAATACCTCTCGCCCTTTTTTGCTATGAAAGCTTAACACTTTGATCTTGATGTCGGTCGGTTTGTTGTCAAGATCGAGTATGGTTAGCTCAACGCCGGTTTCGCCCGCTGAAATATCGAAATTCTTTAAATCCATTTTTTACCTTTTTACGCCGAAGCCGGGATTATTTTATCAAGACGGGTTATTTTGATAACGGCAGGCACGCGTATAACGTCGCCTTTGTTGATCGTTATGCCCGCTTTGGTGTTGATAAACTCGCCCGTTATGTATGATGGATGCTTATTCGCTCCAGTTGCCGGTTCGTCGTCGCCCACGACGATAAACTGCTTGCGCTGTTTTTTGTCGAACATCTCGCTAAGTTCGTTTACGCCGTTGTCTTGGCCTGCTTTATAAAAAAGCTTTAGTTCGGTTTCACCATAGCTTACTGCGCCTTGCGATACTGCGACCGCGTCCTCGTCTATGCATTTATATTCAGTGGTTTCGCGGGTTTTTGTAAGGTCGCCCAGGTCCTCCAAATACGCTATACGCTTTGCAGATGTTAGCGCCGTTTTGATTTTTGTCGCGTCGCCTAAATCAACGCCTGTATCGCAAATGTAAAATTTGGTCCCTTGCGCGTCGGTAACTTCGAGATTTGCTGCCATTTTCACTCCTTGTAAGATTTAAAATAAATAGAAACGGCCACGCCGTAGCGATCGCCGTCAACGCCTAGTATCTTTACTTCCGCAGGGCTGTAAATATACGTCTTAACGCCTGCATGTTCAAATTTTGCCCCTACGCTAAAGGCTTTTTCGTAAAGCCTCGCCCTCTCAAGAACATTTTTAACGCCCTCGCCTGCCGGGTAGCGTAAAGTTATTTGAAACACACCCAATACTTCTGAAATACTATCATCAATTACGGCCGCCTCTGGTTTGGCGGGTAAAAAATAAAGTTGCTGATAGGGCTTGCCCGCTTTTGGGCTAAACGTCGTATTTTCAAACGCCGTATCGATAGCGGGCGTAACCGCTAAAACTGCCTTTTCCAAAGCTTGACGAATTCTAAGCACGTGCCGCCCTTTTTACGATTTGTTTCCAGCGGATCGCATTGCGCCTTACCATACCTTGCGGAGCTTTTACCTTACTCCAGCCCTCAAATTCTATGCGAAAGGCATAAGGCAAATTGTTCGTAAAATAAAAGGTTTTATCTAGCGTTAGCTCGTTTTGCGCGCATTTTTCCGCTCGATCACCCGCCTCGTTTGCGGTCGCTTCAGTCGTCTGCTCGCTAGCTGCGCCGACGCTAGGAAACCAATTATTTTTAAGCCTGCCCGTATCTACCGGCGTGTCGCTGATAATGTCCGAGGTTAGGTCGATGATTGACTTCTTAAAGATTTTAAGCACTTTTTCCTGCGCTCTTGCGCTAAAGCCCTCTATCTGCCTATCAATCATTTTGCAACTCCTATTAGCTGATGCAGCGCTACGTCCTCGCCGCCCCATACTGCGTCATTGTATTTGATGGTATAGGAGCAGTGAGGAAACTCTATAGCGTCGTTGTTTTGCGGTATAAATGGCAAAGATTTGGCGGCTATCAAAATCACATTATCGCCCTCGTTTAATAAGCTTTTTTCTATTAAATTTGAGTAGCTTTTCGCGCTATCGATATACGCCTTTATTTTGTATTCGCTTGTTTGCTCGGTCATTCCGCCCGTTTCGGGGTCGTAAATTTGACCGCCTTTGCGTTTATACGTGCCTACTTTGCCAAATTTTTCAAGCAATTTAAACGCCGTGTTCTTGGCTTTTTCGTTTAGCATCGCTCTAGCCTCATTACCATTGCGTTTGCGGGTTTTAAAAACGGCTTTAAAAGGCTGGCTACGTAAGCGTATTTGGTGGCGGGGTCGGCGTTTTGCGCATATTCCACCTCGATACTGCCTACTTTTTCTTTGGTGGTTAGCCGCTCGACGTCGCTCATCAGCTCGCCCGCGTTTGCCCTTATAGCCAGCTCGCACACGGCGGATTTAAACTTAGCAGGCATTCCAAAAGGCTTGCGAGGAAATGCCAGCGCCTGATTTGCTTTTAGCTTCTCACCCTGCCATTTCTCCCAATAAACCGCCTCTAAATAATCCGTCGCCTTGATAATGGCCGCCTCTTTGTCCGCGCTGCCTAGCCCAGCCCACGCCCCGTTTCCGCGTGCCGAAAAGTACTCATCGGCAAACTCGACCGAAACATAAGCGTTGGCATTAGCTAGCCCGGTGCCGTCCTCAGGTATCATTGTCCTAGCTTCTCTTTTATCGCGGCTTTAGCGCCGTCTGCGTTAGTATATTCAACGCCCAAATGCGCCGCTAGCGACTTCAGCTCGCCCGCTTTTAACGTATCGAGCCTTGAAATCAGCTCGTCGTAATCGACTTCTTGCGTCGCACCCTTTAACGTCAGCTCGGGCGGGTCTTTCACGCCGTCGCCCTCGTCGAATTTAGCGTCAATGATTGTTAGCCCTCGCTCTTTGGCTAGAGACTTGACGTCCTCGTTATACTGAAACGTCGGGAATTCTACATACCAAATTTTAGACATTTACCGCCTCCTAGTTTTTAGCCGCGTCGCCTATTAGTAGCACGCCCGCAGTATCTTTATCGCTAGCCGCAATCTTATCCCAGTTCGTGCCGGTGCCTAGTTTTGCGTTATCCGGGCTTTTGCCGCCGTTTGCCGTGTCCCAAGAATAGCCTTTGAGCGATAGGCCAAACGTATAATCAGCTTGATAAGTCGTTTCTATGCGCTCTTTGCCGTTGTTGGTCTGGATATTCGTGATTAGATCGCCCGCGTCGCTTACTATCGCGGCACCAGTCGTTAGCGCCAAAACGTAGTCTTTATTCGGCGTTCCCGCTTTATACAGAGCTGGCGCGTCGGTAACTACTACGCGGCGCCCTAAAATCTCAACGACTAGTACGTTTTCGGCTTTAAATAGCTGTGCGGCGTTTGCTAAATTTTGCCCTATTAGCTTGTGGAATACCGCGCCCCTCATTATATTAGCCGTTATGGCCGCGCTTCTATCGCCAAATTTAGCGTAGGCGTTGTTTAGGTTGGCCTGGTTTATGCCCCCGCTCGCGCTTACGTCGTTTACTGTTCCAGCGTTATTGCCGATAGCGCCTACGAGTGCAGAGATGGCCGTATTTAGCATATCGCTTATCATCGCCTCGCTCATATTTCTTGAAATCACTTCAAGAGCCACGGACGGGTCTTTTTTTATCCACGTTAGCTGCCCCGGCTCAAACACTACCGGCCCAAATCCACCCGCTACTTTAACGGCGTTATCTTGCTCTTGTCTTAGGGTAGTAGCCGTAGCTGTTGCGTTAGCCGCGTATCTATCTACCCTGCGTTGCGCGGAGTGGATGCCCCTAAAAAAGCTTTCCTGCATAAAATCGCCGTCTATGCCCTGCGCGTTTAGAATTATCGTACCGCCGCTAGCCGCGTTAAATTTCTCGATGTCTTGACTTAGCGTCTCGATCGTAGTACCTGCTAGGTATTCGGAAAATACCTTCATATCGCTTAGTGCCATATTTTCATTCCTTTAAATTAAATTTCTCTTTTATCGCAGCTATTCGCTCCTCGCGAGTGCCACCCCATTTAGCGCCGATATTTACGCTACCGCCGCCACCGCTGGCTCCTCCGCCTTGACCTTGAGGCGCCGCTATGAAAGCTTTACCATCTTTTTGCGCCCATTCGCTCACAAACTCGCTTATAGGCTTATCCGCGATATACGCCTTTAGCTCACCCTTATCGTCTTTTAAGCTAGCATTGCCGCGTAAAAGAGCTTTGGCTGCTTCTAAAAACTCCGCCTTTACGCCCGCTTTTGCGAGATTATCGCTTAGCCCCGCATCGATTAGATACTTATTTAGCGATCCGTTAGCGCTAGCTAGATCGGCGTTTAGCTTTTTCGTATCGGCATCGTATTTTTTAGCGAGCTTATCGTTCTCTGCTTTTAGCTCGTCGTATTTAGCTTCAAGCTCGGCGTATTTCTCGGCTTCCACCGCGTCGCTATTTTTAGCTTTTAGCTTTTTTACCTCGCTTAAAAGCTCTTTGTTTTTAGCGTTCATCGCTTCTTTTTCTGCTTGCAAATCACCGACTTGCTTTTTTAGCTCCTCAATATCCATTTTGTCCTCCACGAGAGTTAAATTTAAGGCACTGCCTTTGATAGAATAGTAACTTAAATTTTAAACGGGGTTGGTTTGGTAAAAATATGGTATAATTACGATACAGTTAAGGCGAAAGGGTTGAGCGAAAGTGAAATACCCCAGCTTCTTAGCAAAGCATTACCGCCCCGTTCGGCGCGTAGTTTTATGCTGCGTTGTTCGTCCGTGTGAGGGTGTGGGTGGTCTCACCGCCTTATCTGTTTTTCTGAAATGCTTTCATATCACTATCCCAACGCTTCTTATTTACGTGAAAAATTACGCCGCTGTCAGGATAAATGCCAATATCTATCATTCTGTTTTTATCGCCGTTTAAAGCTTTGGCTATAATAAAGCCGCCATTCTTTTTTGAGGGTTTGATATAATCGTAATTTTTTAGGGCATCGGCAATAATAGCTTTTACCTCGTTTTCATCTTTAAACATCCCATCATCTTTATGGTGCTCGTATAGATATTTAATCGAGCCTCTGATTTTGTCGGTGCTTAAATTTATCTGCCTTTTTAGCTCTTTCGGCACTTCAAAATGCTTAATATTTTCCTTTGAATATTCCCAAATTTTCTTTTTCTTAGCAAGTTCGCCCAAATCCAATACTCGCCCCTGCTGCGTTATCAAATCCCGCATAGTGATCTTACCTTGCATAAATAGCTCGGCTCTGCCTTTGCCTAGCGTCTTTTCTATCGTTTCGG
>CAURWB010000041.1:0-19326 GCA_963528245.1 uncultured Campylobacter sp. | reverse complement strand
TCGTGCCTATTATGTATAAATTTGACGGCACTCCAAATTTCTCTTTTGAGTATGGTAGCTCTACTATGATCTCGTCATCTGCACCGAGTCTTTTTGATGGCTCTATGAGCGTTATAAGCTCGCCAAAAATTTTGGATATATTCCCGCGGTTTATTTCATCTATTACTAGAACATACTCTTGAGGTGCCCCATCTGCATTATTATTAAAAATTGCTTTAAGAGCCTCTTTATTTACATTATCTTTTATATTGTATATAGTCTTTTGAGAAAAGCGTTTTTTTAAAATTGAATTATATGAAAATGGCTCTTTTGGTAATAAAACCCACTCTACTTCTCTGGATTGAATGTAACAGTCGAGACTTTCGTCATCAATTATTTTATATTCACCGACTACTTTAGCAATAGCTCTTAGCTTTGTATTTCCATACGAAACAAGAATCAGATCGCCTCTTTTTATTTTATTTTTAAATATATCTATTGCTCTTGGAGGATAACTATTTGGATCATTATCTCCTAATTTTTCTTGTATAGATTTTATATCATTGCATCCGGAAAAATTATTATAATTGCCAAAGCCAAGAAGTACTACTTTCTTATCTTTACAGTACTCAAATAGATGATTGTGCCCCTCATAAGTGGAGTCTCCGATTGACATTTTCCATATGTTTGTATTGTCTTGTATAATATAGCTTGTTTTTTCTTCGAGTTTAATGCCCTTTGCTTTTTCGCAAATATCTTTAAAAGCTCCGTCTGCTATCTCATACTCTATTTCTTTATTTTGATCTTCGCGTTCAAAAACAGGTTTGATACCCTCAACAAATTCCTCATATCCATAGCTTTGATGAAATGTTACAAATTTTATTTGTCCGCTTTGTACATATTCATCAAATTGCTTTTTTAAAGCTCTCCTTTTTTCTTCGTCGTTTATTTCTTCTTCGCCAATTTTTTTCCCTCTTATTATTTCGATAGCTTTTGCTATTGTGGTATATGTCTTTCCTGTGCCTGGAGGACCGTATAAAATTTGATTTAGTGGAAAATTTGCTTGTTTCTTTTGTATTTCATTGCTTGTTGTTGGCATCGTCTCTCCCTTGCCTTTTTTAAATTCTATATATTTTTTTACTGCTGAGTTATAGTCAGCAAAATCTTTTTTGGTTTTTCCAGATTTTAAAAACTCTTCTTCTAAATATTTTGGGTTTTTGCTTTTTAAGTCATAATAGTCAAAAATTGAGTAGATTTTATTGTCTTCTAAAAAACTAATAAAATTTTTTAAATAGCTTTGATATTGTGGAACTGTATTTTTACTTAAAGTTTGTTTACAATAATCTTTAAAACCGTCATAGTCTATATCTTCAAACATATTTTCTCCCATATTTTTTAAAAATATATCGCTGTTTGCGGCTTATTATATACCGTTATCTTTTAAATATTATTAAATAAATATTTTATTTAACCCCTTTATGACGCTATATTGTTTATGAATAATTTTGTTTTTTACTAGCCTATGATTACCAAAAGATTAAAATTTTGAGCTTCCTTGATTGTATATTATCCTATATGATTTTGTTAAATACCATTGCTAGCACACTAAACTTAGAAATTTACATATTTGGACAATTTTTTGTCCTTTTAACCCAGTAAAATACCTTCAAACAAAAAACAAACAAGGAGTCAGGCATGAGAAACGAAAGCTTTTATGTAGATAACGAAATATACGACCTTGCGATGCTTTGGATGCTTCGCGCGATTTTTCGCGCTGGGGGAGAAAGGGAATTTTTAAGATGCAGACACGATAATGTTCTAGAGTTTTTAGGCGTACATTCAAGTGAGCCAACTAAACAAGACATCGAAGCTCTTAAAAATAGGCTTGACATCCTTGAAAAAGCCAAAATCTCATGCAAACTAAAAGATCTCGAGCATAATTTAAATTTGCTTCAAGAAAATTTAGGCCTAACCGATACGGAAAAGGATATTTTGAGATTCGTAGCTATTGTGTTTAACTATGAGATCATCTCGGATGCTTGCGATCTAATGGGAGACCTAAACAACAGACAAGCCGTAAAAGCCTTATCGCAGATACTAAATTTAGATGTCTTAGACGTTCAAAACGCTTTTAGAAAAGACGGGATTTTTGCCAAGACCTCTTTAATAAAAATCGATTCCTACTATTCGCGCAACCTAAGATCTAAAATCGACGTCATAAATAACGAATTTACAGGCGCATTGTTTATTAAATGTGAAAGTATAGATGAAATATTTCAAAGTGCCATAAAGCCTTGTAGCGAAACAAATTTGACGCTTAAAAACTATGCTCACGTAAAAGAGGATATGCAAATTTTAGTCTCTTTTCTAAAAAACGCTATTCACAAGAAACAAAAAGGAGTAAACGTACTCCTCTATGGTTCAGCTGGAACTGGAAAAACAGAGCTAAGTAAAGTGATAGCTAGCGATCTAAATTTAAAACTATATGAAGTAGCCTATGCGGATGAAAGCGGATACGCAAATGAGCTACAAAGGATAAAATCTTATTGTCTTGCGCAAAACGTCTTGCAAGCCGGATCAAATTTGCTGATGTATGACGAAGCCGAAGACGTATTTAACACCAGAAATGACGAGAAAAGACAGTACGGCAAAGCCTTTATAAACAGATCCTTAGAGACAAACGAAGTGCCGACCATCTGGATAACCAACAATATCTATAGCATGGATGAAGCCGTAGTTAGACGCTTTAACCTAGCTATAGAGCTAGGAGTGCCAAATGAAAACATGAGAGCTAAGATCATCAAAGAATACAGCGCAAATTTGATAGATAATAAGCTAATAAAAAAGCTGGCCAAAAATGAACATGTAGCTCCCGCAGTAGTTAGCAACGCAAGCTTAGTCGTTTCAAATTTAAACACTGGAGATAGAAACAAAGCCTTTGAGCGAGTGATAAGCAACACTCTAAAAGCTCAAGGATACGGAGAGATCGAAAAAGACAAGTCAAGCGACGATCTACCTAGCAGCTACGATCCAAATTTTGTAAACTCAAACTGCGATCTAAACGAGCTAATGAAAGGCATAAAAGAGAGCAAAAGCGCTAGAGTTTGCCTATATGGAGTACCTGGAACTGGCAAGAGCGCCTATGACAAATTTATCGCCAAAAGCCTAAGGAAGCCCATAATCATCAAAAAAGGAAGCGATCTTTTATCTATGTGGGTCGGAGGAACCGAGCGAAATATAGCAGATGCCTTTGAGGAAGCAAAAAACAAAAAAGCCGTGCTTGTGTTTGACGAAGTAGATAGCTTTTTACAAGATAGAAGCGGGGCTTCAAGAAGCTGGGAGATAACGCAAGTAAACGAGATGCTAGTGCAGATGGAGAGTTTTGACGGGATATTTATCGCCACTACGAATTTAATAGATAATCTCGATAAAGCAAGCCTTAGAAGATTTGACCTAAAGCTAGAGTTTGGGTATCTATTGCCAAACCAAGCGCTAAATTTATTTAAAAAAGAGTGCGCCTTGCTAAAAGTCAAATTTGATGAAAATGCAGCTAAAAAGATTTCAAATTTAGGCTTGCTAGCTCCGGGAGATTTTGCTAGCGTGAGAAGACAAGCTAAATTTAGACCTATCAAAAATGGAGATGATTTTTGCCAAAGACTAGAGCAAGAAGCTGTGCTAAAAAACGAAGAGAAAAACGCTAGGATAGGGTTTTAAGTATTTATCTGCAAATAGGTATTTTGGTCAGACGCCGGACCAAAATACCGTCTATACGAAATCAAATTTTGTTTGTCATAATAGGCTCTCTCTCAAATTCGCAAAGTAATTCATCCAAATATCCAAAAATATCGCTGTACATCCTAGCGCCCAGATAAAAGTTTTTATACCTATTTTTTTCGACGTCTTTAAAAATTTCCTCTATGTGATCTCGCAGCTCCCCATCCTTGCCGCAAATGTCCATTATATGCTTTGCTACGGTTTTTGGTATGTGATACAAGGCGCCTACTGCGCCAAATTCGTCACCTAGCGATGAACTATAAACTCCTATATACAACTCGTCTAAGGTAAAATTATCTGAGTCTAGCGGGATATTAAAGGTTATTTTTGCGGTTTTTTCTTTTGACTGTTCTACGTAGCGGAAATTCTGGGCGAGTGGCGCATCATCGGCCGGGAGTTTAAAAATCAATCTTTTCCAATCTTTTATCGGTTTATCGTCTATGAAAAGATTGGCGTTAGGCAGATAAATTATTTCATTGTCTTGACATTCAAGGGTACCGCTATACGTCATCTTCTTGTCGCCTTTTTCGGCATCATGAAGCCCAAAACGCTGCGCTTTAAAACCTTGCAAGGCGACGCCTACGGGCTTGCTATAATCCTTTTTAGCGCAGCTCTCGACCAAAAAGCCGTTAATCATAGAAAAGATATATCTTTGATTTATGCGAGTTTTTGTTTGCGTGCGTATTTTGTTTAGCTTCTCTTTTTCGAGCTCTTTTAATAGCGAATTTCTTTTGCCCGTTCTTTGCATGATGGAGTATTCGCTAGCTTCGCAAAAGACGTTATCTATAAAATTTACCGCACCAACCAAAGCTTCGTTTTGATGTATGTTTGGAGCGTCGTTTATCAAATTTCTAACATAATACACTCCCTTTAGCGCGCATTCGCCGTAAAATCCCAAAACGTTTAAAGATAAATTTGATACGAATAAATTTTTGATATCGAATTCGTCCTCCGGTCCAAGCTCTAGCTCGTAAAATGTTTCGCTACCGCTGATTTCGTTTAGATTGATTATAGAGGATTGATTGGTGTTTTTGTTTTTTAAAAAATCGTTTAGAGAAAGGGTATCGTAGCAAAAATTATTTGACTCATGACCGTAAAAGTACATAGATTTTTTTAGCGTATCGTCCTCATAGATACCCACGAAAATATCGTAAGTATATACCCCTTTCGTCTTTTTTCTTTCATCTAGATAAACGTTGTTTAAAATAGGCAAGAACAGCGCGTTTTTTGCGGTTAAATTTGGATTTTCAGGTAGGCCGATGCCATTTTCTCTAGATTTGGGTTCTTTAACTCCCGTACCTTGAGACTTTGCCTCCTCGGCGGTCATGGCATATGTTTTTGCGGTTTTTATACGTATTTTAGCGTGTTTTTTCATGTCGTATCCTTGTATGAATTTGCGGTATATTGTAGCTGATGAGATTGGACATTTTGCGTCTGTATTTTTTGATATAATGGCAAAAATCTATGAAGGAGAGGAAGATATGATAGAGAAATTAACGCTTAGAACAAGAGCATATATTTTAACAGACAAGAGATTTGAGAATTTTACATCTAGTCCCGGTGACTGGTTTTATGCTGAAAAAGACGACGAGAAGGTGATTGTAAAAAGTATTTCAAAAAGAGTCGATAAGAAATATAGACTTTTATTAAAAAAAGAAATATTGGAAAAAGTTAAAAATAATGTCAATGTAATTATTGGCTGCATTGATGATGATAAATTTTATAGGCTTGAGCTTGAGATAAAAAATTTTGATGCTGATAAAGAGGTGCTCTTTAATGATAAATTTGAAATTTATAAAAATAAAGATAGCGTAACAGTAACACAAAAAAATATGATTGACTTAAATATTGAATCATTTACTGATTATGCCGACAACGATAGAAGAATAAATAGCCTAGCTACTGCGGATAGAATAAAAGGTTTTGGTGGAAGAGATGAATTCTTAAATTGGTATAACAGTCAAGATAAAAAATGCTGTTATTGCGGAGTTGAAGAGAGCGATTTAATAAGATACTTCGATAAAAAAATAAATAAACAGTACGAAGAAGCCAGACCAAGAGGAAAATTTTTAGAAGTTGAACGAGTGATAACAGCGCCAGAAAGTGAAAATAAATATTCAAAAGAGAATTGTCGTTTGGCTTGTTACATTTGTAATAATGCAAAAAGTGATTTTTTGTCGGCTGAGAGTTTTGAACCTATTGCCAGAGGTATAAACAAATTTTGGAATAACTATCTAAACAAAAATGTGGAATTTCCAGAAAACTTTGAATATTGGAGTAAAAACAAAAAATAGTTTTAAAAATGGCGGTAACTCTACCGCCCAAATTTCTCTGCCGTTATGCAGTGTAGCGCCCCGCCATACTCTATGATCTCGCTCAAATTTATCGTTTCCACCGCGCAGCCGCTATAAAATTTCCTGATTTGCTCCACCGCCGCATCATCCTCATCTATGCCGTATATCGGAACTATTAAAATATCCTTAATTTTAATAAAATTTAAGTAAGCGCCCCAGTCTCTCTTTTTAGTGAAAAATCCCTCTTTATACTTCATAAATTTCACATCCAAGCCACTCTTTTTAAGCGCTTTTGTGAGCCTATCATTAAAGCTTTTGCTCTCATTTGAAAAGTCATTTACCAGCACGCTATTTTCATCTATCCACCTTACCATGCCATCGCTGTGCCCTAGCATATCGTATGGCTGTCTTGGTATGATTATAAGCTCGTTTAGCGCGCATTTTTGCTTTATGGTCTCCACGATCTCGGCTTTTGTTTTCAGTGGATTTTCCTTGAAAATTTTATCGGTCATTATGGCTTTATTTTTATGCCTTATGAAATTTCCGCCGTCTATAACTAAGTCTATATGGTTGCTTGTATATCGGATTTTGGTTCTTAGGTGGTTATACTTATCGCTTTTTAGATAGTCCGGATCGTAAACGTAAGATGCAATGCGCCCATCATCAAGCAAAAACGGCATAAAGTCCCTCATCCAAATGTCTTTAGTTTCTAAAATTTCGCATTTTATATCGTATTTATCAAGGATAGAGCGCAAAGCATCGGTGATTTTGACGTAGTTTTTGATTAAAAGATTGGAAATAAGAATAGTCGGCTTCACTGTTTTTCCTAAATTTTAAGAATTTATTGTGATTTTGACAAATTCTACTAGCACATAAGGACTATTTTTTGTCCGATTTATTCATTATAATTTCACATATTGCAAAAAATGTATCGGCGATAAAAATAAAAAAAGGATAATTAGTGATTTTGCAAGCAGCTCAAAAATTAACACAAAACAGCTATAAAAAGGCACTTGGCCATGTTTAACAAGAGCACTTGCAAATTTGGAATAGCCTAGACGAGTTTATTACAAAGGAGCAGGGGGGCTTATTTTTAGAGCGTGATAGCAAAAGAGTGGCAGCTAAAAGCAGAATGGGCAAGGCTTCAGAGGAGCATAACCGAATTAAAAACAAAGCAGAGTTGCTTTGTGGCTTAAATTTAAAAATCTAAAAAATGGACATTTTTATCTAGCCAAAAAACACGTATATTTTTACAAAAAGTTATTTAGACAAAGAAATAAAAAAGTTTAAACATTTTAAAACAAAGGAGAAAAAATGGCAAAGAAAAAAGTTGTTAAATCAGCTCCAATAATTGAGCAGTTTATAGATTTAGCTAACACACAAAGGGAGCTAGCAGACGCATTGGGGTCTAAGTTTTTAGAATTTTGCAATGCATATTTAAACGAAAAATGCGTTATTACTAGAAATAGTTTTGATCAGCAAGGCTCTTTTTTGCCGGCATATCTAAATATTGAAGTTTCTACCAAAAAACCGACTTCTTATACATCAAGAGTAAATGCGTATGTTGGTAATGTATCTTTCGAGCTAACATATGATGCTCTGGGCGAAGAGTACGATGATGACCATTTTAAAGATGAATTAGTTAAGTTCTTAAATAGATAACGTTGTATCGCAAGATAAAACATGTGGTGCCAGATCACATTGGTCCAACATAAAGAGTCTTCAAGATAGGTAAAATTGTTATCGTACTAATATAGCAGGGATAAAAATCCCTACGTGGGTTGCTTGGTGGCTAATTTAACGAATTTTTGCTTCTCTTTGCACCAGTAAAACCCAAAACAATTAGATGCTATGATCAATCAAGGTTTTATACTTTTAACTTGAGATAGAATCAACAGGTTTAGTGGAGTAAAAAGCGATGAGTTTAGCTTGTTGGTCGTAGTATTTTTGCCTGCTTTTAGCAAATACGTCGAAATTTTCTAGTAATGAATTAGAGCTACTATTTATTAATACTTCTTTATTGATTTTTTTTAAAAAAATCTCAACACAACTCCTTCTATATGCTTTTTATAGGCGGTAGCCTCAAAGGCCAAATGATATTTACCATAAACCCTATCACATCATCGCTAGCATCTTTTAGCTGTTCTTTTATTTTTTTATCAAATAGATTTTCTACCTCTGAAAAATATTTCATTAAATTTTTTCAAACGTCTCTTTATGATCTTTAAACGCCCCCCCCCTTTTTAAATTAAGTTGTTGCAAAAAAATGCATAATGCAATTATTACCTATTTTTCTAGACTTTTGATGTCTAGTTTTTTATGTTAAAATTAAAAGACGAAAACTATTGTATTTAAATATAGTTTAAAAAAGTATAATAAATCCTTATAAAGTTGTAAAGGTAAAAATGAACAATAAATTCTTGTCAAAATCCCTCTATGTACGAGGTCTTCAGTGTCCAAAATCGCTATGGCTTAAAAAATATAAGCGCGATGTTTTGGATCAAAATACGGATCCTGCCGTATTTGAGACCGGAAACATAGTCGGAGAGCTTGCCTGTGAGCTATTTGGCGGTGGCAAAAGGATAAAATTTGATGGTAGCAGCTTTGATGAAAAGATAGCCCAAACTGAGAATTTTATCAAAAACGGCGAAAAAGCGATATATGAAGCGACATTTTGTTTTGATGAAATTTTAGTCATGGTTGATATCTTGCGGGTCGTTGATGGGAAGCTTGTTATAAATGAAGTAAAAAGCAGCACGAGTCTGTCGGATGTCTATGTAGATGATGCGAGCATCCAGTACTATGTCGTTAGCTCATTAGGATATGAGGTGGAGCGCGTTAATGTGATATATCTAAACAACCAATACATTCGCGGCGAAAAGCTAGAGCTTGATAAGCTATTTACGGTAAATGATGTAACGGATCAAATTTTAGCTATGCAAAGCGAGGTGGCTAAAAATATCAAAAAATTAAAAGAGACGATCAATAATGATGTTGAGCCAAATTTAGATATAGGAGTGCATTGTTTTAAGCCTTATGAGTGTGACGGAATGAATTACTGCTGGCATGAGCAAAGAAAAATACCCGATGGGACTTCTGTTTTTAATATCACAAGTATCAATAAACAAAAGGCAACCGATCTTTACCGAGGCGGGATAGTAAATATTGCCGATATTAAAGACATAGACGCCTTTAATGCAAATCAACAGATACAAATAAAAGCTCAAATTAACGGGGAGGAATTGGTAGACAAGGTGGCGGTTGGGGAGTTTTTGGATACGCTTAGCTATCCGCTCTACCACCTTGACTTTGAGACATTTCAGCAGGCCATGCCCGAGTTTATAGGGCTTAGACCATACGAGCAGATACCTTTTCAGTTTTCTATCCACAAAGATTATGGCAATGGAAATTTAGAGCATTTTGAGTTTTTGGCCGAGGCTGGAGCTGATCCTAGATACGAGCTGGCGCTAAATTTGATCAAATTTATCCCGCAGGATGCTTGCGTGCTAGCCTATCATGCTAGTTTTGAAAAAGGAGTGATGCAAAATTTGGCCGCATTGTTTCCGCAATTCTCGTCTCATCTTATGAGTATACACAGTAACATTAAAGACCTTGAAATCCCGTTTGCAAAGAGATTTTATTATCACCCAAAAATGTACGGAAGTTCGTCCATAAAGAAGGTTCTACCGGCCATAGTACCTAGTTTTAAGGATGCGTATACAAATTTAAATTTAATCCATAACGGCGGTAAAGCCATGAGTGAATACGCAAAACTAAAAGGCAAAACCAAGGGTGAGCAAGATGCGATTAGAAAGGCACTTTTAGAATACTGTAAACTAGATACATTAGCGATGGTTAAGGTTTTAGAAAAACTAAGAGAAGTCGCGCGCTAGGACAAAAAATGTCTGGTTTGGCGGATATAATGCTTTGATACTTCAAATTTAGGAGAAAGTATGGAAGCAGACAAATTTGAAATAGCGTACGACACAATACTCCGCGCAAAAGAAATCGTCGCAAACGCCGAAGCCGTCATTATCACGGCAGGTGCTGGCATGGGCGTAGATAGCGGACTGCCTGATTTTAGAGGCGATCTTGGCTTTTGGAAAGCCTATCCGCCTTTAAAGGATAAAAATTTAAGCTTTACCGAGATGGCAAATCCGCAGTGGTTTTTTAGCAGTCCTGAGCTAGCTTGGGCGTTTTACGGACACAGGCTAAAGCTTTATAACAAAACTACGCCTCACGAGGGCTTTGCGCTAATAAAAAATCTTTGCGAAGCCAAAAATGGTAATTATTTTATCTACACTTCAAACGTCGACGGGCATTTTGAAAAGGCGGGATTTGACAAGGATAAAATTTACGAGATCCACGGCTCCATACATCACGCGCAGTGTATCCACAACGATGATGGCAACATCTGGAGCATGGACAAAAACAGCGTAGAGGTCGATGAGACCAAATTTATCGCTACAAAGATGCCCGTGTGCCCTGAGTGCGGATGCGTGAGCCGCCCAAATATCCTTATGTTTTACGATCACGAATTTAACCATAAAAGGGCTTGGGCGCAGCGTAAAAAGTACGATGCGTGGCTTAGCCATAATATGAACTCCAAAATCGTCGTAATCGAGATCGGCGCGGGGCTTGCCGTGCCTACGATCAGGATTCACGGAGAAAGGATGGCAAAAAGATTTAAGCGCGCCCATCTAATCCGCATAAATCCGGTAGATACTCACGTGAGCGCATATAGAGGCATGGCGATAAAGGCTGGAGGGCTTGAGGGATTAAGGATGCTCCTGGGTTAAACCAGGAGCGTAAAATTTGCCGATATTTCGCCGTTTTTTAGCGGCGAAATCTGATTTACGAAGTGAAATTCGGCGTCCGTTTTTAGCTCGCCTTTTATCAAATTTACCGCTTTGACGATAGCTAAAAGCGAGATCTCGTCGCCAGAGCTTAACTCTAGTTTTAGCTACTTTACGGATGCCGTCGGCACTTTAAGGCCGCTTTTAAATTTAGCGTGGAGTTCGCTTAATCTGCAATGAACGTCAAATTTGATCATCCTATCTCATTTGGTTAAATTTGATAAAATTATATTTCAAACCAGACAAAACCGTGTCCAAATATGCGCCAAAAAGGAAACGAGATGAAAATTTTGCACGCAAGCGATTTGCACTTTGATAAGGCTAAATTTGATCAAATTTTGGGGCTAGAATTTGACGTTTGCTGCATAAGCGGCGATTTGATAGACGCAAGTCAAAATGGCGTTAGCGAGCAAAAGGCTTGGGTCGGGCGGTGGCTGGAAAATTTTAAAGGACGGATCTTTGTATGTAGCGGAAATCACGACGTAGACGGCTCTGCTGGTGTCGCATGGATGAGGACGCCAAACATTTACGCAGACGGCGATATAAAGACGATTGAAGGCATAAAATTTGGCTGCGTTCCCTATATGTGTACGGACATTTTGGACTTTGCGGAGTGCGACGTACTGCTTGCGCATGTCCCACCAGCTCATACACAAACGGCTGTAGAGCACGGTAGAGATTTTGGCGATAAAGAGCTTTATAGGGTGCTAAAGCACGGGCTGCTAAAAGCAAAAATCATCCTTTGCGGGCATGTGCATGATCCGCTATCAAGAGTCGATAAAATCGGCAACTGCAAGATATACAACTCAAGTCTTGGGCTTAATATTATAGAAATTTGACCGACGATCGGTAACCAAATTTATCAAATTTGGACCTCGAAATGTCCTAAATTGAAAGTAAAATTATCCAAAAAAGGAGTCGCTATGGATGATATTTTACTACCTCCCCAGATCGAAAACATCAAGCTTTATTATAGAGGCGTCTACCCCAGACTTAAAAACAAGCCCTTTATCTAAAAAGTAAGATCAAGGCAGAGATGAGTAAAATCGTAACGCTATTTTAAAAATTCCATTGTTTTTTACTATTTTCCTAAAATTTTATGAAACTCGTTTGTATAGATATTAAGAAAGGCGGTTATGGGCTCAAAATTTAAGTGAAAGAATCAAGGCGTGGCTTTTGGCTACAGGCATTTAAAAACGTGCAAAAAATGTATCGGCACAAAAATCAAAAAAGGATAATCAGTGATCTACGAACAAATAAAAGAACTAACGCTAAATAGCGATAAAAAAGCGCTTTCAAAGGCACTAGGTTACGCAAGAGAAAAGAACTTCAGTAGTGCTCTTGCGAATTTGCAAAGAGCAAATAGCTTAGATGAGTTTATGTCAAAGGGGCATTTTGACTGGTCTCATAGCTCAAAAACGCTTATCATGGCTCTTAGCGAGCACTTTGGGCTTAATATCGAAGACGAGCTTAATGCTGCAAAAATCCATTACGACGAGCGAGCGAAATTTAGAGGCTCTTATATCTACATAGATACAAATTTTAAGAGATTTAACGAGCCAATTTTCGCCCTTGCTATGGTGCAGCACCTAAGGTATATCAGCCTAACGCCGTTTTTAGATGAACTATGTTTTAAGGCTCTAGACGAGCAGCTAAATATAATCTCTAAAGTAGTTAAAGACTACTACCAAAAGACGAAATCGCTGCCTGTTTTTGGCGAGATAACGGGCTTTAAACTATGTCTTCTAGGCAAAACCTATACCCTTGATACGAACGGAAATTTTATACAAAAAGAGATTTTTGAAACATCAGTGTGGATAAATTTATGAAAAACATACAAGATTATGAAAATACGATAAAAACGGTGAAAAATAGCGTATATAAAGTCAAATTTCTACTGCTGGGCGACTTTGCCATAGTAGCAAGGTTAACTAAATTTATTTTCATCTTAAGCTCAGGTGAATTTATGGATAGATTAAATGAGGTACTTGTATGTAAAGATACTTAGAATAATGGGTGTAAGGCTGGGTATGATCCAGCCTATTTTTGAATATAATATAAATTTAGTTATAATGACAATCTAAAATTTTTACAAGGAGTAAAATATGGCTGGATTTCAACAAATAACAATAGCGGATGCGATACGAGAAATTGAGACGGATAAATATCTTATTCCCGCATTTCAAAGGGAGTATGTTTGGTCTGGAGAGCAAGTAGAAAGGCTATTTGATTCTATTATGCGAGGCTATCCTATTAGCTCTATGCTTTTTTGGAAAGTTAGAAGCGAAAGCGCAGAGCAATGGAAGTTTTACAGTTTTTTAAGATACTTTAGAGAATGGTATCATACTCATAACGAATATAAGTCTACTAAGAGCATAGGCGAATTTTCAGCTATACTAGACGGGCAACAAAGATTAACTTCTCTATATTTAGCGCTTTGCGGAGAATACCATACACATAGACCGTATAAAAAATGGGAAAATACAGACGATAAATTTAAAATTTGCGAGTTTTATTTTAATCTAACCGCAAGTCAAGAGCCTAAAAACGATAACGTAGAATATGAATTTTTATGGTTGGAAAAAGCTGAAACCGGCAGTAAAAAGATTTATACGGATAAATTTGGACAAAAATGGTTTAGATGTAAGGATATATATCCTCATAGCGATGATGAAGTAAAGGCTATGGAAATACAAGGAGAATTTGAGTTATCTAATAAAGAAACCAGAAATTTAGCGCTTTTTGAAAAAAGAATATTTTCAAAAGATATTATCAGCTTCTACCAAGAAGACGACCCGAATCCTGAAAAAGCGGTGAATATATTTATTCGTATTAACTCGGGCGGGACACACCTTAGCTATTCTGATATATTATTTAGTTATGCTATCGCAAACTGGAAACAAAAAGATGCCAGAAAAGAAATAAATGAACTTGTCGATTTTATAAATAACTCTAAAGGCTTTAATATCTCGAAAGATTTAGTACTAAAAGCGTTTTTGTATTTATATCACGAAAATATAAAATTTGACATAGGTAGTTTTAATAACGGATTTATAGAAAATATCGAACAGCAATGGGATAACATAAAAATGGCCTTTCATAGCGTTTTTGATCTGCTTGAAAATTTTGGGTTTAATGCGCAAACAATGAGTTCAAATAATGCAATTTTACCGGTACTTTATTATGTATATCATAAAAATTTGGCTAGCTGCATAGTTCACGGCACTGGGCAAAAACAAACAAGAGAGGTTATAAAAAAATACTTACTAAGGGCTACGCTATTTAAGCCGTTTGGAGGAAGTGCAGATAGCGTTTTAACCGCAACGAGAAAAGTATTTAAAAAGGATTTTGACGGTAAAGTATTTTTTGACGAAAACATTGATGAATTTCCGTTAGAGGGTATTGAAAAGTCTTATAAATATAGCAATACTGTCGATGATGACTTTTTGCAAGATTTGATGCTGTATAGAAAAAATAGTCCAGAGGCTTTTGCCGTCTTATCCATCTTGTATCCAAATTTAGACACAAAGAATAATTTCCACAAGGATCACTTGCATCCAGAAAGTAAATACAAAGAGTATAAAAAAATGATGGAGAAAAATAAAAAAGAATACTATGACTTTTCCATGTACGATGCTCTCCCTAATTTACAGTTGCTAGATGCAAATGAAAATATGGCTAAAAACGATAAGAGTCTTGAGGAGTGGGTTGAAAGCGAATGTAGAAATAAAGACAAGAGTAAATTTTTAATGGATCATTTAATACCTGATGTTGATTTATCTTTAGATAATTTTGATGATTTTTATGAAAAACGTGAAAAACTAATGATAGATAAATTACGAGGATTGCTCTAGAATGAATACGCATGCGACGTTATAGATCGCATGCGTACTTAAATTTTAGACATTTATCTCGTTAAAATACTCCTCTATCTCGCCCTTAATCACATCGGCTAGCTCCTTTGGTTCAAGCACCTTGATAAAGGGGATGTAATAGTAGATGAGTGGTTTTATCTCCATTATATTTGTGTATTCTATATCTATGATGACCGAACCGTCAGGATCCTCGCCGTATATGCTTTGCTTGGCATATGGTTTTCTCTCAAAATACTTTTTTATCTGCGGAGCTAAAAGCAGCTTGGCTATCTTTGGCTCATCTAGCGTCGCCCACGCGGAGTTTATATTTTTTAGCCTATCTTCTATTTTTGCTTCTACATCAAATTTACCATCAAGTATTTTAATGCTCGCAATACTTTTTAGATGAAATTTCTTAAAGGTATCGTTTTTGCCGGTATCAAAAAAAAGCAAATACCAAAACCCGTCAAACATAGCTAGCTTTAGCGGTTTTATCTTAAATTTAAAGTTATTATACTCGCACTCTACCAGTCTTTTTTCTTTGATGGCGCTTTCAAGTAGTTCAAAATTTGCAAAGTCTTTTTCGTCTAGCTTTTCGTTGTTTATATTGGTTAGTATAGGGTGGTTTAGCCTGCTAGTGATCTGCTCTAGCAAGACGTGAGCCTTTGAGTAGAAATTTGTCCCCATGGTTTTTGAGATATTATCTAAGATATTTATGATGGTTCGCTCTTCTTGATCTAGGTTGTCTTTGGCCTCGGTTTTATCCATGCTCCACATCCTACCCTTTTTTACGGCTCCGTTTTTGGCTAGCACGTCATAAAGATCTCTTTGTATGGTTTTAGTGCAAACGCCCAGTTTTTCGGAAAGCTCGGATATAGTATGTGGCTTATTGCTTATCATAACGGCTATATCGTTTATGCGTTCGTATTTACTCGTGCTAGTTTCTGGGATGATTTTTTTAGGTTTTTGCATGGAAACTCCTTTGAGGGTATTATAGCGATATAAGACTTATAGTTGTCTAGTTTTTAATTATTTTAACGGAAAAGTATTGGCTTACATGGGCTTCATATGGCATGGAATTTTGATCGCTTTTTTATGCTGCAAATAGATAGTATGGGTAACTTTAGTTTTGTGGTTAGCGAAAATTATAGTAGAGATTTTCAAAATTTATAAAATATTTTTTACATAGAATGTTTTTTGATAATTGTAGATATCTAAAATAATATTATTCAATTAAAAAAGTTACGTATTTTAGTCGATGCTATAAAAATAGCTTCCCTAGTAAACTGCTAGTCCATCTAATTAAATTTTTTTCTGATAAATCTTTTACGTGTTCGTGATTTTTTGTAATGAATTTTAAAGGAGCGGTTTTGTGCCTTCTCTTAATTTCATCTAATGTTATATCATGCTCAAAATACAAGCATAGAAATGAATAGAAAGTTGCTTGCAAAATAGGCTTTTTTGAAACAATAACCCATGAGCTTGCTGATGTGTTGCTTGTGTTTTCTAAGTCTAACAGGCCAACATGTAGGTTGTTGTACTCAAAAGTAGCGGTAATATATCTTTTTGGACTTTGGTGTATTTGGCACTTTGACTTTACTTTTCCGCTTGCTTTGTTTATAAATTGTGGCAATGTTTGTATGTCGTATTTTATTAATTTTTTTATCGCACTTTGAGATTGTAAAAAATTAATATATTGATCAAACATTTCAAAGTTTTCTACATGTTCGTTATTGATCGATTTTTCTATATCTTTTTTTAAATTTGCATTGATTATTACTCTTCTTACTCTGTTAGAGCTTTCCGATGTAGATTCCGTAGCAGTCTGATCTACGGGTGTATCTGTCAAAATATTTTCCTTGAGGTGCAATATGGTAATTATATTTTCGATCGACTCCTCTTTGTCTTCCACCTCAATGCCTTGCAAACTACCGCAGGAAACATCTTTGTCCTGGCTAATATTGGCGTAAGAATAACCACGTCTTGCAGGTACTTCTCTTAGAATTTCCGTAGTATTTTCTGGAGTTTTTGACTCAACTATCGGCAATGATGTTATATCTTTCATTCTAGTGGTAAGATTATTTTTTTGTAAAATTTTTATCAACTTCGTAAAACCTAAATTTGAGTAATCGTTTGTGACCTCGTGAACAAAATAGGCGGGCATGTCATTATTGTCAAAAATTTTAGTAGCCCTAGTGTCGATTTTAAATTTTTCTGTAATTGGAAATTTTACTTTTATCGGAATTGTTTTAGTTATTTCGTTATGTTTTTCCTTCATGTATTTTAAATAAGATTGGATATATGCGCTTACATCCTTAAAGGCGTATGCGGGGTATTCTTGGCATGCAAAGCGATGAATAAAGGCTGCGTCGGCGTCGCTTAGCTTTTTACTTGATACTATTATTGCTTCCTGGCCTTTTATGGATACTGTTTGATACATGCTCTCCAGGTTGTCGTTTAGCACCGATTCTCTAAAATCGGTAGATCTGAAATAATAATATATAGCCACCGCAAAATGCGGAATGATTAAGTTGTAGTTTGGTAGCTCAAACTTAAAACAATTTATGTATTTAATGCTGTCTAAATATCGATCGGGCACTCCTCCAAAAATAGTAGATATTTTTTCTTCTTGTATAATGTCTTTTAGTCTGAATATGTTATTTGTTCCGGAGGTATCGATATCAAAGCTTAATTCTTGAATATTATCGTCGATCGCATCTTTTAATTTATTGCCATTTGAGAAATAATTTTGAACCGGAAAATGAGTAAAAAGGAGTTCTGGCGACATACTATATGTAAAAAAGTATTTTTTTGAGCAATTCTCGACGATGAATCTAAATTTACTATTGGCGTAATTATTAAAACATAGTTTTAGCTTAAACGGAAGCACTATTTTAAAAACATCATCTGGATTTTTTGCCATAAATAAGGGGGTTATTTTATTTGGTTTTTTATGCTTTGCCATTTTTTACTCTCATTTTTTATTGTGCATATTATCAATTTTTATTTCTTATTATCATTTTATTTTGACTTTGACACATTCATCTTTATATAAATATGTAAGATGTCTATCGCAGCTGGCGTCACGCCACTGATCTCGCTAGCCGCAAAGAGCGTCGGCGGAGCGAATCTCTCGAGCTTTTCGACCACTTCGTTGCTAAGCCCGCTGATACCGCGGAAGTTAAAGCCCTCTGGGATTTTCACGCTCATCATATCTTTCATGCGGTCGATCTGCTTTTTTTGCTCGGCGATGTAGTGCTGGTATTTGGCTTCGGTTAAAATTTGCTCCAAGCTCGCCTCGTCAAGCGCTTCGAAAAACGGATCCAGCTTGCGCAGTTTTTCGCCCGTGAAGCTCTTTCTGGCGACGATTTTTTGCAGGGTCAAATTTTGGCTGATTATCTCCTCGTCCAGGCTAGCTAAAAGCTCTAAATTTCGCTTCGTCGGCGTGATCTCGGTGCCGTTTAGCAGCTCTAGCCCGCGAGTCAAATTTGACCTTATAGCTTCGATCTTTTCAAAGGTCGCTTCGTCTAGCAAGCCAAGCTCGCGGCCGTATCCGCCTAGGCGCAGCACGGCGTTATCCTCGCGCAGCAGCAGCCTATACTCGGCGCGGGAGGTAAACATACGGTATGGCTCCTTTGTGCCTTTGGTCACTAGATCGTCGATGAGAACGCCGATGTAGGCCTCGTCGCGGCGTAGTACGAACGGCTCTTTGCCGTCAAGCGCAAGCGCTGCGTTTATGCCCGCCATCAGCCCCTGCGCACCCGCCTCCTCGTAGCCCGTGGTGCCGTTGATCTGGCCCGCAAGATATAGTCCGCGCGCCTTTTTGGTCTCTAGCGTGTGTTTTAGCTCGGTTGGCTGGACGTAGTCGTACTCGATCGCGTAGCCGTGGCGCACGATACGAGCGTTTTCAAAGCCCTTGACCGAGCGTAGCATCGCGACCTGCACTTCATACGGCAAGCTCGTAGAAAAGCCGTTGATATAGTACTCCGTGGCCTCTAGCGTCTGCGGCTCGACGAAAAGATGATGTCTGTCGCGGTCGCCGAATCTATTTATCTTATCCTCGATACTCGGGCAGTAGCGCGGGCCCACGCCCTCTATCTGACCCGTAAATAGCGGTGCTTTGTCGAAATTTGAGCGGATGATGTCGTGCGTGGTAACGTTGGTGTAGGCGATGTAGCAGGGCAGCTGCGTAGGCGCAAAGTCTCTCGTGCGGAAGCTAAACGGGCTTGGATCCTCGTCGCCGCCTTGGATCTCAAGCACGCTAAAGTCGATGCTTTTAGCGTCCACGCGCGGGCAGGTACCGGTCTTTAGCCGTCCGACTTCTAGGCCTAGTTCGCGCAGGCTATCGCTTAGATTTTTGGCGCTTAGCTCGCCCACGCGGCCGGCTTCTAGTTTGTTAAATCCGACGTGAATTAGCCCGTTTAAAAACGTGCCCGTCGTGATGATGAGTTTGCCGGTTTTATACTCGTTGCCTATGTGTGTTTTTACGCCCGTGATATCGCCGTTTTGGCTTAAAATTTGAGTCGCTATCTCTTGGCTGATTTCGAGATTTGGCGTATTTAGCAGCAA
>CAURWB010000040.1:0-19497 GCA_963528245.1 uncultured Campylobacter sp. | reverse complement strand
TACGGGATGTTTCGGGCTGTTTGAGAGCTCGCCGGAGGTCGCTCAAACCGAGGGCGGCAACACCAAAGGCTACAAAGAGGTGATGCGCATCAAAGCAGACTGCTCCTCGTGCGCTAGCGGCGGTCAGGACATCAAGATAAACGGCACGGACTACACCAGCGACGTCGCGATAAAATGCTGCATCGCTCAAAGCAGGATCGACACGAACGCGGCCATCAAAAAAGTCTATATCCACAAAATAGCCGACGAAAGAGCTGCTGATAGCGGCATAAAATTTATCTCCAAAAACGGCGCGAAAATGCTCTATCCAAAAGAGCGCCTTGAGAGGCTTTTTCATCTTTTCTTACAAGACGAGTTGCTAAACCGCGGTATCATGGTCGTGGATAGCCAGACCTCGCCTTACACCTACCGCGTGGATTTTGCATTTACCGACTATGCAGCCTCGTATAGCGAGCCGTCGCAGTATCTAAGCGCGGCGATGAAAGGCAAGCTAGGCGTCAAAAACATAAACAAGACCCGCGTGCTAAACATCTCCACCAGACAAGACGTGCGCAAGCTGGAGGCCGAGGATACGCAGGACTTTAACCTCTACGTCTACCTTCTGGTTAAACAAGCCGCCAACAAAGCCGCCGAAGAGATATCAAAACTATAAAGGAAAAGTATGAAAAAACTAGCTTTTTACGCCATTGCCGCCGCGCTTTTTGCTGCGGTTATGAGCGGATGTTCGCAGCGCAGCTCGGTGTTAAATTTGACCCCGTATCAATCAACATCAAACCAGATGGGCTACCAAAAAAATATCCGTATAAATAGCATCGAGGACGCTCGCGCAAACAAAAGCATCGTCGCCACGATCACGGGCAGTAATGGCAACGTCAAGGAGTACGTCACGCTACAAAACAGCATCGAGGGCTGGCTGCAAGACGGCCTTAGCACCGAGCTAAAGCGCCTAGGAGCAAATTTAAGCGACTTTGGCGATATCGTCGTGGACGTGAGGATCGTCGAGCTTAAAGCAAATCTAAGCGGCTACTCCACCGACAACCTAAAAGGCTCGGCAAAGCTCACGATAACGGTGCACAGAGGCGATCAGACCATCACCAAAAACGTCTCGCAAGAGCAGACCAAATTTGCCCCGATTCACACGAGCGGCGCGTTTAAGAGCTTTTTTGACGAGCTACTCCAAGATATCGTAAAACGCGCGGCGATCCAGATACTAAAAAGCTGATGAGATGCGCTAACTGCGGGCATTTGAGCTTTGGCGTGATCTGTAAAATTTGCAAAGATCACCTGCTCTCCTCGCCCGCAAGGACGCGCGTTTTGGACGGTGATTTTAAAATTTACAGCTTTTTTGACTACTCCGAAGTTAAAAATTTACTCCATTCAAAGCACCTATTTCACGGCTCTTTCATTTATGGCGCGCTTGCAAATTTGAGTTTTAAAGTTTTTGCTCGCAAGTTTAGCTTTGGCTCGCCCGTGAGTGCTGTGCCGATCGACGACAAAACGACTAGCGGCTACTCGCATACGGCGATCCTAGCTCGCGCGTTAAAAAGTGCGGAAATCCGTCCGCTTTACGCCTGTTTGCACGCTGGCTCAAACGTCAGCTATCACGGCAAGGATCTAGCCTTTCGCCTAAAAAATCCGAGAAATTTTAAGCTTTTAAAAACGCCTAAATTTCCGGTTATCTTGATAGACGATATCGTGACGACGGGCACTACGATAGACGAAGCCAGACGGACGCTAGAAAAATCAGGTTGCGAGGTGCTTTTCGCGCTGACGCTTGCGGATGCGAGGTATTAAATTTTGATAAATGTTTTACTTTTTTCGGCTTTGGCGCTCGGAGTGGCGGTCACTGCAGACGTCGCCGTTTGGCGATACAAACGCGAGAGCAAAATTTTAAATTTCTTATTTATTTTCATTATGATTTTCGGGCATCCGTTTTATTTCTCGGTAGCATTTTTCGCCCTATTTTCAAGCGGGATTCTTTACGGTGCAGATTACAATCTGGCGGTGCTCGGAGCGGTTTTGCTAGCGGCTGCGATGACGGCACTGGGCTTTTTGAGATTTAAAATTTACGGTCTTAAAAACAAGGCCGTCAAAATGTCAAATTTTGCTAAATTTTACTTTTTTACGGCCGGTTTTATCCCGTTTTATACAGTCTTGATTGACGGCGGCGAGATGGGAGTCGCGGCGCTCATGCAATTACTTCCCGCGGCCTGCGTTTTTGCTTTCATTTACTCTGCGATCAAATTTAAGATAATCAAGAGCTCGGACGGATAAATTTATCAAATTTTACGCCATAAAAAGAAAATTTAAGGTGCAAATTTAATCCACTCAAAGTCAAATTTAAGGTGCAAATTTAAGCCCGCGAACAAATTAATCCAAACGCCTCGAATTCGGATGAATTTTACCAAGCCTGACGGCGACGAAGCGCATTTATTTAGCAAGTTTTTATCAAATTTAAGCTAAAATCCAACAGTAAATTTTAAGGATAAAAATGGAAGAAAATCTACTCAATCAAAATCAAGACATCCAAACCGTGGATATCGAAGAGTCGATAAAAACGAGCTACCTCGACTACTCGATGAGCGTCATCGTCGGTCGCGCCCTACCCGATGCTAGAGACGGTCTAAAGCCCGTTCATAGACGCATCCTCTACGCGATGAACAACCTCGGGGTCGGCAGCCGCAGCCCGTATATGAAATCCGCGCGTATCGTGGGCGACGTCATCGGTAAGTACCACCCGCACGGCGATACGGCCGTTTACGACGCGCTCGTGCGTATGGCGCAGAAATTTTCCATGCGCTATCCGGCGGTCGACGGCCAAGGAAACTTCGGCTCCATCGACGGCGACGGCGCTGCTGCGATGCGTTATACCGAAGCCAGGATGACCAATCTCACCGAAGAAATCTTGCGCGATATCGAAAAAGACACGGTTGATTTTATCCCAAACTACGACGACAGAGAGACCGAGCCCGACGTCCTGCCTAGCCGCGTCCCAAATTTGCTGCTAAACGGCTCTAGCGGTATCGCCGTCGGTATGGCGACGAATATCCCGCCGCACAGCCTTGACGAACTGATAGACGGACTTTTGCTAGTGCTTGAAAACAAAAACGCGACGCTAGAAGAGGTGATGCAGTATATAAAAGGTCCTGATTTTCCGACGGGCGGGATAATATTTGGCAAAAAAGGCATCATCGAGGCCTACCGCACGGGACGAGGACGCGTCAAACTACGCGCCAAAACTCATATCGAAAAAAAGCCGAACAAAGACGTCATCGTCGTCGACGAGCTACCGTATCAGACGAACAAAGCCCGTCTCATCGAGCAAATCGCCGAGCTGGTCAAAGAAAAACAGATCGAAGGCATCAGCGAGGTGCGCGACGAGTCCGATAAGGACGGTATCCGAGTCGTCATCGAGCTAAAACGCGACGCGATGAGCGATATCGTGCTAAACAATCTCTTTAAATCCACGACGATGGAGAGTACGTTTGGCGTCATTATGCTTGCGATAAACAACAAAGAGCCGAAGGTATTTAACCTAATCGAGCTTTTGAAGCTATTTTTAAATCACAGAAAAACCGTCATCATCCGCCGCACGATATTTGACTTAGAAAAAGCCAGAGCTAGAGCGCATATCTTAGAGGGTTTAAAGATCGCGCTAGATAATATCGACGAGGTTATCGAACTCATCAAAAATAGCGCCGACACGCCGAGCGCTCGCGAAGGGTTGGTAGCAAAATTTGGCCTTAGCGAGCTACAGGCAAATGCCATCCTAGACATGAGGCTAAGCAAGCTAACTGGTTTAGAGCGCGAAAAACTAGAAGCCGAGCTAGCCGAGTTGATGGCCGAGATCGCGCGCCTTGATGAAATTTTAAAGAGCGAAACCTTGCTAGAAAAACTAATCAAAGACGAGCTGCTTGAGATAAAAAATAAATTTAAAGTGCCGCGCATCACCGAGATCGTGGATGATTACGACGATATCGACATCGAGGACCTCATCCCTAACGAAAATATGGTCGTAACCATCACGCACCGAGGCTACATCAAACGCGTGCCGAGCAAGCAGTACGAGAAGCAAAAACGCGGCGGCAAGGGCAAGGTCGCGGTAACTACGTACGACGACGACTTCATCGAGAGTTTCTTTACGAGCAACACTCACGACACGCTGATGTTCATAACCGACCGCGGACAGCTATACTGGCTAAAAGTCTATAAGATCCCTGAAGGAAGCCGCACGGCAAAGGGCAAAGCGGTAGTAAACCTCATCCAGCTGCAACCTGATGAAAAGATCAAGGCGATCATTCCGACGACTGATTTTGCCGAGAGCAAATCGCTCGCATTTTTCACTAAAAACGGCATCGTAAAACGCACAAATTTAAGCGAATTTAAAAACATCCGCTCTATCGGCGTTCGCGCTATTAACCTGGACGAGAACGACGAGCTGGTGACCGCTCTCATCGTCGAGGGCGAAGAAGAGCCGATAAATATAATCGACGAGCTTGGCGTAGAGACCGAGATAAACGAGATAGAGGCGATAGAAGCTCAGATCGACGAGGAAAATAGCGAAGAAAACGACGAAAACGCAGCCGAAGGAAGCGACGATAGCGAAAAAATGCTATTTATCGTAACCAAAAAGGGCATGTGCCTCAAATTCAAACTCAGCAAAGTCCGCCAGATGGGCAGAACGGCTCGCGGCGTGACGGGTATCAAATTTAAAGAAGCCGGCGACGAGGTCGTTGGCGCTGCCGTCATCGAAAACAACGATCAAGAGGTGCTAAGCATATCTCAAAAAGGTATCGGCAAGCGTACTACCGCAGAAGAATACCGCCTAACAAATCGCGGCGGAAAGGGCGTAATCTGCATGAAGCTAACGAATCGTACCGGCGATCTAATCGGCGTCGTAATGGTCGATGACGAACAAGATCTGATGGCTCTAACCTCAAGCGGCAAGATGATTCGCGTCGATATGCAAAGCATCCGCAAAGCCGGCCGTAACACTAGCGGCGTCATCGTCGTAAACGTGGACGGCGACGACGTAGTCAGTATCGCCAAGTGTCCGAAAGCCGATGATGGCGAGGATGAGAGCGGCGAAGAGACGCTAGAAAATTTAGAATGAATTTAGTGTTTTTGGAATACAATTTGCTAGTAAATTTACAAACAAAAAAACAACTAAATTTAAAGGTTCAAGAATGAAAAAAATTACATTCGCGGTTTTAGGCGCAGTAGTATTTTTGACGAGCGGTTGCTCGTTTAACAACCCTTTTGCCTCCGACGACGCAACATCGGCAAAGCAAGACATCGTCATCCAAAAGGTCGATAAAGAAGACATCAGAAGCGTGATGAAACAAGAAAAGATGATATACGATATCGAACCGGCCGATGCGGTATTTGGCGCCGTGGGCGAGGGTATCGCTCCGACCAACACCGTCTCTCACGCCCAGTCTCTAGCACTAGCTAAACGCGCGGCCATCGCGGATGCGCACAGGCAGCTAGCCGAGAAACTCTACGGAGTCAAGATAAACTCCAAAGATACGGTTAGAGACGCGATGCTTAGAGACTCCACTATCACGGCTCAAGTAGCAGGCCTCATCAAAAACGCTTCCATCGTCGAGCACGACTTTAAAGACGGGCTCTACCGCGTCAGAATGGAAATGAAAATAGACCAAAACAAGTGGCAAGAAATTTTTGCTTACTGATTGCCGCTACGGCGCTTCTTTACGGCTCGGAGGAGTTTATCCTCTGGGCCAAAATCTCTACTAAAAATCACACCGTAGTTTACGACGATATCGCGCTTTCAAAAGCGATGGTTCTAAGCGAGCTAGAGTATGAGTATCTATGCGAAATAGACGCCCCAAAGCAGCCCGCCCAAAGCTCGCTGGAATTTTTAAATTTACATAAAAACGAGCTTTTCGAGTGCTTTTTGCCTTACAAATTTAAGGTCGAAGACCGCTTCGTCCAGCGCAACAAAAACATGAACTCCGCAACCGACCTCACGCTGTTTCCCGTGCGTTTTACGGTGAAATTTAAGCCCTCTTCGGCTATCATAAGCGTATTTAAAAACAAAGAGTAAAAGATGAACATCGTAATAGTAGAAGACGACATAAATATGCGCAAGTCCCTAGAGATCGCGCTTGGCGAATATGACGATTTAAAAATCAAAAGCTACAAAAGCGCGGTCGAGGCGCTTAAAAAAATGGGCGAGGACGTCGATCTCATCATCACCGATATCAATATGCCGCAGATGGACGGGCTGGAGTTCATCAAGCGTCTGGATGGCAAATTTGACGTCATCATAATGACGGGCAACGCGACGCTAAACAAAGCCATCGAGAGCGTGCGCCTTGGTGTCAAGGATTTTCTAACGAAGCCTTTTGACGCGCAAACGCTGTACGAGGCGATAAAAAGGGTCGAAATTTTACGCCGTAAACTGCCTGCTGCGAGCCTAAAAGCTGCGCAAAGCGGGTCAAATTTACAGGCTGATTTGACCGATTTCGTCGCTAGCTCGCCCGCGCTTGCTAACGCGCTAAATTTAGCCTCGCGCGTCGCAAAAACGGACGCCTCGGCGATGCTAATGGGCGAGAGCGGCGTGGGCAAGGAGCTGTTTGCTAAATTTATCCACAAAAACTCGCCGCGCAAGGACGGCCCGTTTATCGCGATAAACATGGCCGCGATCCCAGAAAATTTGATAGAAAGCGAGCTTTTCGGCTTTGAAAAGGGCGCATTTACTGACGCTTCGGCAATGAAAAAAGGGCAATTTGAGCTAGCAAGCGGCGGCACCCTGTTTCTAGACGAGATCGGCGAGATGCCGCTAAATTTGCAGCCAAAACTCCTGCGCGCGATCCAGGAGCGCGAGATCACGCGCCTTGGCGCTACAAAGAGCGTCAAGATCGACGTTCGCATCGTATCCGCAACGAACGCGAACCTGCCTGCGATGATCAGCGAGGGTAAATTTAGAGAGGATTTGTTCTACCGCCTAAACACCGTGCCAGTCGCTATCCCGCCGCTAAGAGAGCGCAAAGAGGAGATCTTGCCTATCGCCGAACGATTTTTAAGGCAAAGCTGCGAGGAGTTTAATCTCGGCGCAAAAAGCTTTTCCAAAGCGGCGGTAAAAGAGCTAGAAAACTACGATTTCCCGGGCAATATCCGCGAGCTCATCTCCGTCGTGCAGCGAGCGGCGATTCTTAGCGAAGGCGAGGAGATACAACCGGGCGATCTTTTTTTACAGGCTCGCAGCAGAAAATAGCTTAAATTTAAGCTTTACGCGAGTAAAATAAGCAGAATTTTAGTTTAAATTTAGTCGGACGAGACGGCGACGCTGAAAACGCGGCGTACGACTCGTCAAATTTGGGCGGTAAATTTGAATCTGAAAGAAGTTAAATTTGACCGCAAATTTGAGTTAAATTTAATGGGCAAGAGCGGTTGCGATTAGCTTTATGTCGAAAACCTAAATTTAGTCCGTGAAGCCCGATAAATCTTTAACGTTGTGTCAAGCCAAATAGGCTTGTCGCAGGGCGGCTTTGCCGACCGAGAAGTTAAAAGAAAGCCAAAAATAAAAAGGAGCCAAAAATGAGAAAATTTAACGTTGCCGTCGTAGGCGCAACCGGCGCAGTCGGAGAGGAGCTTTTCCGCGTCATGGAGGAGGTGGATTTCCCGGTGGGCGAGCTACTACCGCTAGCAAGCGCGAAAAGCGCAGGCACCCAAATAGAGTTTAAAGGCAAAAACCACAAAGTCGTAGAGCTTACAGAGACCGTTTTTGACGAGCACGAGATCGACATAGCGTTTTTTAGCGCTGGTGGATCGGTATCCGAAAAATACGCCAAATTTGCAGCCGCCAGCGGCGCCGTCGTCATCGACAACACCAGCCACTTTAGGATGGATGCGGACGTGCCTCTAGTCGTGCCCGAGTGCAATCCCGAGGACATCGCGCAGTGGAAAACCCGCGGCATCATCGCCAACCCAAACTGCTCGACCATCCAAATGGTGCAAATTTTAAAACCGCTAGACGATGCGTACGGCATCAACCGCGTGGACGTCTCGACCTATCAGGCGGCTTCGGGCGCCGGTAAAGAGGGCATGGAGGAGCTAGTCACGCAGCTGCAAAAGTTTTTCGAGTTTAAGCTTGATGAGTGCGAGCCGAAAGTCTTCGCGCACCAGCTAGCGTTTAACGTCATCCCGCACATCGACGTATTTCTGGACAACGACTACACGAAAGAAGAGATGAAAATGGTCAACGAGACCCAAAAAATCCTCCACAAAAATATGGAAGTGAGCGCAACCTGCGTACGCGTGCCGGTGCTTCGCAGCCACTCAGAGGCTATCACGATTCATTTTGATAGAGACGTGGACGCCGCGGCCGCTCGCGAAATCTTGCGCAAAGCGCCTAGCATCGTGGTCGTGGATGAGCCCGCCGCGAAAAAATATCCGATGCCAAGCATCTCAAGCGACACCAACGAAACCTACGTCGGACGCATCCGCACGGACAACTACCGCAAAAACGTCCTACATCTATGGTGCAGCGCCGACCAGATCCGCGTGGGAGCGGCGACTAATGCCGTAAGAATCGCGCAAAAATGGATAGAAATGCAGGAGTAGTCGCCTGCGTTTTGTTTTAAAATTACCGAATTTACGCTTTGATTTGGTGGGCGTGCCTTGCCTCGCTTTGGCGTAGATTCAGCTAAATTTTGTCTAAATTACGCTTATCTTACTTGAGCATAAATTTGGTGTGGGTTTTGGGCGTGGGTTAGTTTTCAGCTCTCTTGTCAAAGCCTTGCAAAGCTTGGATTTTCAGATTAAATTTTGATTATTTTAGAAAATGAAACCGTGTTTTTGTCGTATTAATTTTTTGATCTGCACACGATCTTTTGTAAATTTCACATATACATTTACCTGCATCTTTGCGATAAACAGTTACAAATAGGTCTTAAAATTGCTATACCATATTAAAGCACAATTTACTTAAAAATTTTATAAAGCAAATTTTGTGAAATAAAGCTAAAAATATATAAAATGCTATCAAAAAAAGGATACTTGAATCATGAAATACACAAGCATTATAACTCCTAACGATTTGGCACGATATGCAGATACGCGTGAGAACGAAGGAGTAATTCCGGAGCTTATTTATCTACTTATCAAACAATCTGCACCCGATATAAGAGAGTGTCGCATACCTTATGGCGATGCCGTAAATCAAGCCCGGTATGGACGGTCTTGTAGATTGCGAGACCGGATTTTTTGAATTTGTTCCTGCTGGGAAATCCTATTGGGAAATAGGTACCGGAAAAGATCCTCAAGAAAAAGCAAGTAGCGACTTTCAAAAAAGAACCGAAGAGTTAAGCGATGAAGAGCGGGCAAATTCCACTTTCGTCTTCGCTACTCCGCGTTCGGCCGAAGCAAATGGTTGGGATGAGCCAAAACAGAGGGCTTGGATCAAAAGGCAGCAAAATACAGGATGGAAACGAATTATAATAATAGATGGAGTAAAGCTAGCGGATTGGCTTAGAGAATTTCCCGCTATTGGTAGGTGGATAGCTGCTAAAATAGGAATTTTGTCAAATTTAAGCGGCGTTATAACGCCGCTTGAGCACTGGAATTTAACTCAATCTAAATTTGAAAATTCCAACTTGATCCAGTCGCAATTTAATGGGCTGGCTCTTCCGCCCGAGCTTTTTATCTCTTCTCGCGATAAAGCTTGTAGTGCGCTTGAGAGTATCTTTTTGGGCAAAGCCAAAAAGCTTTTTATTATTGCTGAGAGTGAAAACGATGTAGATGATTTTGTAGCGGCTTACCTTATGAAGCTTGAAAAAGAAAAGGCGCAAAAATATGCAGATAGGTGTCTTTTTATAAAAGATAAAGATACATGGCAAGCGATATCCGAGTTGCGACGATCACATGTATTGGTTGCTAGCCCAAGGCTAGGCTTGGATGATGAACAACAAAATTTACTTGCGTTAGCCATAGAAAAAGGGCATGGAGTGATCGCGCCGTTTTGCGATGCCCCGTCAATTGGTAATGACGATGTTATAGGCCTTAAAAGTCCTCCATCATATCAGATCAAAGAGATACTGACGAAAGCGCAGTTCCCAGATGCTCTTGCAGAGGAATTTGCTAAAATAGGAAATAGGAGGCTGTCTGCACTTATGAGGTATCTCGTAGGAGTCGCTGCGCCGTCGTATGCGAAACGGAATACTGCTCGTGAATTGGCAAAAGCTTGTTTAATAGGTCGTTGGGACGAGAGAAACGAAGCGGACGTTAAAATTATAGAAAAATTTATCGGCAAAAGTTATAAAGAATGGATGGAAAAATTTATAGTTGATGCTCTGCGTCCAGACTCTCCGCTTACTTTGATAGAGGGAAAATGGAAAGTTATTTCTTGTGATGAGGCTTGGGATGTCCTTGGAGGTATGATCTCAAATGACGATCTAGCCCGTTTTAAGAATATGGCGATTTCAGCTTTAGAAGACAGAGATCCGGCGCTTGATTTGCTGAAAGAAGAACGATGTGCCGCTAGTTTTTATGGAAAACAATTAAACTATTCGCAAAATATTAGAAAAGGAATTTCTCAAACGCTTGCTTTGATGGGTAGTCGCCCTAAAGCGCTTAGTAACTGCTCTTGCAATGAAGCTTTAAACACTGTAAATTTTATTGTACGCACATTGCTTGATGGGGCGGATTGGGAGCGATGGGCGAGCATAGATTACTACTTACCGCTTTTAGCAGAAGCCGCACCCAGCGAATTTCTTGATGCTGTAGGGTCGTCATTGGTTGATATTTCGAATTCTCCTTTTCATAAACTATTTGAACAAGAAGGAAGCGGAATAGAGGGCCGTAATTACATGTGCGGTTTACTTTGGGCTCTTGAAGAGCTGGCATGGTCTCCTAATTATTTATCAAGAGTAGCGGTTATCTTGGCGGATCTTGCCTCTATTGATCCCGGCGGATCTTGGGCAAATCGTCCTATAAGATCGCTTGTGAATATATTTTTACCTTGGCATGTGCAAACTGCCGCAAAATTTGATAAAAGAAAAGCGGCGATCAAGGCCGTGATAAAAAATCAACCTAAAATCGGATGGTCTCTGCTGATAGAGTTGCTTCCAAGAGGATGCCAAACCACAAGCGGAAACTATCGCCCCACAATCAGAAGTTACCGTCCTATTTGGAGAGATTTTATCCCGCTAGATTGGAAGGATGGTGTATTTCGAAATGAATATTTGGAGCAAATTGCTGCCTTATCCGAGCTTATGATTGATTTAGCAAAAGAAGACGTGGATAAATTTATTGAGCTTATAGAAAGGCTTTCAAATTTGCCCAAAAATGCATACGATTTTATTCTTGATTATTGCTTGTCAGATAGCATAATAAATTTGCCCGAAGAAAAGCGCTATTTGGTTTGGGAAAAACTTGATGAGATTGTGCATAGCCATAGAAAATTTTCTTATACTAACTGGGCATTGCCCGAAGAAGAACTTTGCAAAATCGAAAACATAGCCGATAGTCTTGCGCTATCTTCGCCGGAAATAAAATATCGTTATTTATTTAATGGCGTAGTTTTTGAGTTGTTGGACGGAGATGGTGACTGTGATACACAGATGGAAAGGCTCGCTAAAAAACGCAATTCCGCTATAAAAGAAATTTTGGACAGCGGAGGTTTGATGAGCTACATAAATTTTGCCAAAAAAGTAGCTTCGCCGTTTGATGTAGGTCGAGCTTTGGGCGAAATAGAATATGATTTGATTGAAAATGAACTATTGCCAACATTTCTTGATTCAAATGATGAAGTTGAAAAGCAGGTTTTAAGCGGGTATGCACGGATCAAATTTTATAAAATCGGCATTAATTGGGTTGATATGATTATGCAAAAAGATTGGTCTTTAGAGCAACGCGCTAAATTTCTGTTACTTTTACCTTTCAATGAAGAGGTATGGGAAACGGTTTCTAAATATTTAGGAGAAAACAGCGAGGGTTTGTACTGGAAAAATATTAGAGTTAATCCTTATGAATCAGGCAGCGATCTAAATGAAGCAACCGAAAAATTGCTTACGTATGGGCGCGAAGGTGCAGCCGTCATCTCCGCTGCTCACAGGACAAATAAAGCCGAAATTAATGAAGCCTTAGCGGTTCGTTCACTTATCTCTGTTCTTAATAGCGAAAGTGGCATGCAAGAACTCGCCAACTATAGCTATGTGACCTATGATGTAGTTGAGCTAATTAAGCGTCTTCAAAAACTATAGATCAAGACATACTGCTTAAAATTGAATCTAGGTTCTTTTCTTGGCTAAAAAGATTTTCTACAGAAGAATCCCCTACAGCAATCGAGAAAAAACTAGCTTCTTATCCGCAATTCTTTGCCGATATGATTGCCCTTGCCTTTCGGTCCAAACATGACAAAAGCGACGATACTAAAGAAATAGATGAGAATAAACGCTATCTGGCCGAAAATGCCTGCGATATTTTATATGAATGGAAACTTTGTCCAGGAGTTAAAGAAGATGAAAAATTCGACGAAAATACGCTTAAAGAGTGGATCAAAGAAGCCAAAAGGATCACCGAAGAGACGGGGCATATAGGAGTTGCTAGGCACTATATCGGACAAAGTTTAACCTACGCGCCTGCTGATCCGGGCGGGCTTTGGATACATAAGGCCGTGGCCGATATTTTAGATGCTAGAGATGCCGATAAAATACGCTCCGAATTCACGCTCACGCTTTTTAATCGACGCGGAATGCATACCTTTATTTACGGGCGGGAAGAGCAAGAGCTTGCTAAGCAGAATCAAGAAAAAGCCGAAGCCCTTGATGCGGAAGGTTTTACTAGATTTGCAGCAGCTATGCGCAAGTTTGCCGAGCAGTATACAAAAGAAGCGGAAGTGGAAGAAAAAAGAGATATTTATGAAGAATACGATTAAATTTTTACTTTTTAGCTCCGGTTATCTTTGCTAGTTTATGAGCCTAATCTTTAAGGAAAATATTATAAAATACGCGTTTTATTTTTAAACAAAGGAAATTAATGCGTAGAGCTTTTGAAAAAATCCTGCTCTTTAGCAACGCCTTCACGCTACTTCCCGTGGTGTTTGGATTGCTCGGCGCGATCGTACTTTTCGTTATCGCCAGCTACGACGTAGGCAAGGTTTTTGTCGCCGTTTATCACTACTTTTTCGGTGACTTTCACCCGGAGAACTTCCACTCAGAAGTCGTCGGCGAGATCGTGGGCGCGATCGACCTCTACCTCATGGCGCTCGTGCTTTACATCTTTAGCTTCGGCATTTACGAGCTGTTTATCTCCGAGATCGAGGAGCTCAAGCAGTCCAAACAGAGCAAAGTCCTCGAGGTGCACTCGCTCGACGAGCTCAAGGACAAACTGGGCAAAGTCATCATCATGGTGCTTATCGTTAACTTTTTCCAGCGCATCTTGCACGCAAATTTCACCACTCCGCTTGAGATGACCTACCTTGCGGCCTCGATTTTGGCGCTTTGCTTGGGGCTTTATTTCCTACACAAGGGCGAGCACTGATGCCTTTTGCGAGCCTGAATTCGGGCTCGCTTTTTAAATTTTACACCAAATTTTGTCACTCCGCCGTATGTGAATAACTTTTAAATTTCGCCTTTATCATTAAGTTTTATTTCAAAATTTCCTCAAATTTAAAGCTATATAAATTTAAGGTCTATTTTAGCGATAAATGCCGATCTTAAGGGCTTTAGAGATTAAATTTAAGATTACAAAATTAACCAAAATAATATAAATTATTTCACTTTTCACTCCGTGAAAAAAACGTGAAAAGTTACGTTTAATTTCAGTCTTTTTTGGGTAAATTTGACGCAGTTAAATTTGATCGGCATGACCCGCATCTTTACGGCGTGAATGATTTTGGTATAAATTGAGAGTCGTAAATAGAGAGTTAAATTTGACGCTTAAAAATAGGTATAAATTTAAAAACGGCGAAAACTCGTCGCATGCGCCGTCAAGGGGTATTTTAATCAAAAATAGCGGCAAAAGCGCCGCCTAAAATCAATCAAATAGCGAATTTACGCTTTCGTTATGATACACGCGTCTGATCACTTCGCCAAAAATCGGAGCGACGCTGAGAACTTTTATCTTCTCGTTTTCCTCGCGTAGCGGTATCGTGTCGGTTACCACTAGCTCATCTAGCGCGCTATCTGCTAGGTTTTCGTAGGCTTTGCCCGAGAGCACCGCATGCGTGCAGCACGCTATTACAGAGGTTGCACCGCGCTCTTTAAAGACTTTTGCCGCCTTTACTATCGTACCGCCCGTGTCGATCATATCATCGACTAGTATCACGTCCTTGCCCGCCACGTCGCCGATTACGTTCATTACTTCGCTTTCGTTGGCTTTTTCGCGGCGTTTATCGACGATGACGATATCGAGATTTAGGGCTTTTGCGACGCTTCTAGCGCGTGCGACGCCGCCGATATCGGGGCTGGCGATGATAGGATTTTTGAGATTTTTATTTTTGATGTGGTCGTTAAAGATGATCGAGCCGTAGAGGTTATCGACGGGGATATCAAAAAAACCCTGAATTTGGCCCGCGTGAAGGTCAATCGTGACGACGCGGTCGATGCCCGCCGTTTGCATCATATTTGCCACGAGCTTTGCCGTGATAGGCACGCGGGGAGCAGCCTTGCGGTCTTGGCGCGCATAGCCGAAATACGGCACCACAGCCGTTATCGAGCTAGCAGAGCTGCGCTTAAGCGCATCGGTTAGGATCAAAAGCTCCATCAAATTTACGTTTGCAGGCGCGCAGGTAGGCTGGATGATAAAAATATCCTTGCCGCGCACACTCTCGCCGATCTGCACGCTGATCTCACCGTCGCTAAAGCGCTTGATCGTAGCTTCGCTAAGCGGAAGCGATAAGTAGTGCGAAATTTTCTTTGAAAACGCCGGATTTGCGGTGCCCGAAAAGATTTTATAACCTCTCATAACGATTAACCTTTGTAAAGTTTTTACTAATTTTACCGAACTAAAACTTAAATTCGTAGATTTTTATGGATAAATTTTATCTTTTGTCGGCTCAAATTTGAGCTTTTGACGCGCTAGTTCGGGCTGCTGACGAAATAATCTTTTTAAAAATTATACGGCGCCGACTGCTTTAACAGAGCTATTTTTGAGACAAATTTTACCTCTAGCTTTAAAATATCGCAAATTTATCTCGCGTTAAATTTGGCCTTAAAAACTGCAATCCTGAAAACGTGCAATTGAAGCTTTGCTAGAGCTTGGCGTCAAATTTGACTAAATCAAATTTAGCATTTTCAAGGTGTGGGTCTGGGCGAGTCAAATTTGCAAATTTATCCGCAAAATGCTCTTGGCGTAAGCAAAGCGGATAAACGATTACGCACCCAAAATCAAGCAAAACCATACGACAAAGACCGCGGCTACGCAAATTTAGTCTGCCACGCCCATCATCACGCTTGAGTATTCGCCCTGCTTGACATCCGTTTTTTCAGGCTTTTTGACAGTCATCCTATCCTCGGCCAGTCCCGCCTGCACTAGGGCCGCCTTGATAGCCTGAGCTCTTGCGTTAGCGAGCTCTAGCAGCTGCTCTTTTTTCACCTCGATGCCTTTTAACGCAGCCTCTCTCAGCGCCTTTTCGTCGGTACTTTTTTCTTTTGGAGCTAGCGATGCGAGCGCTCCTGCGTAGTCTTTACCGGTTTGATTCATCGTTTGGCTTATTTTTTCGTTTAGTTTCGCATTTTTTAGAGCCGTTACGTCCACGTCCGAGTAGGCTGGAGTGATGCTTAGCTTCATCTTAGGCTTTGCCGTAGTTAGCTTGATAAAGTCGGCTATCTTAGCCTGCTCGGATACTATGAGCTCGGCATTTGCAGGCATAAAGTCGATAGTGTTTAGATCCTTGCTACTTAGCCCGAGCATATTACCCAAAAATCTAAACGGGGCCAGCGTGATGTCTGCAAATAGCTTCTTTACGGCTTCCCAGACGATGCCGCCGTATTTAAAGTCTGGGTCGTTTAGATCGCCCGTCACCGGCAGATCGATGTTTATCTGATTGTTTTGATCGCTCAGGATCGAGATAGCAAGCGATAGCGGCAAATTTACTGCATCTTTAGACTCGACCTTTTCGCCAAGCGTTAGCGTGTCTAGATTTACGACGTTGCTACCGTTTAGCTTAGAGTCCTTAACATCGTAGTTTAGGGTCAAATTTAGCTTGCCTTTTTCTATCTTGTAGCCCAAAAACTGTCCGCTATAAGGCGTCACGTCAACTAGATCGATATCTTTAAAGCTAAATTTGACTTCCGTACTCTTTTTTGGATCGTACGGCAGTAGCTTGAGCCCGATCTTGCTAAAGCCGCTCTTGCCGACCACGCCCTCAAACGTACCCATCGTCGGGCGAGTGCTGTCGATATCCATCAGCACGCCTTCTAGCTTACTTATCTTGGTCGCAAACGGCATAAATAGCGACGCGTCGGAGAAGTCTACATCGCCGTTTTCTACGAGGATGTTCTTGATAGCGAAGTCAAACTCGCCCTCTTTTTTCTGCTGTTTTGCGGCTTCGACAGGCTTTTCGTTTTTAGGGGCGGCTTGTTTTGCGTCCGCTTTTTGCGCCTTTTCACTCTCGCTCTTTTTTACTAGACTGCTTAGATTTAGCTCGCGTTCTTTATTTAAATGCGCCTTTAAAAACGGCGCGCTCAGAGTCACGCGCTCTAAATTTAAGAAATTTTTCGCAAACGAAATTTTAGATAGTTTGAGGTTTTTAAAAGCGAACACCTTATCGCCAGAGCCGTCCGCAAGCTCGATGTTTGCGATGTTTGCCTTACCGCTTACGGAGGCGTCCGCAGCGTATTTTACGTTTAGTTCGGCATTTAGCTCGCCGCTTTTTAGGCTCGCGCCCAGATAGTTTTTAGCGTAGACGAAGTAGCGAGGCAGATTTGCATCGCTTAGTTTTATATCGGCTTCGATACTTAGCGGCTCTGGCGTGATTTTACCCTTAAGAGCCAAATTTAGCTTTTGTGAGCTTTTCATGTCGATTTTAGCGCTCACGGGCGAGGCTAAATTTTCGCTGATATTTTGCAAATTTATATTTAAACCGTCAAATTTATGCGCTATCTTTTGACCTTCGAAAATATGCGTTACGCCGATATCTGCACTCGTAACGGCGACGTTTTTGACGCTAAATTTAAATCCGCTCTTTGTATCTTGAGCGCTTTTTTGCTCGGCTTTTTGGCTTTTTTTAGTGGCTGTTTTTTCTGCCGTTTTTTGAGATTTGGCAGGTTTTTTCGCGTTTTCGGTTTTACTTTTTGCTTTTGATTTTTGGGCGGCGGTTTTTTCGCTGTTTAAACCAAGCTCGCTAATAGCGCTAAGTTCACCATTTTCTTTTATATCGGTTGCAAATTTAGGTTTATTTATGTTGACGCTTTCGATGCGAAGAGCGGTTTTGGCTAGATCAAAATCCGCGTCCTTCACGCCGATTTCAGCGATGGTAGCGAGCTCTTTATTTTTTGTTTTTAGCGCGATTTTTTGCACTTTTACTTCGCCGATAGAGACGGCGCTGGCGTTATTTTCCAGCGTAAATTTAGGCGCGTTTATAACGAGCTTTTCTAGGCTTGCCGCACTGTTTTTACCGACCGGGGCGGAGGCGGCATTAAGCGTCAAATTTTTTAGGCTAGCAGCAATATTTTGCCCGTTTATTTTCGCGCCCAGCTCGCTTGCGTTTGCGTCTTTTAGCTTTATCTCGCTGACGCTTTTTTCGGTCAAATTTATCCCGCTAACGCCCAGAGCTTTGAGCGCTGCGGAGGCGTTTATATCGCCCTTTTCGTTTATATCGGCCTTAAGCGCGACGCCGCTTAAATTTAGACTGTTTAAATTTGCCTGCGCCTCGCCTTTAAAGCTCGTGTTTTTAAATTTTATCTCGCTAATATCGGCCGCAAAGCTTCTTTTTTCGCTAACGTCGGCATTTACCTCGATGGCAGGTAGATCAAGCTCCTCTAGGCTCAAATTTTGCCCATCAAGTTGCGCTTCAAACGACTTTAAATTTAAAGTGGCGTTTTTTAATGCAGCCTTGATAACGCCGCCGTCCGCGCTTAGTTCGTAGCTAGTTTTTGCGTTTATGAGCGCGCCGTTTATGCGCAGATCTTGCGTGTCGATGAAGCTAAGAGCGACGGGGCGGACGTTAAAGTCCTTTAGGCTAAGCTCACCGTAAACTCGAAGCGGCGCAAGGTCGATGCCGCCCTGCCAGTCTAGCTTTTGCGCTAGCGTGGAGTTTGCGTCGAAAACGTGCTTGCCCGCGCTATTTTGCTCGGTATTTATACCTGAAATTTCGTAGTTTATGCCCTCAAATTTGGCGCTAAAAGGCTGTTTTAAACTCTCGTCCGAGTAGGCAAACGAGCCGCCGATTATCTTTGTGCTGTTTAGGGCGAAATTTATACTGCTAGTTTCGTTATTTTCGGTGCTAGTAGCGTTTGACTCGCCTAAAAACGTAGCTAAATTTAGCGTGCCGTTTTTATCTCTAGCGATATTTACGCTTGGACTCTCAAGGCGCAAGATATCAACCTCCGCAAGCTTGTTAAATAGCGAAAAAGGCTTAAGTTTGACGTCGATTTGCTCCGCGCTAAAAAGCGGTGCGGTCGTGTTTAGCTCGGGGCGCGTGACGTTTAGCTCGAAGGTAAAGGGGTTAAATTTAGCCTCCGCCACGCTAAGGCTCGCGTTCATATCCTTTAGCTTTGCGGGCAAGGTATTTTTTAGCGCGTAAGGAACACCTAAAAAGCCCGCGAGCGTATAGATGAGCAACAAGCCCGCAAGCGAGCCTAGGATAATAAGAGCGATTTTTTTACTTTTTTGCATAAATTTGCCTTGATTTTTTTGGCGAATTTTACAAGGATTTTGATTAAAGAGCGGTTATTTTGGCAAATTAACACAAAAAATTAGCGCCGTTTCTTAGAAAATTAAAGCCGAAATTTGATACAAATAAAAAAATCAAATGCGGCGTATGATTTCTTTTTGATAAAACTTGGCACCCGTAAACTGCGGAGATAATTTAAAATCTAGTCGATAAAATAGCGATTTTACTGTAAAATTCGGAATCAAATTTGTCAAACCGGGGAGTAAAAATGTTTCAGGCTTTCAGAATTTACGATTTTATAAAAGGCGATGAAAATAGCGATTTTTACGGCGTATTCGTCGATAGACTCTATCCTCGCGGAGTGAAAAAGGAGATATTTTGCTCGTTTTTATGGCTAAAGTCGGTTACTCCGTCAAACGAGCTTAGGTCTTGGTTTCATGGGGACAAAGAGGCTAGATTTGAGGAATTTAAAGTTAAATTTAAGACCGAACTAGCCGATAAAGAGGCAACGGCAGGGCTGAACGAGCTAAAAATTCTAGAAAAAAAGCACGGCAAAATCGCTCTATTAACCGCGACTAAAAATATAAATTTAAGCCACGTTGCGGTACTTTTAGAACTACTCAGGGAGTAAAATTTAATTTACCTTTTATTTTTCATATTTTTTCGCTATAATCCCCCGACTTTTTAAATCGATT
>CAURWB010000039.1:0-19626 GCA_963528245.1 uncultured Campylobacter sp. | reverse complement strand
GTTTTTACGCCCGTGATCTCGCCGTTTTGGCTTAAAATTTGAGTCGCGATCTCTTGGCTGATTTCGAGATTTGGCGTATTTAGCAGCAAATTTCGCATATATACGCGGTAGCGGTCCATGTCGATCTGAGCGCGGCTGCCTCGCACGGCCGGGCCCTTACTCTCGTTTAGCACGCGAAACTGTATACTCACGGCATCGGTCGTTAGCCCCATTTGCCCGCCTAGAGCGTCGATCTCTTTTACGAGGTGGCCTTTTGCTAGACCGCCGATAGCGGGGTTGCAGCTAGCCGCGCCGATTTGCTCGGCCAGGATTGTGATTAGCAGCGTTTTTTTGCCCATTCTTGCGGCGGCAAGGCTGGCTTCGATGCCTGCGTGGCCGCCTCCGACGACGATAATATCATAGTTCATATTCAAATTTTCCTTGTCCTTAAAATTCGCGATTTTATCAAAAAACAGATAAAATATACAAAAATTTAAGGAAAGACGGCTGAGAAATTTACCTTAAATTTGACTCTCTTTGCCGTAGCCTCAGCGAGCTGCGGTTGCTCAAAATTTACCTTCCGCCCCTCTTTTAAATTCAAATTTAATCCTCCAAATTATAAAATTCTCCAAATTTAATCCATCGGAAAAATCATTAAAAAGCTTATTTTTTGCATCGTTTTGGTTTTGGCGTTTATCGGTGCTTTTGAATTGGCTAGGGCTAAGGAAGCTAAATTTGAACCTATAAATTCACCGCAAGACTTGCTGGAGTTTATCAAAAACGGGCAGGAAAAGGGCTATTCCCCGCAAAAAAAATCGTGCAGTTTTTGGGCGAGCCTAGGATCATGCAGACCTTTTATAGACTGCAAGACGTGGATTTTGATCTTACTGAGGTTGCGACCTGACAAAAATGGGCGAGATTACGGCCGCGGAGCCAAGATATTTATAGTCGCGCAGGACAAAAACGAGACCATAAAACCGATCTCCGAAAATGCGGCGTTTATCCTAGGGGGCGGCAACGATGAGGTTAAATTTTTGCCCGCGGATTTAAATGTTTATTATCTAGGCAGCGGAGACGACAGGGCCGAAAAAAGCATGGGTCGGACATTTTTATATTTGAAACGGGCTGGGGACGCGACGAGATCTTGCTATCTCTCGACGAGCTGCACACCGTCATCGATACGGGCAAGATCGTGGACTACGACGGTAGCTATCCTTATAGATTTAGATCGTTTTTCGTGTTTGGCAAGGACATAAAGAGCGAGGATATGCGCTGGCGGAGAGAAGTTCGCCTGCTCAAATTTGGGCGTGATGCACCTCGAGTGCGCGGGCATCGCCGAGGACGTGCAAAAGGGGCTAAATTTCTTACAAAAAGCCTGTGATAGCGGGGCCTTCGGCGGTTGCGTAAATCTAGCCGAGAACTACGAGTAGGCGGGCGAGCTAGCCACTGCGGCGAAATACTACGCCAAGACCTGCAAGATCGGCAAAGACGACTTTGATACGCAAAATATCGAATACAATAACAAGGCCTGAAAAAAGGCATGCGAGAAGCAAAATTTGAAGTGAAATTCGGCTGTTTTTACGGCGCGAGCTTTTTAGATTTGTTTTTTTTGAGGATTTTGGGCGGAGTCGGCCTTGCGCAGCGATAAATTTAAGTAGATGCGGAAAAGGAGCTTTATTTTGCGCAAATTTATCAGCTTTGCTTGCGGTTTTGGCATTAATAACACGGCGAGTTTTTGATTTAAATTCAAAGCTTAAGTAGGGCCGGCAAATTTACGAGAAAATGTGGCATTTTAGATTAAATTTAGTATTGACAAGAGGTTAATTTGCTGGGTTCAAATTTGCTTGTGAGGCTTGTAGTTTGGGCTCAAATTTTACTTTATGCGACTCTGATTTTTTTTGCGCTCGGGCATAAATTTAGCCCGCATAACGGCGATCTTTACGGCGATAAATTTTGCAGCTAAATTTGAGCGACTTTTGGAGTGCATTGTTTGGATTAAATTTAGCCGCTCTACGTATGGCCGACCTATAAGGATGTCGCGGAGCAAAGTAAAATTTAGCTTCCGTACAGCACGCGTTTTAAAAATAAACTTTATCTATCTCATCGATATTTACGCCGTGTTTGGATAAAAAGTATCCTTTTACTTCCCTATACGTCTCTTTATCGACTATCGTGATCGTAAAATAATTACTGTGCGGCACACCCCAAAAACTGCCGGGTTTATTGTGCGGCTCGTCTATGCAAATAACCAAAAAAGGTGAAAATTTAGCATTCCTTCCGCCTAAGATAAGGCAGAATAAAAACTTGGTCAAGAAATTTCCGATAAGACCAAACACCGCAATACAAAGAGCAATATGTGTAACATACGAAGATAACGTCATAATGTAAATAAAGTAAAAAGCTGGGGGAGTTATGGCAAGCAAATATATCCAACTCCTAGGCCTATTACTGCCGGAAAAAAATGGTTTATAAATAAACTTCCTTAAGTCGTCGCGTTTTGATACGAATACTCTTTTGCCTTTTTCGTAAAATTCTATACTGCTATTTTTTATCTTTAAAACGGGTTGCTCTTTTTTATAGCCGATAAATTCCAATAACACAAAAAATAGTATCAATAAAAGCATAAGTGCGCATGAGCCAAGAGTATCGCCTATACTGTCATCATAGTCGTAATTGCTATTTAAAATAAGTGCGCCATATAGCCCGATTATAAGCGGCACAATCACTAATAAAACCTGATACGCTTCCTCGTAGTTTTTGATAACTATCGGCTCTTTGTCGTAGTCTCTCACAAATTTGCCCGAGCCTGAATTTGCCAAATTTGAGTTTTGAAAGTCGCTGTTTAAATTTGAGGTTTGTTTATTTGCCGTATTCAAATTTTACTCCCGTTACCCGCTAAATTTACCCGAATTTTAGCAAAATTTTGAGTTCAATTACGAGAGCGCGCCAAATGTACAAACTTAACTCCGTGCGCGAAATAAAAATAAACTCAAATCTCCCTCGCGATTTTGTTCATCTTGGCAAAGATTTCCGCTCGCTCGCCCTCTTTTAGGTTGCCCATTTCTAGCTTCGTCATCATCTGCATAAAATCAAATTTCTTAAACATTTTCGCGGCTTCTTTGGCTTCGCGTTCTAGTTTGGCATAGATTTGCACTTCGTTTTCGTCGCGGGCTAAATTTCGTAAAAGCGAGCCGGCCTCACCGCCCGTAAATTTATCGCCGCTAAATTTACCCGCCGCGTCGCTTAAATTTGCATTTTCGTTAAATTTATCTAGCATCTGGGCAAAATCCGTCAAATTTGCCGCCGCGAGCGTAGAGCCTCCTAAAAATTTATCGCCTTTTTGACCTTGAGCTACGCGGTTTGCTAAGGTCTTTAAAATCTCGTTTGAAGCGCCGTTTTTGATCTGCATTTTTATCCTTTTTGTATTACTAACGGCGAGTTCTAGCAAAAAGTATTCCGTCAAATTTTCAAAGGTCGAGATTAAATTTTAGCTTAAGCTTTCTGAGGCATTATAGGACTAAAACACTCTTTTTAGTGTATTAGATGGTCTATGCGTAATATTTTTATCTTCATATAAGTTTAAAAGGGTACCTATTTTACCGCAAATTTAAAGATAAGCTTAAAAATAAATAATTCATAAAAATTAATCTAAAAAATACAAAATTCGTCAGCCAAATGACGGAAATAAATTTCTAAAAGTAATACAATTAGCTCAAGATTTAAGAGAAATCAAGAATCGTAAAACAAGTAGAAAGGAGAATTTATGAAACAACATAAATTTGTGATCGCCGATTACAAACGTTGTATCGGTTGCGCTACTTGCATGGCGGCCTGTTTTCGTAGCGCTTACGAGCGCGGTAAGCTTTCAAAAGCTAGACTAACAGTGCTACGTCAAGCAAAAGGCGTCATGCCGACGCAGTGTCGCCAGTGCGATGACGGTCCTTGCGCGAACGTATGTCCTACCGGGGCACTCAGGTTTGACGATAACTGCATCGAGCTTCACGAAGAGATTTGTATAGGCTGCAAACTCTGCACGATCGCTTGCCCTTACGGCGCGATAAGCTCGAGCGCGGAGCTCATGCCGTCCGTTAACTACGCGGTAGAGCCGAAGTACTACCTCGAGATCGAGAGCCAAGCGGGCGCGAAAAACACCGCAATCAAATGCGATATGTGTTTCGGGCGCGAAAACGGCCCTGCATGCGTCGAGGTTTGTCCGACCAGCGCGATAATCATGGTCGATCCGCTACGCAGCCAGCACAAGCTTGGCAACAGGATCGAGCAGGAGGCGGCGCAGGATTTCGTAAATAAAATTTTACGCGGAAGCGGAAATTTAAAAGAGCCTCACGTTTTAGCCGATATCGGCGCTCAGGACGTGGACGGCGAGGGCGACGTCATCGTTATCAAGGAGCTTGACAAAACTCCTAGCGAGCAAGCAAGAGAGCAAGCGGCGTCAAATTCGCGCGCTATGAACGACGAAAATAGCGGCGCACAAGGGGGTGCGAGATGGTAGGCGTTTATCTACTTTTCTTAGTTAGTGCCGCCGTTAGCATCCTGCTCTACGGCGCGCAAAAATCAGCCGTCAAAATCGGCTTTGGATTAAGCGCGGTTAGCTGTTTTTACGCGCTTTGCTACTTCGTGGCCAACATGGGCGTTACGCAGGGCTTCGCTTTAGGCGGAGACTTTTTATACGCGCCTAAATTTGAGCTAACTCCGCTTGGAAATTTCTTTAGCTTCGTAGTCGTCTTTATCGGCTTTGCCAGCAGCGTCTACGGCATGAGCTACGCGGAGGAATACATCAAAAAAGCAAACGTCGGCGTTTTCGCCTGTTTGTTTAACCTTTTCATCCTTTCGATGCTTCTAGTCATCAGCGCAAATAACGTATTTTGCTTCGTCGTTTTGTGGGAGCTTATGACGCTCGTTTCGTCTTTCCTCATCCTCGTAAACGACGGCAAAGGTACGCTAAAAGCGGTGATGGTGTATCTTGGTATCGCTCAGGTCGGTGCGTTTTGTATCACGTGCGGACTGCTAATAATGGCTCACTACGCCGGCAGCGCCGAATTTAGCAAATTTGCCCACCTAAATATGCCGACTGCGGCTAGCGTCGTCGTGTTTATACTATTTTTGGTCGGTTTTGGCAGCAAGGCGGGTATGTGGCCGTTTCACGTATGGCTACCGATGGCTCACCCGGCCGCTCCTTCAAACGTCTCTGCTTTAATGAGCGGCGTAATGATAAAGGTTGCGCTATTTACTCTAGTTAAATTTACGCTTTTCTTGCCTTTAAGCATTTACTTTGGCTTGACGGTTTTGATTTTGGGTGCCGCTAGCTCGCTTTTTGGCGTTCTTTACGCTCTTTGCCAGCACGACTATAAAGCGCTTCTTGCCTATCACTCTGTCGAAAACATCGGCATCATCTTGCTCGGTCTTGGCACCGGTTTGTACGGTCTGGCCGCCGGAAATATGACGCTTGCCGCGATCGGATTTTTAGCCGGATGCTATCACGTGGTTAACCACGCGATATTTAAGGGACTTTTGTTTCTTTGCGCGGGTTCGGTTTTGCACGCTACGCACACTCGCGATATGGACGTGCTAGGCGGCCTAGCTAAAAAGATGCCTTGGACGTCTGTTGGCATGTTTATCGGTATCATGGGTATCGCAGCGCTTCCTCCTGTTAACGGCTTCGTATCAGAGTGGTTTACCTATCAAGGTATGCTTCAAGGCGCGTTAGAGCAGGGCATCTTTACTAGATACGCCTTTACGCTTTCAGTCGTTGCTTTAGCGCTAACTGGCGTGTTAGTCGGCATGCACCTTAAGCTTTATGCCGTAATCTTTGCCGGAACTCCAAGAGATCAGAAAATTTGGGAAAACGCAAAAGAAAGCCCGATATTTATGGTGCTTGGCATGATCGTGCTAATGATCGGCTGCGTAGGCTTTGGTATAGGAGCTAACGTGGTCGTCGGCTACATCCAAACGGCCGTAAATTCCATAGGCGGCGCAGGCGGTTACGTAGCTAGCCACGGTATAAATTTGACCTCAAATTTAGGCAGCATCGTTTCTACTCCGCTTATAGCCATTATCTTGTGTTCTACTATGGTTTTGCCTTTTGCAATCTTAGCCGTGATGAAAGCAAACCGCGAGAAACCTCGCGAGACTGATCCTTGGGCTTGCGGATTTAAGTACAGCTCTCGCATGCAAATGACGGGCGGTCCTTTTACGGGCGATCTAAGGCGCATAATGAACTGGCTGTTTAAAGGCGAGAGAAAAGTCGTGACTAAAGGCTATTTTAACCCGGTCGAGTATCACAACCATCCAAAAGATATCTGGTGGGGGCTATTTTACGAGCCGGTGATTAAATTTACCGAAAAGGTCGCCGATAAAATAGGCATAATGCAAAGCGGCTACACCAACGTTTACGCGCTATATATCCTCATATATCTTTGCGCGATACTAGCGGTTAGCTACTTCTTGATATAGGGGGCGTGAGATGGAAATTTTACAGACTATACTTTTGATGATATTTCAAGTAGTCGTCATCGTCTTGGTTGCGCCCTTGTTTGACGGTATGGCCAGAAAACTAAGAGCCAAACTACAATCAAAACAAGGTAGCGATTTCTTCCAGACGTATCGCGACATCATAAAGCTATTTAGACGCGGTAGAACCGTGCCTGCTTGCTCTCACTGGGTATTTAGGCAGGCTCCGTTTTTCTTGTTTGCTACTTCGGCGGCGATACTAGCGGCTATTCCTATTACTTATAGTAAAAGCACGATTTTTGGAGCATACTCCGATATTTTCGTGATTCTTTACCTAGGCGCGCTACTTCGCTTTGTTTTCGGCGCTGCGTCTATGGATAGCGGCAACCCGTTTGCGGCTACCGGCGGCGGACGCGAGCAGATGCTAGCCGTTTACGTAGAGCCGGTGATGATAATGTGCCTAATCGTCGTTATGCTTGCAGCCGGAACGTCAAATTTAGTAGAAATCCAATCAATGGTAAAAAGCGGACAGATCGGATATCAGATCCCAAGCTTTGCGGTTGCTTCGATCGCGTTTTTGTGGTGCATATACGTTGAAACCGGTAGAAAGCCTTTTGACCTCGCAGAAGCCGAGCAAGAGTTGCAAGAAGGCTTGCTAGGCGAATACGCCGGCTCTGACCTAGGCCTAGTTCAAGCTTCGCTTATCTTAAAACAATTTGCGATGATCGGGCTTTTTCTTTCGATTTTCGAGCCGTGGAATTTTAGCAATCCGTTTTTAGCGGTGATAATTTTCGTCTTAAAAACGGGAGTGTTTTACGTAGCGGCCGTGTTTATAGATAACTTCGGACCTAGGTTCCAGATGACTTCGTCCTTGCGTAAAAACGCGGTAGCCGCTCTAGCCATATCTTTCGTGGCTTTGACGCTTTACGTCGTGGGGGTGTGAGATGAATATTTTAGATACTTTGGCTATCTGTATGATGGTAACGTCTTTGGCGGTTTTTGGGCTAAGAAGCCTAAAACTATCCGTCATAGTTTATGGAGTTCAGACGCTGCTATTAGTCGGGATATTTTTTGCGTTGTCGTCTAAATTTAACGCCGAGCAACTATCCACGTGGGCGGTCGTGGCGTTTTTTACGAAGGTTTTATTCGTGCCTGCGATCTTGCTTTGGCTTATTAAAAATCTTGGCGTCGTACACGAAGACGAGCCCGTAGGCGGCTTTTTTGTGAGCCCCGTTATAGCGATGGGTTTTAGTTTGGCTTTGGCGATGAGTATTAATCCGATATTTTTGGAGTTTTCGCTTATTAAAGAAAAGATAATGCTACTAGCCGCGGTTTGCGTGTTTATGATGGGAGTTTTTGGCTTTATGCTTAGAAACTCTTTTATCAAGCAAATTTTAGCCTACTGCCTTTTTGAAAACGGCATACATCTAAGCCTAGCACTCATGGCTTACAACTCAAACGAGCTTGTAGAGCTTGGCATCTTAACGGACGCGATTTTCGCCGTTATCATCATGAGCGTTCTAGCTATCAGATTTTATAAAGCATACGGCAGCCTTGACACGTCTAAGGCTACGAATTTAAGGGGATAGAGATGGATAGTTTAACTTTGATATTAATTTTACCGCTTCTTGGAGCGATATTGCTATTTTTCTCTCCGAAAAATTACGCGACTTTGAGTTTGCTTCACGTTGCGGTTAGCGCGGTTACGTCTTTGGCGTTGCTATTTAACGTAAGCAAGGTTTTATCGAGCGGTACTTTTTACGCGCACGATAAATTTTTGTTCCTAGATGGCCTTGGCTGCGTGTTTTTGGTGCTTATCGCGGTTACCGGATTTTTGGTAAATTTGTACGCGACTCACTATATGAAATGGGAGCTCGAAGAGGGCCATATAAATTTAGACTCGCTTAGAAAATACTACGCGCTTAGCCACGTGTTTATCTTTACGATGACTCTAAGCGTCATCTGTAACAACGTCGCGTTTATGTGGGCTGCGATCGAGGCTACTACGCTTTCATCAGTGTTCCTAGTTGCGATCCTAAAAGACCAAAAATCAACCGAGAGCGGCTATAAATACATAGTCCTTTGCTCTATCGGCCTAGCGTTCGCTCTTTATGCGACCGTGCTTCTTTACTCTGCGACCTTTGCGGAGATAAAAGACGGCGAGGCTGCGATGCTATGGACCGGTATAATGGCAAACGCTAAAAATTTAAGCCCTGACGTCGCAAAGCTAATCTTTGTCTTTGCGCTTATCGGTTTTGGTACGAAAGCCGGCCTTGCTCCTACGCATACATGGCTTCCGGACGTCCACGCTCAAGGCCCTGCGCCGATTTCGGCTCTACTTTCAGGCGTTTTGCTAAAGTGTGCGATGCTAGCTTTATTTAGATATTACGCTATCGCTGCTCAAGCTACGGGCATGGAGTTCGTTCAAAGCGTGATGGTGATCTCAGGCCTTATTACGTTGTTCGTCGGCGGTATATTCCTGATTAGACAACACGACGTAAAGAGAATGTTTGCCTACCACTCTATCGTGCATATGGGCGTTATCGCCTTTGCATTGGGCGTTGGCGGACCTTTGGGGCTATTTGCGGCGATTTTCCACTGCCTAGCTCACAGCTTTACAAAAGCTCTTGCGTTTTGCTCAACCGGCAACATCGCTAGAATTTACGGTCACAAAGATATGACTAAAATGGGCGGCATGGTAAAGATTGCACCGATAACCACTGTGATGTTCGGCGCTGCGGTTTGTTCGCTAGTAGGCGTCCCTGCGTTTGCGATATTCGTCAGCGAATATAACGTATTCGTTGGCGCTATAAACAGCGGTCAATATTTTAGCGTTGCGCTATTTGCGATAGCTCTTGCGATCATCTTTATCGCGGACTTCTCGCACTTTAACATGGCAAGTTTTGGCGAGCCTAAAGCTGCGGTCGTTCATAATAAAGAGATGAGCATAGTAGAAAATTTACCGCTTATCCTGCTTTGCGCGCTAATCATAATATTTGGCGTTTGGCACGTAGAAAACTTTTACGCTCTAGTCAATGAGGGCGTCAAAATAATGATGGGAGTTTGAAGATGAGAGGCGATAAATTTGTAGAAATTTTAAAAACGAAGGTAAAGGTTTTAGAAGTAACACGCCAAGCCGACGACCAAATCACGGTTCTAGTCGATAGAAACGACCTTCCGCTTGCGGTTAAGACCCTTTACTACGATATCGGCGGCTTTTTAAGCACGATGATACCAAACGACGAGAGAACAATAAACGGCTGTTTTGCGCTTTACTACGCGATATCTATGGAAGGCAGCAAGATGACCGAGGCGGATGATTTTGCCGCAGAGGATAAGTGCTTTATCACCGTTAAAACGCTAATCCCCGGCGTCGATCCGACGTTTCCGTCCGTTACTCCGCTAGTTCCTGCTTGCGTGTGGTACGAGAGAGAGGCATTTGATATGTTTGGCCTAGTTGCCGAGGGCTTGCCTGATAAACGCCGCCTAGTTTTAGCCGACGATTGGCCAGACGGCCTTCATCCGCTTAGAAAAGACGCGATGGACTACCGCTATAGACCAGATCCGGTCGCTCATCAAGATGAGCCTGACGCCGAGTTTTTATTTCCTAGCGGCGATGCAGTAGTTGACGTACCGCTTGGACCTTTACACGTTACATCTGACGAGCCTGGACACTTTAGGTTATTTTGCGACGGCGATGAGATCATAGACGCGGACTACCGTCTATTTTATCAGCATCGCGGTATGGAAAAGCTAGCCGAAAACCGTATGAACTACGATCAGATGGGTTACCTTGCAGAGCGCGTCTGCGGAATTTGCGGTTACGCTCACGCGATTGCGTGTATCGAAGCGGCAGAAAGGGCTATAAAGCTAGAAATCCCGCTAAGAGCGCAAGCTATCCGCGTGATTTGCCTTGAGATCGAGCGCCTTCACAGCCACCTTTTAAATATCGGTCTAGCCTGCGAGGTAACGGGTAACTATAACGCCTTCATGCATATCTTTAGGGTGCGCGAGTACTCTATGGAGCTAGCCCAACTCGTAACCGGCGGCCGCAAAACCTACGGTAACGTCATCATGGGCGGACTTCGACGCGATATGACCGACAATGAAATTAGGCAAGGCCTTGCGATCATAAACAAACTCGACGTTCAAATTACGGAAATTTGGGACGCCGTAATGGAGGATAAACGCCAACTAGGACGCTGGAAGGGCGTAGGCGTACTTGATAAACAAGTCGCTCGCGACTTTAGCCCGGTTGGTCCAAATATGAGAGGTTCGGGCTTTAAGCGCGACAACCGCTACGACCACCCTTACGATTTCTTTAAAAATATCGAATTTAAAGTCTACGTAGAGCACGGCGGAGACGTATTTAGCCGCGAAGTCGTGAGATATAACGAGCTAAAAGAGTCCATACATATCATCAGGCAGTGTTTGGAGCTAATGCCTCAAACGCCGATATCAATCGACCCAAAAACGATGATAAAGCCTGAAAATTTCGCCCTCGGACACGTAGAAGCTCCTCGCGGCGAAAACGTACACTGGATCATGCAAGGCAGCGCGCAAAAGGTTTTCCGCTGGAGATGCCGCGCGGCTACTTATAACAACTGGCCTAGCCTTCGCTATCAGTTCCGCGGAAATAACATTTCAGACGCGGCGCTTATCGTTTGCTCGCTAGATCCGTGCTACTCCTGCACCGACCGCGTTACCGTAGTGGACGTAAATACCAAAAAGAGCAAAATTTTAACCGAAAAAGACCTTAAGAAATTTTGCCAAACGGGCAAAATTAGCAAAAAGGATTTAAGATGATGAAGTTATTTGACGTAACCGAAAAATACGGAAAGGCGACCTATGCCTATCCGTTTGAGCCTTATAAGGTACCCGAAAATTTCCGCGGGCAGCCGTTTTACACCTACGAGCTTTGCATAGGTTGCGCGGCGTGCGGCGTAGCATGCCCTAGCAACGCCATAGAGCTAAAGATGAACGAAAAGCAAGACAAGCTCGTGTGGCAGTTTGACTGCGGACGATGCATATTTTGCGGACGCTGCGACGAGGTTTGTCCAACCGGCGGCGTGCGCCTAAGCCAGGGTTTCGAGCTTGCGGTTAAATTTGACAAAAGCGCGCTAATACAGCGCGGCGAGCTAGAGATGCAAAAGTGCAAATGCTGCGGCAAGCCGTATACGCCGGTTCGCCTCATCAACTATACTTTTTCAAAGCTTAGCACGGCAAATTTGCTCCCGGGCAGACTAGAAGAGGCTAAAGACTATCTATATATCTGCCCGGAGTGCAAAAAAGCCCAAGCCGTAGAGCGCATAACTAAAGACGTAGAGGAGGGGATAAAATGAGCCTTTATCAAGTTCCCGAAAATATAAAAACGGCAAACGACCTAACCGCAAAGTTAGAACATCTAAAAAATATCAAACGAAGCTTTAGCGTCTACCGCATCGACTGCGGCAGCTGCAACGGCTGCGAGATAGAAATTTTCGCCGCTATCACGCCGATGTGGGATCCGGAGCGCTTTGGCTTTAAGCTAGTAGCCAACCCTCGCCACGCAGACATTTTGCTCTGCACGGGTCCGGTTACGCGCCAGATGTACTATCCGCTACTTCGCGCTTACGAAGCGGCTCCAGATCCAAAGATCGTTGTTGCATTTGGTGCATGCGGTAGTACGGGCGGTATATTTTACGACGCATATAGCGTTTGGGGCGGTATAGATAAGATCATCCCCGTAGACGTCTATATCCCGGGCTGTCCTCCGCATCCGGCTAGCGTCATCTACGGCCTTGGCATGGCTCTTGGTATCATAGATCAAAAGCTGCAAAAAAGAAGCTTTGAGCAGGATGACTGTAAAGTTCCGGCCGTTAAAGAGTCCATCATGGGCGACATACTTTTCGAGCGCGATTTGGAAGCCGAGGCAAAGAGACTAATGAGCTATATCTTCGGCAGGACGCTGTTTGCTAAATATATGGACGCGGCCAAAACTTCTCCTGATATCCACGACGTAGCGGCTACTAAAAAAGTAATGCTAGAAGCTATCCATAAAGAAGAAGACCCTAGATACGCCGAGTGTATGGGGCTGCTTTACAACGACGTCTATCTAAAATACGCCAAAGCAAAACGCGATACGCAAAACGCCATCGACGTCAAAAAAGAAATTTGGGATAAACGATGATAAGAGTCTATAAACTCGCCCGCCGCCACATGGACGAAAACGAAAAGATGCCAAAAGAGCTAAAAGATATCAAGCTATTTTCCGTCTGCGTCGGACACGGCGTGGGGACGGTGGACTTTAGCGAAAAATCGCTCGAAATACCCGACGAGGAGTTTGAGCGTATCGTCGCTAGCGGCGGCGAATACGTCAAATTTAAGCTGGGAAATTTAAGTAAGTATTTTGAAGTGGAGATATTTAGGGAGCATGCGGCAAGGCTCATTCCCGAGCTTTGCGAATGCGAGCTAAAAAAAGAGCTTGAAAATTTACGCGAGGGATATCTGGTGCTTAGGAAGGATTTTTGATGAAATTTAGCTCAAATTCGGCAAACGCTTACGGGTTAAATTTAGCGCACGGAGGGCTTTTAGGATGAAAAAGGCGCTTCTTTGCATCGGCAATTCCATGCGCGGCGACGACGACGTAGGCAACGAAACCGGGCGAATCGTTGAGGCAAATTTGAAAGATTGGCGGGTATTTTACGGACAGGACGTGCCTGAAAACGAGTTTGGCGCGCTTAGAGAATTTGAGCCAGACATCATCGTAGTGGTGGACGCGATGAGTGGGTTTAAAGACGGCACGATCGAGTTTTTCGATCTTAGTAACGAGCGCGACTATATCTACTCGACGCACAACCTACCCACACCCGTACTTTTAAGCTACCTGCGTAAAATTTGTCCAAAGACGCTGTTTTTAGGCATTAGCGTTTTGCTTGAAAACGTGCTTGATTTTAAAGAGGGCTTAAGCGAAAACGCAAAAAAAAGCGCGCAAAAAGCTTACGAGCGCATTTTGGAGATAGATAAAAATTTAAAATAGGAGAAGGACATGTTAAATCCTGCAGAAACCGCGCAAGCGGTGTCAAATTCGATGGAGCACAAGGCGCATACTCCGTTAGTAAGCATTATTTTTCTAGCCATCATGGCGGGCGCGGCGATCGCGATGGGCGATATTTTTTGGGCGCACTCGACCGTGGGCATGGCTGAAAAGCAGTCTATCGGTCTTGCAAATTTTATCGGCGGCATCACATTTAGCTGCGGTCTCATGATGGTCGTTTTCTACGGCGGGCATCTATTTACGAGCTCGGTTTTAAGCGGCGTTAGCGCGTATGAAGGCAAGCTAAATTTAGGCAAAACCTTTAGCTACTGGGCGATCGTTTGGTTTTTTAACTTCGTCGGCGGCGCGCTAATTGCGTATATGTACTACTACTCGGGCTTACCGCTAAAATACGACGGCTACATCTTGCAACACTTCGTACCGGCAGGTATCGGCAAGATCACTGCGCCGTTTCACGAGCTGTTTATCCGCGGTATCTTTTGTAACGTGTTTGTTTGTATGTCTATCTGGACTGCGACCAGCGAGAGCAACCTTGCGGGTAAGTTCTTTGCCATCATGTGGATGATCGGCGCATTTGTCGCATGTTCTATGGAGCACTGCGTGGCAAATATGTTCATCATCACCGAAGCCATCATCTCTAAAGCTCACTACATCGCAGCAAGCGGCGGCGACGTAAATGCAGCAGCAGCGTTGCTCCACACTACGGCCGATAAGCTAGATGTGCTAAACTGGGGAAATTTCATCGTTAAAAACCTAGTTCCGGTTACGCTGGGTAATATCTGCGGCGGTCTTTTCTTTGTGGGATTGGTTGGATTTATGGCGAATAAATTTGACATGAAAAAGAAGTAATTCCCCATAAATGAACGGATTTCAAGCTTTAAAATTTTAAACCCGTTTCGGTTACGGACGACGAGTCCGCTCCCTCACGGGTTAAAATTTTAAAGTTAAACTACGCCTATCCTGTCTTGAATATTTATCACATAGCTTACTAAATTTACAAATTTAACTACATTAAATTTAAAAACTCAAATTGCGTTTTGCTGTGCGGGTCTTGGCTTGTAAATTTAAATTTCAGTTCGTATAGCTTTGCAGTTTTTCATAATCCACTATCAAAAACTCATGCGGCGTTATGCGTCTGATGATGTCGTCTTTGATTAGTTCGTTAAATGCCGTGCTTGCGCTTTGGCGTTTGAGTCCGACGAAGCTTGAGAGCACCTTTAGCGAAAACGGTAAAAAGACGTAGTGATAGCCGTTTTGCGTCAAATTTTGCTCGGCGGCGAGCTCGACTAGGAAGTTTGCTATGCGCCCCTTTGCGCTTTCAAAAAGTATCGATTTTATGATTTGGCGCTGCAGCAAGGAGATATTTACGAGCGTGTCGGCGTATGCTTTGGCAAATCTCTCGTTTTTTAGCAGCTCGCCCATATCGCTCGCGTCGATCGAGTAGATCTCGCTGTCCTCCAGGATCTCCAGCACGCACACGTCGTCTACGATCGAGATGTTGTCTTTTTGCAGATGATAGACGATAAACTCCTCGCCGTCCTCGAAAAACGAGAGCTTGCCCGAGCCGCTTTTAAGTATCACGACTTTGATGGATTCGGCGTAGATCGTAGCGCCTTTGGCCAGAAACTCGCGGTTAAATTTAGCAAGCTCGTTTTGATCCAAAACGTCTAAAATATCGGTCTCGAGTAGGCCTAGTCGTGATTTTTTCAAGTTTATCGTTTCTTATGATTATTATTTGATGATTATTTTATCTTAAATATTTTTAAAGTGTATTAAATTTACCGAGACTGGGCGCGATCATCATGCTAGTTTTTCATATTTACGCCGCGGTAAAAAGTTAGCGGTTAAAATTTGACTGCCAAATTTAGCCTGTTCTGAGGCTAAATTTTATAAAATAGCTTAAAAATTAAGGACGAAAAATGTTTAACGGACTGATTAGAGAGATCGCGCAGGTTGCGAGTTATTCGCAAAATACCCTGCGACTAAAAGCCGCATACCGCCCTAATTTAGGCGATAGCGTCGCGGTAAACGGCGCTTGTCTTAGCGTGACGCAGCTGCACGCAGACGGCTTTAGCGTGGAGCTTAGCGCCGAGACTAGAGCGCACATCGCGACGGAAAATCTGCGCGGACGCGTGCATATTGAGCCAGCGATGCGGTTAGCTGACCGCGTGGACGGGCACCTACTACAAGGCCACGTAGACGCTATCGGCGAGGTCGCGCGTATCGAGCGGCGCGAAAACGGGGTCGATTTTTATATAAATTTGCCCTCTGGCGTCATGCCTTTGATGGCGAACAAAGGCAGCATCGCGGTCGAGGGCGTGAGCCTCACGATCAACGAAGTTTTGCCCGCAGGCGTGCGCCTCACGATCATCCCGATCACGTTTCGCGAGAGCTTGTTTGGTGAGTTTGAGCCGGGACGCCGCGTAAACGTGGAGAGCGACCTGCTCGCGCGCTACGTAGCTAGGCAGCTGGAGTTTGGCCGCGGTGCCAAAAATGACGGAAAAAGCGAGATCAGCTGGGACGAGTCGCAGCATATCGCGAGTCTTTATTAGGCCTGATGGGTTAAATTTAGCGAAAATGAAGCGGGAAATTTTAGACGTAGTTTTTGAAAGCGAGCGCTTGAAGCTTGGCTTTACGACGCGGTTTGGCGGCGTGAGCAAAGGCGCGTACGAGGGGCTAAATTTGGGTGATCACGTCGGCGACCTGCCCGCAAACGTAGCTAAAAATCGCGAAATTTTAGCCGCTGCGCTTGGTATTACGTCTCGCAATCTAAAATTTATGCGTCAAATTCACTCAAATCGCGTGGAAATTTTGCGAGATTTAGGGGATGAGCTGCCGTCTTGCGACGGCGTGATAACGGCGCTTAGAGGCGTTACGCTTTGCATTTTGGTCGCCGACTGTTCGCCCGTTTTGATCGCGGACGAGAGGCGGGGCGTGGTTGCCGTCGTGCATGCGGGCAGAGCGGGCGTAACGGGTAAAATTTGCACGAATGCACTCAGTCTGATGAAAAGCGAGTTTGGCTGCGAGGCGAGCGATCTGCGCGTATTCGTCGGCGCAAATATCAAGGCGCGAAACTACGAGGTGGGAGAGCTTGATCTTGGCGAGTTTAACCGCTATAAAAAAGATGGCAAATTTGACATGGAGACGGCCTTGCGGGACGAATTTGCCGCGCTTGGCGTAGGGCGAGCGGAGTTTGATCCGCGCTGTACGTTTGAAATGCAAGAGTTGTTTTCATATCGCAGAGATGGCGTCACGGGGCGATTTTGCGGCTTTGCGATGAATAAAATCTTGCCGAAATAGGATCAAATTTAGCCGTTTGGAGCCTAAATTTGGGCGCCGACGAGCGTGCAGCCAGACGAGTTTAGTTAAAATTTTATTTATGTTTATCAAAAAGGGCTAAAATTTAAACTGATACCTCATAAAAAGGAGCCCAAATGAGAAAAATTTTAGTTTGTTTGATTGTTGCCGCGAGCATGCTTTTTGCGGCGCAAACAAGATCCTCAAACGAGATGACTAGCGTGCCTTCGAGCGCGCCTGCAAATTCGGCAAATAAGCAGTTTGAAGACGCATTAGCGATGTACCGAGTCTCGGATTTTAGCGAGGCGGCGAGACTGTTTAATCTAGCGTGCGAAGGCGGACACGCGCGGGCATGCTACGATATGGGCGCGATGATCGCTAGCGGCAAGGTCGCGGCGAAGCAGTCCGGGACGGCGGCTAGATTTTACGAGCGAGCGTGCAAAATGGGCGACAAGCTGGGCTGCTACGCATTAGCATACGCTCATCAGACGGGCGTCGGCGCGCTAAAAGACGAAGCGCGAGCGTACGAGCTCTATAAAAACGCATGCGAGCTGGGCCTAGCCAAAGGCTGCAACGAAGCTGGATACATGAGCGAGCGCGGCATGGGCGTAAACGCGGACGTCAAAGCTGCGGTTAAATTTTACGAAAAAGCGTGCAAGATGGGGCTAGAGGTCGGCTGCGAAAACGCTAAAATTTTAAAGCGTTAAGCCGGGGCTGGAGCCTTAAATTTAACTCGGTTGCGCGTTCTTGTTTTGTGGGGCGCACGCCGAGTTTAAATTTGAGCCAAAATTTTACTAAAAATCGAGAAAAATGCCATACGAAAATTTTAAATCAAAAAATCCTCTCGCGGCAAACATCGCCGCAAACGCGAGAAAATTTGACGTCCAGACGCTGCAAAACGAAGATCTCGTAAATTTGCTTTTAAGTGAGAAAAAGATCGAAATCTCGGACGAGCAAAAAGGGGCCGTAGAGCGCGTATTTACGGGACTAATGAAGATAGAAGAAAGCGTGCAGCTAAGCGGTTAGTTTGCTAAATTTGACTCCTCCCGGCTAATCTACAATAAAATAAAACCAAGCATCACTCAAAACACCGTTTCTCCGGCTAAAACAGAAATATCCGGTTTTTATCAAATTTGATGTAAAATGACGACGCGACATCACAGTCAAGAAAGCCAAAAAAACGTAAAATTTATAAAAATCCAAAGCAAAGGAGAAAATATGCTGTTACTTAAAAATGCCGATCTATACGCGCCAGAGCACATCGGCAGGAGCGACGTTTTGCTCGGCGGAGGTAAAATTTTAGCCGTTTCTAAGGGGCTTGATTTTCGAGTTGAGGGGCTTGAGGTTTATGACCTAGAGGGCAAAATTTTAGCGCCCGGTCTCATAGATCAGCATGTGCACATCACGGGCGGCGGCGGCGAGGCGGGCTATCACTCTAGAACGCCCGAAATAACGCTATCTGGGATCATCCGCTACGGAACGACGACGGTGGTGGGCACGCTAGGCACGGACGGGTGCACGAGGAGCCTGGAAAACCTCTACTCAAAGGCCAAAGCGCTCGAATACGAGGGCATCTCGACCTTCATCCACACGGGCTCTTACGCGCTGCCTAGCGTTACATTTACGGGCTCCATCACGCGCGATCTGGTGCTCATCGACAAGGTCATCGGCTGTAAGATCGCGATGAGCGATAATCGCGGCAGCTACCCGACCCCTCAGGAGCTAATTAAGACCCTGACGCAGATACGCATCGGCGGGATGATCTCGAAAAAAGGCGGCGTGTTGCATATGCATATGGGCGGGCTTGCGGATAAATTCGACCTGATTTTTAGTGTGATCAAGGATTATTCGTTCCCGGTTAATTACTTTTCGCCGACGCACTGCGCGCGGACGAAGGAGCTTTTTGACGAGGCGATCAAATTTCAAAAAATGGGCGGCTACATCGACATCACGAGCGGCGGAAGCCAGTTTATGCCGCTTCACGAAGCAATCGCGTATGGGCTTGCTAACGGGCTAAATTTAGAGCGCTTAACGATGAGCTCCGACGGCAACGGTAGCGTGCCTAGATTTGACGAAAACGGCGCATTGGTCGGCTACGGCTGCGCTTCGTGCGAGACGAATTTAGAGGTCTTGCAAGCCTGCGTGAAAAATAAAATCCTAACCATCCCGCAAGCGCTAAGCATGATGGGCAAAAACGTCGCAAAATATCTAAATTTAAACGGTAAGGGCGAGATAAAAGTAGGCTTTGATGCTGATTTTGCCGTATTTGACGAAGCTCTAAACCTAGATAGTGTGATCGCGAAAGGGGAGTTTTGCGTAAAAGAGAGCAAGCTCGTGAAAAAGGGATTTTTTGAGTGAAAATCATTAGTGCGTAAATTTCGCCGACACGCTGAAATATGCAGTCGTTTTTTTACCGCTGTGGCCTATTTGGCTTTTACATGTCGAAGCTTGTTGCGTTTATGTAAAATTTGATCCAAAAACGGCAATTATTTTGGAGCGGAAAAACTCCGCTCCATTTAAGATTACGCGTTAGTTATCTGGATATAGTTTATTCCGCCCTCGGTTACCGAGTTAGCGTTTAATAAGTCAAAATTTGAGATACCCACTAGTTTAACTAAGTTATCGTTAGCGTCTAACGCCTTATTGCTGTTAGCGTCTCTTACTAGATACGTATCGTTACCGTAGTATACCGCATAGATAGTATTTGCCGCTGTAGAGCTTAGACTACCTAACGCATCGTTTATAGCCGTTTTTAGATCGGCTCTGCCGTCTACGTTTAGAGCTATTTTTTGTAACGTAGCCGCACCTGCGCTACCTAAGCTTATCTTATCGCCTCTGTTTGCATC
>CAURWB010000038.1:0-20201 GCA_963528245.1 uncultured Campylobacter sp. | reverse complement strand
GGATGAGAAAAAGGACGAGTAAGCCAAATTTGGGTGCATTTAGTTAAATTTGCGCTCAAATTTGACTCCGCCAAAACGCCGCGAAAGTCAAATTTAACTCCAAAGGATCAAAAATGAGTATAACTTTTTTCGTTAAAAACAAAAAGAAGTTTCTAGTCGGGCTTGCGCCCGTGATGAGCGTAGAGGAGTCGCTGAGGTTGGTGCCGAATTTATCGCAGTTTAACGTGGACGAGGATGACGAGGAGTTTGACGCCGAGGGCTTTTACGGCGTGAAGCTAGACGAGCTTGACTGCCTCGTTGCCGGCACGGACGGGCTTAGCGGGCGCGGCTTTGAGATCGGATACGAAGACGGCGCCTACAACGTCCGCGTCGGCACGCCAAGCACCCGCACGGACTGGAAAATCGCGCTAGAGTACCTAAAAAACCTAGCCATAAAAATGGACGGCGAAATCGTGAGCGAGGACGGGGAGAAATTTAGCGCGCAAAATATCGAAAGCTTTAACTATGAGCACGACATACGCGCGGGGCTGGAGGCGATAGAGCAAAATTTGCAAAAAGAGGCGCAAATCAGCACTATTTACGGCATAAGAAACGAAGTGTCGTTTGATCAAAAGATCATAGCTCGCATCCTCGGCGCAAAAGATCCAGCGGACGAATTTGGCAAATTCGTAACCGATATCCAAAACCTAGACGCGTATTTTGCAAATCAGATGTTTTATCGCAGGAACGATAACGGCGAGATCAGCGGAGATTACGTCCTGTCGCAAGACGTCGTTACCGTGCTGCCGTATGAACCCAGCGTGGAATATAAAAATTTGCAAATGCTAGGCGATGAGAAAGTCGCGCGGTGGAAAGTCGCGATATTTGGCGGAGAGGGCGACGATGAGGAAAAATACGAGATCCTAGCGACGCTGAAATATGAGAGTTTCATCCAAAATTTGCCAAAAGAAAAGTACAAATTTATCGACGCGAAAAATATCGTCGTAAGTGCGTTTAGTAAAGATGAATTTGACGCGCTCATTGCAAAATGCGGCCAAGAGGGGCTGGCGGACTAAACGGTTTAGCTAACGGCGGCGATTGCCCTCCTCACGCTAAATTTAGCGGCGTAGTTAAAGCTGCAAGCAAATTTGACCGCCGCCTTACTCCAAAATGAAGCTAAATTTGACGCAACATAGATCAAATTTAGCCCCAAATTTAACCACGATCCCAAAATATTGACTTGCGCTGCCCCTTTAGATAAAATCAGCCGCAAGAAAACACAAAGGAGATCAAAAATGCGAAAAATTTTCCTGCCGCTTTTATGCGCCTTCCTGCTAGGCGGATGCACTACGTACGGCATCGGCCCCTCTAATATATTCTTAGAAAACAAAGAGCTATCCCAGCTAAAAGGCCGCCATATCCTAGATATGGAAAAGTACTCCGGCGGCTGGTCGCACATCGAGATAGGTATGCTCTCAAACAAATTTTATATGCAGCACGAACCGCGCGAAGTGCTATCGGTTAATAGATCGTGCAACTTCTGGGGTTGCAGCGTGGTAGGCGTCAACTACAGTACCTACGGCTTTGTTTACTTTACTACCGACAAAGACGGCTATATCACGGACTACACCGAGGACGGCGACGCGATAAGGAGCGTCAAGCATAAATTTAAAGACCTGCTAGTACTGGAGAACTAAGATGAAAAAGACGGTAATAACATTATGCGCATTTGCGATCACTGCGGCGTTTGGGCTCTCTAACGAGGATTACAATAAATTTATAGCGTTAGACGATAACGGAAAATATAAAGAAGCACTGGCCTTTATCAAACCCAGAGCCGATAGCGGCGACGCCAGAGCGCTCGCGCTCGTAGGCTACCTATACGAGGTGAGGATGTCTAATATCGGCGAAGGCGTAAAGTGGTACAAAAAAGCCATGGGGCTAAACGATTCGCTCGCTCACTCGAATATGGCGCGGATCTACTACCGCATGACGGACTATAAACTAGCCGCGCAGACCCTTGAAAAGGCGAGCAAACTAGGCGACACGGGCGCGGACGCAATGCTAGGAAATATGTATCTAAACGGAATACACTTTAAAAAAGACTATAAAAAAGCGCTCGTCTACATCCAAAAAGCAGTTGCCGATGACGATCCGCAAGCCCTAACCGATCTAGCTATATGCTACGAGAACAGCTACGGCGTCGCAAGGGATATGAATAAAGCCATAGAGTTCTACAAACGCGGAGCGGCCCAAGGTAACGAATACGCCAAAAGGGCGCTAGAGAGGCTGCAGTAGCTAGTGCGCGGCTGCCTGAGTTTTGACGATACCGACTTTATCCGTCTGGTAGCGGCGACTCGGGCTAGTCGGGAGAATAAATTTAGGCTCGCTTGAGCTCAAATTTAGTTTTTAGTAAACCGGTCGATACTGGCGATCGGTTTACCGACTTTGCCTCTACCAAATCACTCAAATTTGGGTAAATTTAAAACCCAAGCCGAGTCAAATTTAATAAATAAAAAGCCCCGCGTCCTTTGCCTCTCCGACCTTGTCCGTTTTCACCCAAGCCGCGATATAGATGAAAAACGAAGCCACGAGCAAAAAGAAACCGAATACCGCCAAAACACCGCTCGCCCACAGCAGCTCTCCCGCAAAAAACGTACAAACGTAGACGCGAAAAAGCCCGTTTCTAGTTAGCCTTGCGAGCTCGAAAAAGACCTTCCCCCACACGAACGCGACGTAGCCCAGCAGTAGTAGCGCTATGATGGCGACTAGCTTAGCTAGCGGATGAGCTGCGTCCGCCATATACGATGCCAGCGTCGCCGTGACGTGAGCGACGAACATCACGATCATCGCCTTGCCGTAGTTTACGTGTAGATCATCGCTGTGAGCGAGTCTGGCGACTCCGCCTAGCGCCGCATAGGTTAGCAGCGCGGCCGCTATGACGGCGAGATTGTCCGCGATCTGTAGCGCTAGCCCCGAGTAGCTCGCGATAAAGTACGCGTAGATCTTGATCACGGCCGGCACGATACCGGATGCGATACCTAGCGTCCTAGCTCGGTCAAACGCCGCGCTCTCTTTTAACGCAGCCTTCGTCTCCTCGCTTCTGGTATCCTTTACCGCGCGCTTTTCGCCCTCGTCTACGACTACAAAAACATCCCGCGCAAACGCCCCGTCGGGCCGAAACGCCACTCGCTCGCCGCCGCTAGGTTGCCCCGAGCGCACGTCCTCAAAGCTAAATTTATAGTACTTTCCGTCGTCGCCGACTATCGTCGTTTCGTTTATCGCTACGCCCTTCACCAACTCTCCTTTTTCGTTTTACCGCCACACTCGATGATTTCCGACTCGCCCGCTCGTTTAGATTTTTAGGGTGCGCTTTATACCCGTCAAATTTGACGCCAAAGTCCCTAATCCAGCCAAATTTTACGGTTTAGCCGCAGCTCCTCGACGATACGCAAAAAGCCGCCGATCTCGTCTTTGTAAAATCTATTCGCCCCTTTGCCCACGAGCGGACGGCGCAGATCGGGTTCGAAGTTATCGCGTCCCGTGCGGATCGCCATGCAGATTTTATCGCCTACTAGCACGATGTTTATAGGGCGGTGAAATCTCGTTTTTAGCAGTTTTAGATTTTCCATCAAGCTAGGCGTGAGCGCGTATCTAGCCTCGATCTGATCGGTCGTATAGACGCGAAATAGCCGCTCAAACTCCGCGTCGTCCATCCTCGCGCGCTTGCCGCAGTAGTCCTTAAAATCATCCATCCCGCTGCAAATTTGCGTAACGCCCTTTAGCCGTTTAGGAAAATCCGCGACGAACAAAATCCCCGCAAAAAGTATCCTGTGCGTCTTGTTTCCGTGCAGATCCTCTTTGATACTTATCGCCTCTACGTCGCTAAATTTGACCCGCACGCCCTCTATCTGCCCGAAAATCAGGTCGTTACCCGAGTATTGGTCGATGTCAAAATCGTAAATCATATAAAGATAATCGCTCTCTACGTAGTCGCCCGGATAATACGTGAGACCGCACTCCTCCACGATGCTCCTCACGACTTTTCGCTTAAATTTAAACGTAAAGCTATCGGTGAAAATACTCTCGAAAAAATAGTACATCGCAGCCCCGCAGACCACAAACGCGCCCACGCTAAGTGCGGCGTTTTGCGCGGCTAGATATAGCAGCCAAGCAAGTGTCGCGGCGACGAAGACGCAGGCAAGCTTTAGCCTAAAAAGCGAATGCAAAACCTTTTGCCGCTCAAGCTCTAGCAAGACCAAATCGTCCATTTTTGCTCCTGTTTTATTTAATGCTCTTTCTACAAATTTGGCTATTTTACGAGCTTTCGTCTTTAAATTTGCGCCTTAAACCGTTTAAATTTAAGCTCGCCGTTTGCGGGCGTCGGCGCTTAAATTTGGATCAAATTTGCTGCTCAAATTTACCGCCCGCGCCGCTTTTGCGCTCAAATTTGACGAACCGACGAAGCCCGATTGTATTTTCAAGAGCGCAGTTAAATCACTCAAATTTAACTTTAAATTTGACGAAGCGAGCGTAAATTTAGCGGTTAAAAAGCTCGTGCACGTCGTGCGGATCGTCTTGGCCCTTCGGTACCTCGAAAAATGCCGCCTTATGAAACCTCGCCCAGCTAGCGACAAGATTTGACGGAAACATCTCCACGGCGTTGTTATAATCAGTCACTGCGGCGTTGTAGGCGCGGCGCGCGGCGGAGATCTGCTCCTCGATCTCGTTTAGCGTCTTTTGCAGGTGCATGACGTTTTCGTTGGCTTTAAGCTCGGGATAGTTCTCGACGACGACGTTGAGCTTTGAGATGAGGTTTGACAGCTCGCCGTTTAGCGCAAATCTCTGCTCGTCGCCCGCGGCCTTTTGGATGCCGCTTCTAAGCGCGGAGATGTTTTCCAGTAGCTCGCGTTCGTGCGTGATGTACTGCTTGACGGTGGCGACGAGGTTTGGGATGAGGTCAAAGCGCCTTTTTAGTTGCGTATCGACGCCCGATCTAATGTTTGAGACCTGGTTGCGCTTGCCGACTAGCGAGTTGTAGACCGAGATGACGATGAGCGCGAGAACGGCGATGATGCCTAGGACGATGTACATTTTACTCCTTTGATTTAACTTTTGTTTTGATTATATCAAAAAACCGCTAAAACCGGAAAATTATACTCGTTTTTGCCGCGCTAGATGCTAGGTCGCTCGGGGTTTGCTACCAAAATGCTAAATTTCGCTTGTCTTTGCAAAAGCCGCTTTGCGAGCAAATCTCGGATAAAAGGGCTAATTGCCGTAAAATCAAGACGAGCGGCCGATTTTATGCTTAAATTTAGGCTTAAAAACGCAAAATACGCTTTTAGGTAAACCGTTTGCGAATTTTGCGTTACGGGCGAGTTGAGTCTTATTTTTAAACAAAAATCAAAGCAGATACGTGTAGGCAAAAACGACTCGGCGCAAACTCTCGTCGGGTAGCAGCTACCGGCGGGTAGAATCTAGCTTATAAATTTTCACCTGAGCCGACAACATAGCCCTTTGCCGCGATAAATTCGTATCTTTTGAGGGCGATTTTACGCGACCTAACGGCTAAATCATCGCAAATTTAGCACCGTTTAAGCAGCGATAAAAAATAGCGTTTTTAAGCACGCCAAAAAGAGCGCGAACCGCAATTTTATCGCGGTTTCAGAGTTTTAAGCTGCAAGAGCAAAACTAGCTTTAAGCGGCAAAATCGCCGAGCCGTAAAATCCGTCCCGCGCGTTTTGCGTTTAGGCGAGGAAATTACCGCTCGCGCCCTACGCGAAATTTAGCTGTTTCGCCGATTTTGCCCGCCGCAAGTAGGCAAATTTACGCTTACTAGCAAACCTAGAGGGCAAAAGCGCGGATTTACGCCGCGCGCAAACGCTAAATTTACGATTTTGCGCCGTAAGGCAAAACCAAAACTAGCCAAAAGGCGCAAATTTAGGGCGCGTATAAAAACTAAACCAAAGCGCTTTAGCCTTTTAAAGCTCGCAAATTTTGCCGCAAACCCGCTTTTACCGCGTCTTGCGCGATAAATTGCGGGATAAATCCCGGCAACTCACCACTTCATACCCGCTTCCAGCCAAAAGTTGCGGCCCAGGCCGTATTCGTAGTAGTTGCCCTCGTTTGAGGCGATAAATTTTTTGTTTAAAAGATTATTTATATCAAGATTTACAAACGCTCGAAAATCGCCGGTCAGCCGCCTTTCATAACCTATGCGCATATCCCAAGTTGCGTATGCGGGTAGCTTTTGGCGCTCGTAGACGTACATCCCGCGCGCCCTATTCCAGCCGCCTAGCAGCGCGTCCGTTTTGCTCGTATAGTTTATGAAATTTGAAACGCTAAAGCCGCTAAATTTAGCCGAGTGGCGAAATTTAGCGGTAAAAGACGCATGGTAATCAACGACAGGTAGTTCGCTTTTTTTGATGATTTTGCCGTTATACGAGACGTCGTCGTTCATCTCGTCGTCTTCGTAATCGTCAAAACTCTTGCTCTGCTTCGTAAAGCTTAGCGAGCCTTCAAAATCGTTTTTTACGCCCCAAATTTCGATCGGAGCGATGTTTGCCGCGCTTAAGGTTACGATGTCGCGCTTGCTTTGCCCCTCGTTGGTAAATATAGAATATCCGTTTCCGTAGCCTAATAGCGGCTCTCTTACGTATTTCATCGCTACTTCGTCGCGGCCTTGGCGTCTGACGTATTTGAGATTTAGCCTCGCGTTGCCGACGTCGCCGCGATAATACGCGCTAAATTCGTCGTCGTAAGGCGTCTTTAGCTCCCTGATAGGACGGCGGTTATTAGCTAGTCCGCCGTACGTATACGCCCCGCCGTACGAGCTTCTCTCGCAAGTCTCATACATCTTGTACGCGAAAAAATTTCGTCCGTAGTAGCGGTTTAACCCAAGGCCTATGAAGTTTTTATCCGCAAATTCGTACTCGGCTAGCAGCCTCGGGGCTAAATTTACGTCGTTGTTATCGCCGTTTCGCTCGATACGAAGTCCGGGACGGAATTTAAACGCGCCAAACCTCATCTCGTCTTCGAGATAAAAGGCAAGATTAGTTTGCGTGGCCTTGGTTTTTACGGCGTAGTAGTAGGTTTTTTTCGATAGATATTGACCGACCGAGCCCTGGGAGGCGAAGCTATCGTCTATGACGCATGTTTTATCGCCGGCGATGCACGTTCCGCTCATCAAAGGCTTTGGCGTGCCGTAGGATACGCGGGTGCGCGGTATCTCGTAGCTGCCGCTTTGTCTAGCTATCTCAAAGCCAGATTTTACCAGATGCGATGCACCCAGAGCTTCAAATTCCTTCACGCTTGCGTCGAATTTATATGCTAGCTTGTTTTGGCGTTGTTCAAAATCGTTTAGTCCTCCTATGCCCGAGCCGAAATTCGGGCTAGGATTGGTTCCCCAGTTTTTGACGTTTGAGGGTTTGTAGCCGTAGTACTCGGTATCATGCTCATAGTCGCGGCTGTTTTGCGAGGCGGAGTAGCTAAGCGTCTGCTCTAAAAATACCCCTCAAGATCGGCCTGCGCCTCGAGAGTCGCGACGTAACCGCCGTATTTTAGCGTGAGCTGGGAGTCTAGGTAGCGCTTGGCGGAGGTGTAGTTATCTAGCCTAGAGTACAAAAAGCTCGGCTTTAGCGTAAATTTATCGCTCACGCCCCAAACGCCTTTTACGAAAAGATTATCATTAGTCTGCCTGTCGTTTGGAAACGAGTATAAATTTTGATTTATCTGTTTTTTGTTGTAGTGGTTTTCTATGACGGATCGGTGCCTCGAGTAGTCTAGCAAAAGGCCGAAATTCTGCGTCAAATACCCCTCTGCGCCGACTCTATACCTGCGCTTTTTAAAGTCGCTCATATCGGCTAGATCGCCGTCGTCGTATCTTTGCTCGGCGGAGGCGTCTTTATAAATTTTGCTCCAATCCCCGCCCGTATAAGAGTAGCTAAGCACGCCGTGAAAGCCGCTTTTGGGGTCTCTGGTTTTAGCATTTACTGCGCCTCCTTGAAAGCCGCCGTATCTAGCCGAGACCGCGCTATCTAGCACCTCGACGCTGCCTAGCAGATCCGTATCTACGCTCATGGCTTGCGAGCCTATCGTGCTGTCGCTCCAGATGTTGTTGTGGTTATTCCACGTGCGTTTTTTAGGGTCTAGGTCGTTATTTATGCTTGCGCCGTCTAGGGTAAAGTTGTTTTGATAGTAGCTCGCGCCGTTTATGCTGATATCTTGCGGAGCCAGCTCGCCCGCGCGCACGCTTTTGGCGTTTTTCGCGCTAAAGGCGACGTTTGGATTGCCCTTTAAAAGATCGGTTATGCCGTGATTTTTAGACGTTATCAGATCCATATCCGCGCGCGTTAGTTTTCCGGGTTCTTTCGTAGCGTTGGCGTCGGCGCTGACCTAGACTTTATCTAGCACGACCTCCGCAGCGTTTAGCGTACTTAAATTTAACGCCTTTAAAGCGGTTAAATTTAAAGAGCCTTGATGAGAGTCGCGACTCGCGGCTAAATGCGAAAGCGGCAAATTTAACGCCGCGGCCGCCACTAAAAGACTAGCCGTTTTTTTCATAATTATCCTTTGTTTAGTTTATTTTTTGTTTCCCTAATATTTCTCTACCGATTTTACTATTCTGATATTTTATTTTGATGATTTATATCAATAACTATCAAATACGAACCGTTATAAATTTGCGCGTTTTATAGCCTAACTCACTCGGAATTTTGCGTCTCTTTATCGCATGGTTATGTCTAAAGTTATTAAAATTTAGCGTTTATCTCAAATTTTAAAGCGCCGATTTTATTAACGGCACTTTCAATTGTGACATAGCGCAGCGCTTTTGCGTAGGTATTTTAAATGGCATTTATATTTACATTTTGGCAAAGATCGTAAAATAGAGTTTAAATTTTACTCATTATTTTAAAATAGTCGTATCCTAGGCCAAAATCAAATTTGACCTTAGATACGACCAATAAATTCGGCACTATTTTCCTGATTTTAAAATCGCCTGATAGCCTTGTTTTTTGAGCGCTTCTACGATCGTATTTTCGGCAAAGTCGTCCTGGACGATGATGTCGGCCGTTTTAGCCTCCAAATTTACCTCAAATTTCTTCACGCCGCTAAGCGTATTTAGCGTCTGCGTGATGACCTCGTAGCAGCTCACGCAGGCCATGTTCGGGATCTCGTAAACTAAAGTCTTGTCCGCAAATGCCGCCGCGCAAAGCGCCAGCGCTAGAGCTAGCTTTTTCATTCTTTGATACCGACTTTGTATTTTTTGGCTTGGATCGCGTGCACGATGTCCATCACGTTCACGCCGTTATCTGCGGTGATGTTTACGTCTTTGCTTTTTAGATCAAAGCTCACTGCGGTGACGCCCTTGACGCCCTTTGCGGCATCTTCGATTTTCTTAGCGCAGCCGCTGCAGTTCATATTCGGCACGTTTAGTTCGTAGGTTTGCTCTGCAAAAACAGCGCCGCAAATCGCCGCCAAAAGTAAAATTTTCTTCATCATCGCTCCTTAAAAATAATATTTGGTATGAAATTGTATCACTATATTTCTTATATATTTATTATTTCTATTTATATTAAAATGTAATATAATTTACTTTTTTCTTATATTTCAAACCAAAATTTGAGGTCAAATTTGAGCGGATTTAAAGCGAGTGAAAAATATTGCGAGAACACTTAAAGAGCAAAATTTAGCCCGCAAAAGTGCAAATTTGCAGGCTAAATTTATAAAATTTATTCTTTTGTTTTTGCCATTCTGCGGCGCATGGTAGGATCGAGATAGCGTTTGCGCACGCGTATGTTTGTCGGCGTAACTTCGACCAGCTCGTCCTCCTCGATCCACTCCAGAGCACGCTCAAGGCTTAGCTTTCTAGGCGGTACGAGCTTGATAGCGTCGTCAGAGCCGCTAGCGCGCACGTTGGTTAGATTTTTGCCTTTGATCGGGTTTACGTCCAGATCGTTTGGACGGCTGTGCTCGCCGATGATCATACCCACGTAGGTCTTAGTCTGCGGATCGACGAAAAGTATGCCGCGATCTTGCAGGTTCCAGAGGCTATATGCTAGCGTTACGCCGTTTTCCATCGACACTAGAGCACCGTTGCTGCGGTGTTCGACGCTACCGATGAGCGGGCGAAACTCAAGGAAGCTGTGGTTCATGATGCCCTCACCTTTCGTATCGGTCAAAAACTGGCTTCTAAAGCCGATAAGACCGCGCGCAGGGATCTCAAACTCGATCCTCGTCTGCCCGTCGCCGGTCGGGTGCATCGAGACCATCTCGGCCTTTCTGCGTCCGAGTTTTTCGATCACGGTGCCGCTAAACTCGTCCGGCACGTCGCACACTAGCAGCTCAAACGGCTCGCAGCGCACGCCTTCGATCTCTTTTACGATAACCTCCGGACGTCCCAGACAAAACTCAAAGCCCTCGCGGCGCATATTTTCGGCCAAAATCGTGATCTGCAGCTCACCGCGACCGCTAACTTTAAATTTACCCTCGCCGATGTTTTCATAGCGCATTGCAATATTTGTTTTCATCTCGCCCGATAGCCGCTCATCTAGTTTGTTTGATGTTACGTGCTTGCCCTCGGTGCCAGCTAGCGGGCTGTCGTTTACGCTAAATACGACGCTAAGCGTAGGCTCTTCGATCTTTAGCGGATCAAGCGGCATCGGAGAGTTTGGATCCACGACGCTATCGCCGACGTCCAGCGCCTCAAAGCCCGCTATCGCCACGATATCGCCCACCTGCGCCTCGTCGATGTCGCGGCGCTCAAGACCCAAAAAGCCGATGAGCTTTGAAATCCTGCCCGTCGTTTTCGTGCCGTCGGCTTTAGCGAGCATCACGTTTTGGTTTTTAGAAATTTTACCATTAAAGATGCGCGCGATGCCGATTTTACCGACGTAGTTGTCGTAATCAAGCGTGAAAACCTGAAGCTGCAAAGGGTTGCTTATATCGCCGCTAGGAGCCGGAACGTGAGACAAAATCGTCTCGAAAAGCGGCTGCATATTTACGTTTTCGTCGGCCAAATTTAGCTTTGCGTAGCCGTTTCTAGCCGCCGCATAAACGACTGGGAACTCCAGCTGCTCGTCGTTTGCCTCAAGCGCCACGAAAAGGTCGAAAATCTCGTTTATCACGCGGTCTGGATCGGCTGCGGGTTTGTCGATTTTATTTACGACGACGATCGGGCGAAGGCCGAGCGAGAGCGCCTTTTTCACGACAAATTTAGTCTGCGGCATTACGCCTTCTTGCGCATCCACGAGCAGCAAAACGCCGTCGACCATCTTTAGCACGCGCTCCACCTCGCCGCCAAAATCGGCGTGGCCCGGGGTGTCGATGATGTTGATCTTGGTGTCTTTGTAGCGGATCGCGGTATTTTTCGAGAGGATCGTGATGCCGCGCTCGCGCTCGATGTCGTTGCTATCCATCACGCGTTCGCCGACGGCTTGGTGCTCGTTAAAAGTACCAGATTGTTTCAAGAGCTCGTCAACCATCGTAGTTTTGCCGTGATCAACGTGAGCGATGACGGCGATGTTTCGTATCTTTTCCAAATTTTTCTCCGTTATTAAAATGGGGCTGATTTTAGCTAAATTTTCCTTATAAAAATAATAAAGCCGTTGTGGAACGTTTCTTGCATAGGCCATGAAAGTTAAATTTAAAGGGTTTTTATGCAGACAACTCAAAACGATATTTTATCATTTGACGCGAGCATCAAAGGTGGCGTGAAAAAACAGAGTAAAAACGCGCAAAAAGGCGGCAAAGAAGACGGCGCATTTCTCTCTATGGTGTTAGACGCGGCCGCTAAAAAGGGCGAAAATTTAAGCGAAAAAGATCTAAAAGAGATGGCAAAAGCCGTAAATTTATCCGCCCAAACGGTTCAAAACGGGCAAATCAAAGCGCCTATCCAAAGCACGGACGTAAAAGAAATTTTAGGCGAGGAAGCAGCGGAAAATTTGTTTGAAAACGCGACTTTTATGCAGCTTTTGCAAATTTTGGAGATGCTTAGCGGCGGCGAGAAAATCAGCAAATTTCCAAATTTTGAAAACCGCCTAGCCAAAGCGCTCTCAAGCGAAACGACGCTAAACGAGCTAAGGGGAGCCAAAAATCTAAACGAGCTAATAGAGATCGCAAATAAGCTAAATTTAGGCCTAGAAAATATCGAAGTAACGCAAGCCCAGGCCGACGAGCTAGGCGAGAAATTTCCAAATCTGGCGAAAAAAGATTTCTTTGAACCGGTGGCGCCTAAGAAAAATTTTGCATTTAGCGAGCTAAAAAACAAGGTCGAAGAGACGATAAATGCAAGCGAGCCAGAGCCCAAAGATACGCTAAATAAACTACTCGCCGCCGTGCAAGAAGAGCAAAATAAGGCCCAGCCAAAAGACGCCAATGCAAAAGCGCAAGATGCGCAAAATTTGGCTCAAAACTCCAAAATCATAAAAGAAGCGGTAAAAAACGAGGACGAGAAAGAGGCGAATTTAAAAGACGAAAAGCCAAACCTCAAAGCCGAAGGTGAGCTAAATTTAACCGCTGCAAAAAGCGAAAAATCGGGTCTCGGTCAAGACTCTAAAAAGATAAATTTGCAAAATTTGCTATTTCCGGAGCGTGAAAACGCCGAAGAGCAAATTTTAACCGAGACTCAAAGCGAAGGTAGCGAAAATAGCGAACTAAACGCGATGGTAAAAGACGTAATCTCAAACGCCAAGGCGCAAACTAGAAATTTCCAAGCCGTGCGCGAAACGTTTGATAACTTTAGCTCAAATTTAAAAGAACAAGTCGCAGCATATAAATCGCCGTTTATGCGCTTTAACATCACGCTAAATCCGCTAAATTTGGGCGAAGTCGAGATCACGATGGTAAATCGCGGCAACAATCTGCACATAAATTTTAACTCAAACACGCAGACGATGAACCTCTTTTTACAAAATCAGGCCGAGTTTAAAAACAGCCTCGTAAACATGGGTTTTACCGAGCTTGAGATGAACTTTAGCGATCAAAATCAGCAAAAAAAAGAGCAAGGGCAAAAGAGCTACAAAGGCTCTAAATTTAATGCTGGCGGCGCAGAGCAAGGCGAAGCGGCGGCACCTCGTTTAGAGCTCGTCGTTCCGCGATACGTGTAAATTTGGAATCAAATTTGCTTAAGATATAAAAACTTAAAGGATATAAAGATGGCAAACGGACTAGAAACCAATAACTTCACGGTAAACAACCAAGCCGCTAAAAAATCGGCGGACGCCCTACAAAAGGCCGCAGGCACCAACCCAAACGCCCAGCTAGACAAGGACGCTTTTATGAAACTTCTTTTAACCGAGCTTCAGTATCAAGACCCGACAAGTCCGATGGATACGGAGAAAATGCTAACTCAAACCAGTCAGCTAGCCTCGCTTGAAATGCAAGAAAATACGAACAAAATGATGCAAAAGCTAGCCGATCAGCTAAAAAATAGCACCAATATGTACGCCGTCGGAGTGCTCGGCAAGATGGCTAAAATCGGCGATAGCGGTATCGTAAAAGAAGAGGGCTCGGGCGTCAAATTTGCGGGATTTTTAGAAAGCGCGGCAAAAGGCGGCACGATAAATATCAAAGACGGCACCGGCAAACTCGTAAGAAAGCTAGAATTCGGCCAAGCTAGCGCCGGAGCCAATACCTTCGAGTGGGACGGCAAGGATAGCGCCGGCAACGATGCTAGGGCCGGCTCATATACAGTCGAGATCAGCTACACCGATGCAGCGGGCAACGTCAAAAACGGCGGCGTAGGCAATTATCTCGTAGAAGGCGTCAAATTTATCGACGGTATCGCACAGGTAAAGGTCGGCGGACAATACGTCAGCATCGACAAAGTAAAAGAATTTACCGAGCCGAAAAAAGGATAGGACGATGGTAAGAAGCCTGTATAACGGCGTTAGCGGCGTCAGAACCCAGGGGTTTAGTATGGACGTGTGGGCGAACAATATCGCCAACATAAATAACGTCGGCTTTACCGCTTCGATACCGGAATTTAAGAGCATTTTTTACCAAACCTCCTTTGCTGCGGGCAACAACCCGACCCAAGACCAAATCGGTCTGGGCGCTACGGGTATGACGACCGCACTTAGCTTTTACAAGCAAGGTCCGTTTATGAAAACCGATAACGTTTTAGATATGGCGATCGGAGGCAAGGGATTTTTCGGCGTAACGAACGGCTCAGGCACATACTACACGCGCGCCGGTAGCTTTGGCGTAGACAAAGAAAGATATCTCGTAACAAATCAAGGCAACTACGTCCTAGGTACGCAAAATACGCTAACGCAGGTAACTCCAAGTCAGGGCGCGATAGAGGCTTTCGGTAGAGTAAACGGACGAGCCGCCGTCACGCAGGCCTACACGCTAGGCGCCGATACGACCGACCTTGACGTCGGCGACATCGGCTCTCAGGGCAAGATTCGCCTGCCGGAGTTTTTATATCTGCCGACTAAACCGACGTCGAAGGTTACCTTTAAAGGTAATCTCGACTCGTCTTTTAAAACCGAGCCTGCTACTTTGCCAGTAGACGCCGCAACCTATACGAGTAACATAGATAATGCCTCTAGAACTATAAATTTACGCGGACGAGTTACGCCTGACGCCGCGATAACTCGCCCCAGAAAAGGCGATCTCATCACCGTAACGGCAACCGACGCAAACGGTAAAACGGCTGAATTTAGCGCTCCGATCGACGAAAACGGCAACTGGAGCATAAGTCAAAAATTTGAAAGAGATTTTGATCTAACGACCGCTCCAAATTTGACTGCAAAAATAAACACTACTAAAGAAGCGGCAAATCAAGAAAAATTCGTAACCGAGCTTTTAAATGCGGACGGCACGAAAAATAAACTCGAGCTAACGCTAACAAAACGCGTACCTCAGAGCGCTAACGGTACGGTTTGGGATGCGGCGGCGACCGTAAAAGACGCAAGCGGCGCAACGATCTCAAATACTAACGGCGAGCTAAATTTCGATCACGAAGGTAGACTTGTTAGCTCTACTTTAAGCGCTCTAGATAATAACGGCTCGCAAATCGAACTAGACTTCGGCACTCCTGTGGCTGCGGGTCAAATTTACTCAGGCGTCACTAGCACGTCTCAAGCCAAAAGTATCTCGATCGCTCAAGACGGCGTACGCGAAGGAATTTTAAAGGATTATTACACCAATGATTCTGGAAATATCTTGGCGCAGTTTACAAACGGCCAAGTCCGCTCCGTCGGCAAGGTCGCGCTCTATCACTTCCAAAACGAGCAGGGACTTGCAAAAATGGGCGATAATATCTATTCGCAAAGCGCGAATTCCGGCGCGGCCTTTTTTTATAAAGACGCAGGTGGCAAAAGCATCTACGGCGCCAAACTGGCTAGCAGCATGCTCGAGCAGTCAAACGTCGATCTAGCGCAGGCTCTAACGGAGGTCATCGTCACGCAAAAAGCCTACGACGCTAACGCAAAAAGCATAACCACTAGCAACGAAATGCTCCAACGCGCAATCGAGCTAAAACGCTAAATTTAACCCGCGAATTTGACGCGGGTTTTTAAATTTAGCCTTAACCATAAAAGCCAAATTTAACGCGATAAAATAGTCTACTTCAAGATATATAAATAATTTTTTAGCTAAAATCAGCCCCGAAAATTTACAGAATAAAGAAAAAAAATTATGAATCGAAAACGAATCTACAACCCAAGCTCAAACGAAAATTTGACCGACCGCCGCGTATTTAACGGCAATCCTCACGGCATTTTAAATTTTACCAAGGCAAAATACCAGTGGGCGCTAAAGCTCTGGGACCTGATGGAAGCTAACACGTGGTTTCCAAAAGAGGTCGACACGTCGGGCGACGTACGCGACTACGCCTACAACCTTACACAGGCCGAAAAGCGCATGTACGACCTAGTTTGGAGCCAGCTCATCTCGATGGATAGCTTTCAGACTAACAACCTAGCCGACAACATCAACCCATACATCACCGCGCCCGAGATCAACGCCTGTCTAGCGCGCCAAGCCTACGAGGAGGCCAACCACTCCAAGTCCTACGCAGTCATGGTCGAGGCCATCTGCGACAACACCGACCTGATCTACGAGATGGAGAAGCACGACGAAGTGCTACGCGAGAAAAACGACTACATCTCAAGCGTTTACGAGGAGCTTGCAGGCGAAGTGACTGATGAGAAACTACTTCTTGCGATGGTAGCAAATCAAATTTTAGAGGGCATTTACTTTTACAGCGGCTTTACGGCAATCTACGCTCTGGCACGTGCAGGAAAGATGCTAGGAAGCGCACAGATGATTCGCTTTATCCAGCGCGACGAGATCACGCATCTGCTGCTTTTCCAAAACATGATAAACAGCGTCCGCACCGAGCGTCCGGATCTTTTCACGCCTGAAACCGAAGCTAAAATTTACGACATGTTCGAGCGCGCGGGCGAGCTTGAGATCAAATGGGGCAAATACATCACGCAAAACCAGATCATGGGCTTTACCGACGACATCATCGAGCAATACATCCGCTACCTCATCGATCAGCGCCTGGTCGCCATCGGGCTAAAACGCCGCTACAACGTCCCTCATCCGATCAAATGGGTCGATGATTTTGCTAAATTTAACGACCAGAAGTCAAATTTCTTTGAAGCAAAAGTGACCAACTATAGCAAAGGAAGCATCAGTTTTGACGACTTTTAGTCCAAATTTATGCCCTATCGTCCTAACTGCGCCTACCTGCCGGCAAAGACAAGACGAACTGCTAGAAAAAATCGCCACAGAACCTAGAAACTCAGTCATACTAGCTAGCGAGCTGTGCGTGAGCGGATATGATTTCGACGGATTTTTTAGCGGCGCAAACCGCGCGATGCTAGGCGGTTCGATCGGCAGTTTTGACGCTATACTTTTCGAAGCGCTGCAAGAAGCGCTAAGCCCAGATAAATTCCTCGGGCTCACGCACCTAACGAGCCTAAACCGCGCCAAAGGCCTCGCGCAAATTTCAATCACGCAGGCGCAAAAAAACGAAATTTACAACGAATTTATCCTGCTAAACAGCCAAAACGTCTTTTACACGCAAAATAAATCAAAGCTTTTTCGCCCAAATTTAGAGCACGAAATTTTTGCCGCAGGCGACGAGTCGGCGATAAAACCTTTTGATTTTAAAGGGCTAAAGATCGGCGTTCTCATTTGCTTTGAGCTTAGATTTGCCCATCTTTGGCAGCAGCTAAAAGGCTGCGATATCATTTTGGTACCCGCCATGTGGGGCAAGGCGCGAGAGGACGCATATCTTACGCTTTGCAAGGCCTTAGCGCTTGCTAACAGCTGCTACGTCGTAGCCGCAAGTTCGCTTGATTTAGAGTTTTCGGGCGTATTTTTGCCAAGCGGCGAATTTGCGAAAGAGGCCAAATTCGACGCAAATTTAATCCTTGAAACCAAACGAAATTTGGGGATTTTATGACTGCTCTAGAAAAATCAAAATGCACAAACATGGCCGACGAGATCGGCGATATACTCACTCTGACGCCCTCGCTTTATAAGGCGCTTTGCAACACTCCGCGCGAGATCTTTGCGCCCGTCACTCGCCACGCATACAGCCTAGACGCCCAACCAATCGGCGGCAATCAATGGATCAGCTCGCCTCTAACGGTCGCCAAAATGACGCTAGCGCTCGAAGCCGAAGACATCGACAACGCCCTAGAGATCGGCTGCGGCAGCGGTTATCAGGCGGCGATTTTATCGCATTTGGCGCACAGGGTTTTTAGCGTCGAGCGCATCGAAAAGCTCGCAAGCGAAGCCAAAAAACGCTTTGAGGCGCTTAAAATCCACAACGTCCACGTGCGTTTTGACGACGGAAACGTCGGCTGGAAGAGCTATGCGCCATACGACAGGATCTTGCTCTCGGCGGCGGCGCAGCAGGTACCGCAGATGCTTTTTAATCAGCTAAAAAACGGCGGCATTTTAGTAGCTCCTATCAAAAAAGACAGCAAACAGTTTATCGTCAAATTTACAAAGGACGCTCGCGGCGAGATAACGCAAAAAGCGTTTGACGAGTGCTTATTCGTACCGCTTTTGGGCGGGATAGAGTAGCGCGAGCCGTCAAATTTGACACCGCTATTTTTACAAACTCCGCTTTTAAATTTAACTACGCAAACTCGTTTATCATGCAAATTTAGCCATACGTTAAACCTAAAACTGTATAATCGTCATACAAATTCTTAGCAAAGGAGCTAAAATGGCAACAGATCGCGAGTTGGTTAATTTCTCAGAGGAACACGAGCTAAATACGGTGCTAGCAAGGCACGGCAAGGCCCAAAGCATCGCAAACCGCGAGGTGCTTTGCGAGCTCGGTAAAGAGTGCAAGGAAAAACTAGGTAAAAGAGTGCTAACGCAAGATGAATTTGACGAGTTTTTAAAACCCGTTTTAAATCGCTTGGAGAACAAAAGAGCTTAAATTTCGGGGGACTTTCCCCGAAATTTCTATCCAATTTTCCCGCTTTTTAAATATTTCTACTATTCTCTCGTTTTCAAATTTACATTCTCAAAATTTAACTTCAAATTTGATCGCCAAGTGGCAAAAACGTACTCAAATTTACAAACCCAAAACCGGCAAGATCCATAAAAGCCGAGTGCGTCAAATTTGACGTTAGTATAAATTCGGAGCGGCTTAAAAACAAAGCATAAAGCCAAAACCGAGCCGAATTTAACCGAGCTACGCCCTAAAAATGTACCTTAAATTTCGCCCAAAAGCTTCTGCCCGGCTCATAAAGCCTCGTACCGTTCGGGATAGTCTCGTAGCCTGCGATACCGCCGCCGTAGCCGCCTTTTGAGTTATGATAGGCGTATTTGGCGTCGTTTAGGTTTTCCGCCGCTAGCAAAAATTGATAATTTTTGTATTTGTAGCCCGCGCTTAGCCCCAGCGTCCAAAAGCTATCGCTCTTACCCAGGTCCATGCCGCCCACGTCGCCGTAGCCCTTTTGCGCGCGGTTTTGCGACGCGTTAGCGTAGAAGTCGGCTTTGACGAACCAGTCGGGCTTTTCTAAGCCGGCGCTTAGCTTAAACGCTAGAGGCGAAACCTTAGGCAGTGCATCGCCGTCTTTTAGGCCGCCCGCGTTTTTAGTCACCTTGCCGTATACGTAGGATACTCCCGCCCCTAGCCTAAACATATCGTCTAGCAGCGTAGTGCCCTCTATCTCGCCGCCGTATAGCAGGGCGTCGGTATTAAAGGCGTCTGAGGACATACCCATAGTATTATACTTTAGCATGATATAATCATCCATCTTTGAGACGAAGAAATTCGCGTTTAGTTCGTAGTTTTTATCTTTTAGCACTGCGCCAAAATCCAGCTGCGTGTTTCTTTCTTTACGCAGCGCTAAGTTCGCATCCTTGTTCGTTTCCCAGTGATCGGGCATCCTTTGAGCGCGCCCTAGTCCTGCATAAAGCGTTAAATTTTGCAGATATTTTTCGTATCTAAAAAAGCCTGAGAATAAATTTTCTTTCCTGCTCTTATGCGTTTTTAACAGTTTTCTCTCGCCCGCGTCCAGCCTAAGTCCGCCAAAAAGCCCATAGTCGTTTTCAAGGACGTATTCGTTTTGAGTATATATCGTTTTATACGTTACCTTGCGCTCTTTTACGTGCGGCTTTGATACGGCGGCATCCATTTGGGCTTTAGATACGCCGGCTCCGCCCGTTCCGGCACCCCGCCATTTAAAGGAGTCTTGCGAATAACCGGCGCCGATGAAGCTGGTTAGATTATCGAAATTTAACTCGCCTTCTAGCTTAAAGCCGTACATATCGCGTATCGGGTGACTGATGCTATATCCCTTGCCGGGCCCCGTACCCGGCACCACCGGACGCATGGTGAAGTTGTCCATTATATGGTCGATTTGATGATAATACGAGCTTAGCCTGATCTTGTGCTCGCCGACATCTTGTTCAAATTTGAGCCCGAAAGATTTACGGTCAAACTGTATGCCGTCCCTCATCCTATCGGCATACGCCGCTTCGCCCTCCCCCAGATCCGCACTTAACTGCAATGCGGTAGTTTCCGTGGGCGTTAGCGTACCCACGAGCGAGACGCTGTTGCGTTTATAGTGCGTATGCATTTTCTGCCCGCCGCCGCTTTTATAATCGCCGCTCTCGTAGTGTCCGCCGGAAACCTCTATGCTGCCTAGCTCGTTACCGGCCGCTACGTCCGCGGTAGTTTCAAACCGCTTAAAACTGCCGCCCAGCACGCTTACGTTTCCTCCGAAGCTCGG
>CAURWB010000037.1:0-21073 GCA_963528245.1 uncultured Campylobacter sp. | reverse complement strand
GCTACGTAAAGCTGTGCTACTTGCGCTTGAGTTACTGCCATTGAGGACTCCTTTTTAGTGTGTTTCTTGAGTTTTTGGGTATCTTTACAGAATACTATTGCTAATTATAGCACAAAAAAATAAAATTTGTTTAAGAAAATTTATTTATAGAATATTAGGAGAGCAAAAACTTATTTATGCAAAATAAAAATAAAATACAGAATTTTAAAGAAAATAGACTTACTATTAAATTAAAATTTGGTCAAAAATGTTTTTGACCAAATTTTAAAATGTGAATAACTTTGAATCAAATTGAAATAAAAAGGATCATGCAGACTTTCCCCGACTGCAACATCGGGGAAAAGATAGGATTAGTTGATATTCAATGTGCCTTCCGTATAGTCTGCAGTAAGAATAAGGTCATCTGATCGTACACCAGCTAGTTTAACAACCGTATCGGCAGCGGTTAGAGTGTCCGGCGTGCCTACGGCAGTTGATGTTGCGTTATGAACGACATACGTATCTCCAGCATATGTAAAATAGAATACTTTATTCAAAATTGGAGAAGCGGATTGGTTGCTTGCTATTGCAAGATTAATCGCCTCTTTAAGCGTCGTAGCATCTTTTACTACGCTATCTTCTACTCTCTCAAAACCAGAAGATTGGTTTAAGGCATCGAATTTAATCTTATCGCCGCCAGAAGCATCACCTACGACAATATATTTGCTAGCATCCACATCGGTCTTGGAGCCCCTAACATCAAACAAATCATTTCCTGCACCGCCGTTTATAGTAACAGTTTTGTTGGCAACTAGATCTTTTGTGATAATCTCGTCGTCGCCTGCGCCAAGGTCAATATCAACATTGTTTGCAACATTTCCGATAAGCATATTGTCAATAAGCGTAACCTTGTCATCTCCGCCAGTGGCTTTTAGCGATAATAAATTTGTGTTGGAGTTTTCTAGGGTTATGGTACCTTTTTCAACATTTTTAAGTCCGCTTAAGTCGATAGTCCTTACCGTATTGGTAGTATTTGCAGTATTTAAACTATAAATATCATAGCCTGCGCCCAAATCGCCCGAAACTTTAATGTTTTCAACAGTATTAAGAGTAGCGTGGTTACTGTAGGTGATATCAAGTTTATCGCCTTTTACGGAACCTTCTATATCCGCTTTAAAATTTCTAGCCCCAGCCATTGCAACTTGTATATTGCCATTTGCTCCTGTTATTTGTGAAATTTTAAGGGTAATATCGTTTGCTGTTAAAATTCCTCGCAAGTGGGTTAGTCCAAGAGTTTGGCTAAAATCTACATTCATTTTATCTGCATAAATATTGCCAAGCTCCGTTTGATGCGCAGTACCGCCCTTGATAACAAAACTATCTTTTACGAAAGTTTCAATATTTCCACCGCCGACTAATATAAATTTTTGAATATTAACGCTATTGTTAACAATATTTACAGATCCCGCATGCTCGATATCAAATTTTACTTCGCCTTGAGTGTTGTTGTTTAAAAACGCATTAATTGTACCTTGCGTATTTAAAGTAGCGTTTAGAGATTGGTATCCTTGTTTTTCCATAGTAGCCTGCAAATGATCTGCCGTCAAGTTTATATCCTGGATAGATAAAGCAGTGCCAGCAACTACGGTAGCTGATGATTTTTCGGACGTTCCTTTTAGATTAATAGTAGAAAGCGACTCAAGTTTCTCAGGGTCGCCTGTGAAATCAAATCTACCAGCCGTGGTAATATCAAGATTTTGCAACGCTTTCATGTTATTGTCAGTAGCTTTAAATACGCTGTCTTTTTGAACGCTCACAATTTTCATGGTAGTTGCTTTTTCAGCCTCAAAGCTAAGGCCTTTAGAAACAACATCTAAAGAGTCTATGTTAAGATTTATAGACGTAGCTTTATTGGCAGTAACTTTTGCGTTTCCTGACATAATACCTTTTAAGTTAACATTAAGGCTTGCGGCTTCTGCAGCATTAATGCTTCCTAGCTGCGTATCGTATTGGTTGTCATTAACATAGTTGATAGTTTTTAGAGCAGTAGAGTCTATTGTAATGAGATTACCGCCTTTAGTGTTTGTTATATAGTCTAAAGTATCTACCTTAGAATTTATAATATTTACTTTTGTATTAGGAGCTTGAGTATCTTTTAGACCTATAGTCAGTCTAACTACATCAGGCGATTTTTCCAAGTCAACAACAGCCGGGTTAAGAGGGTTGGTAACTGTAGCATTTTTAAATATCAGATGCTCGACAGAAGACGTAACAAGCTTTCTTGCAGTATCAAGACCGCCAGTTAGGTTATCAAATTCTAAAGTATCGTAGCCTTTTCCGCCGTCAACACGCAAAACACCAATAGCGCTTGCATCAATGTCTGCTTTAATAGTATCGTCAGCGCTACCGCCTTTTATATTTTCCAACACTGATTTTGATTTAACCAAATCAGCAAACAACTTGGCCTTCAATTCAGAAGCATCAAAGCTCTTAGTATTTGCAGCAACGGCAACATCTAAACTAGCATCACCGGAAACCTTAACATTTTCAGTATTCACATCTTTAATATAACTTGCTCGACCTTGAGTCTTGATATTCAAAGTCTCTATGCCGCTAAATGTAGTGGAAATAGAATTTGACAGCATACCGACAGGAGTACTTGCACCTACATTATCGAGTGTTAAATTTTGAACATCGCTATTACCAGATATGGTGCTAGACTGATATGTTAGCGTTATATAGTCATTTCTGAGGTCAGCTACGCTAAAGTCAATAATATTGGCCAAATTGATAACCCTAACAGCATTATTTCCATCAAGTTTGGCACTCTTAAGACCAGTAACACCGCTAGCATTAAACTCTTTAAGCGCCCCACCGTTGTTTATTAGGTTTAAATTTTCTACATTTTTTAGCTCACCAGTAGTAAACCCATTAAAATTTGTATTCATAGTAACGCTTAGAGTGTCGTTTCCTGTGCTACCGTCAATTTTGTCCTCAGGATTAAGAGTATTTTCGGAAAATACAGAGCTTGCGACAGCTTTTATGACATCAGTTTTAGCTGTACCATTAATAGTATCCGCTGAAGTAGTAAGCGTATGGAAATCAGCATTTGCCATCTCGTCTACCTTGACTTTTTGCTCAGCCAAATTTGTAGAATTTGTAGTTCTAATTATCTCTTGGAATGGCGTATAGTTGTAATCGCCCGTACCGTTTTGACTGATATTTGAAATTTTCTCCGCCATATATTTAGAAATTTCGGTCTTATTCTCAAATACTTTTGCCGCTACAGGATCTGCTGCTTTGGCTATTGCAGAAGTAGCTACATCAAAAAGTTTTACGAGCATATCGCCTCTTGAGTTTCCGAGTTGAAGGTGTTTTACCCAGGCATTAATGCCGTCAGGGTCTTGAGAATAATCTTTGCCCAAGATGTTCTTGTAGACCATCTCTACAAAGTCTCTATCTTGATCTATGCTACCGCCGTAATACGCTATAGCCGCATCCGATTTTAGCATATCATTAGCTATCTGCGCTTGAGTTTTAGTTGCTCCTGCGCTTACCCATGCGTTAAAGCCCGCGCCTTCAGGGGCACGATTAAATAACGCTACGTAAAGCTGTGCAACTTGTGCTTGTGTTACTGCCATTAAGGACTCCTTTTTAGTGTGTTTCTTGAGTTTTTGGGTATCTTTACAGAATACTGTTGCTAATTATAGCATAAAAAATCACTTAAAACGTAAAAATTTAAAAAATAAATTTTACCTAAACGCTCTTTGCAAGTCCCGCATCATATCAACCGATATATTAGAATTAAGCCACTGGATTTCCAAATATGCGAGGACCAAATTATAAGATGCCGTTAGTGCTTCGTTTCTGGTTTTAAAAACTCTAGCGCGAGCATCAAACAAATTTACCGCATCTTTCAAGCCCTCTTCGTAGCCTCTTTCTATTGATTTTACATAAAGCTCCGCATTTTCCAAAGAGCGCTTCATTAACTCGCATTCGTCGATATAATTAAGATAGTTATTTATCGCTCTTTTTTGGCTGATCTCTATCTCTTTTTGAATATCTTTTTGTTGTTCGATGCTAGCTAGTCTTAGTAGCTTGCCCTCCTCCACTCTTGAGCTGGTTGCGCCGCCAGTATATAAAGGTAAAGTAAATCTAAGCATAGTATCCAGTTTTCTTCTTCTGTCACCGGAATAGTTATTGTCTATGTAGTATAAATTTGCATAGCTGATACTAAAATCAAGCGTAGGGAGATGCTCGCTTTTTCTTTTTTTGTACTCTTGTTCTGAAATTTCAACCGCTAAAACGCTATCCTGAAATTTAAAATTTCTTGCTACGTCGCTAAAATTCGACAAATTTACTTTTTTGAAAAATTCGGTATCGATGTTTGAAAAGCTATCCTTCACCTCGATCTCTTGCCCGACTAGCTTTACTAGCTCTAGCTTTGCTACTTCGATATTTAACTTAGCTTTGTTTACGCCCAGCAACGCCTCGTCTAATCTAACCTTAGATTCAAGCATATCCATTTTATTTACCAGCCCGAATTCCAAAGACTTCTGCATTTGGTTATATTTGGCACGGTTGGCTTCTTCGTAGCTTTGAGCAAGAGCTAGCGTCTCGGATGCGAAAGTATAGTTAAAATATGCCTCCACGACCCTTTTTGCCAGTTCTTGTTTGGTATTTTCGTACATTAGCTCATTGCCACGAACCCTGATTTCCTCTTGATTTCTTTGGTACCAAATAGCCGGCCTAAATACGCTCTGGCTAAGACTAACGCCTACCTTTTTATAACTTTCGTTTATTTTCGATACTCTTCGCCTATCCATTCTGTCGTATTTTTCGCCGACATATGCGGCTTCGGCATTAATGGTCGGCAAAAACATTGCCGTAGCTTGCGATAGCCTCTCTTGAGAGGCTATACTATTATACATGGTCATTTTAAGCTCATTATTGTTTTCAAGCGCCATTTCGTATGCCTGTGAGAGGCTAACGCTTTGAGCAAAAGCTAAATTTGAAGCCAACAAGGCCGAAAGTAAAATTTTAGTCTTCATTGAACGCCCTTTTAAACATATCTATAAACGGCTTTAAGACATACTCAAGCATCGTCCTATCGCCGGTTTTGATCATTACTTCGACCGGCATTCCGGGAACTATAAAAAAGTCGTTTCTTTTAAACTCTTTCATGCCCTCTTCGGTAAGCTCGGCTTTAATATCGTAAAACGAGTGACCTGCATTATCCTGAATACTATCGGCCGATACGTACGTTACTTTACCTTCCATGACGAAGCTCGGCCTGTGCTGAAATGCGCTAAATCTAATATCGGCAAGCTGTCCCACATGCACCGTATCGATATCTACTACGTTTAGTCTAGCCTCTACGACATAGTCGGTCTCGTCCGGCACTATGCTCATTATTCTCTCGCCCGGCCTTATTACGCCTCCGATAGTATGGAAGGCTAGTTCTACGACGCTACCCTCGACCGGAGATTTTACTATAGTGCGGTCGGATTGATCTTTTAAAGCATTATAGCGTTGTTGAAGATCCACAAGACGAGTTTTAGCATCTTCAAGCTTTTTTAATACATCCTCTTTAAACGTTCTATCTCTTAATATAATTTGAGCTTGCGTCTCGGTAACTTGGACGTTTAGTCTTGCTATCTCGGCCTTGCCCGCAGCTATTTCACCCTCGACCGCCGTTTTTTCTCTATTTAAGTCGCGTAGCCTGACTTTGTCGGCCAACTGCTCTTTAAAGAGCCTTTCCCACTCTTTAATCTCTTCGTTCAAAGACTTTATGCGGTCTTGTTTGGCGCTTACTATCGCATTTGCGCCTTTGATTTGATTTTCAAGCTGTTTTATTCGTTGCTTTAGGATGGATTTTTCTTCATCCAAAAGCTTTTTTTGCGCATTAAATATACTCAACTGCCCGTCTATAGCCTCTTTATAGCCCTCGATTTGCTTTATTTCGTCGCTAAATTTGACTTCCGTCGCATCGTCTTTTTGGGCTTCCAATCTAGAAACTATGACGCTGGTTCTTAAAAATTCTGCTCTAACTACGCTCATCTCGCTTTGCAAAGCGACGTTTTTGATCTCGACGAGCGGATCGCCCTCTTTGACCATATCTCCGTCTTTAACGAAAATTTTATCTACGACGCCGCCCTCAAGGTGCTGGATGATTTTTTTATTGCTAACTACGCCTATTTTACCGACGGCTACGGCAGCGCTATTAAGAGGCGCCATGCCGAGCCAAATTCCAAAAACTCCGACTAGCAAAAATATAACGAACAACCCAAAATTTACGGTGCCTTTTTCATTTTTAAGTATCATCTTAGCCCTCCGCATCTTCTAGGCTTATACTACGCCTTTTTTGCTGTTCTGCTACCTGCGGTTGTTGCGCATTTGCCTTGCCGAGCTCGGCCAATACCGCATCTCTGGCGCCAAAGTACATCAATCTTCCCGCATTTAAAACGGCTATTTTATCAACTAAATTTAAGATATTTAGCTTGTGCGTTATTAACACTATAGTCGCCTTACCTTTCATCGACGCAAGAGCGGCAAAAAGCGCTCTTTCGCCCTCTTCGTCTAGGCTAGCGTTAGGTTCGTCCAGTACGATTATTTTAGGCTCCTTATAAAGCGCTCTGGCAAGAGCGACTCTTTGGCGTTGTCCGCCGCTTAGGCTGGCTCCGCCTATGCCTATTTTAGTTTCATAGCCGTCCGGCAAATTTAATATCATATCATGAACGTTTGCTAGCTTCGCAGCCCGTACGATCGCCTCGCTATCCAGTTCGCCGAATCTCGCGATATTTTCCGCGATATTTCCTTCGAAAAGCTCGACGTCTTGTGGCAAATACCCCACAAACTGACCCAAATGGTCGCTGTTGTACTGAGTGATATCGGCTCCGTCCACGCGCACTACGCCGTGAAATACAGGCCACACGCCTAGCATTGCTCTAGCCAGCGAGCTTTTGCCCGCAGCGCTCGGACCGATGATGGCGCACATGTCGCCGCTTTTAAGCTCGAAATTTATCCCCATCAAAGTTGGCGCTTTGCCATGAGGCGGTACTAGGCTTATGGTTTCTAGGAAAATATCGCCTTTTGGATCCGGGAGCTTAAGTTTTTCGTTGTCGGCGGGAAAATCCTCCAAAAACTGCGAAAGTCTAGCATAGCTCTCTTTGGTGTTCTTATAGCTTTTCCAGCTTGAGATCAATATATCAAGCGGAGCTAGCGCGCGACCCATGATAATAGAGCCTGCGATCATCATGCCCGGATTTACCTCCTGCAGGACGACCAGATACGCGCCAAGACCCAGCATTAGCGACTGGGAAACGACGCGAAATACCTTACTGATATTTGCATACATTCCGGCTTTTACGCTAGACTCTGAGTGAGCCTCCAAAAACTCGTTATGTTTTTTATGCCAAATTTTCTTTAAATTTCCGTTCATACCCATGGCTTGGATGACTTCGGAATTTCTCAAATTTAGATCGACAAAGCGAGTCTCGGCGCCGAAAGCGTCATTTGATCTTTTTAGTCCGTCTTTGGTCGCGCCTTCGTTTAAAAGAGCCAAAATAAACAAAACGATCGCAGCCGCGATACTAAAATATCCAAAATACGGGTGAAAGAAAAACAGTATCAATATATAAAAAGGTAGCCACGGCGCGTCAAGAAACGCAAACACGCCGTTAGTACTGAGATATTGTTTTATGGTATTTAGATCTCTCATCGGCTGAGAAGATACCCTGCCAGGCTGCCTAGCCGAGAGTTTAAAGATCGCATCATACACTCTCTCGGACAGCCTTAAATCTATCTGGTTTGAAAAAACTACCAAAATTCTCGAACGTAAAATTTCGAAAAACATCATACATAGATATAAGAATATAACTATCAGCGTAAGGAAAAATAACGTATCAAGGCTTCTTGACGTTACGACCCTACCGTAAAGTTGTAACATATATAGAGGAGAAGTTAGCATCAAAACGTTTATGAACATGCTGAAAATTCCAGCATATATCATAGCGTGTTTGGATTTTTTAATACTCTCCTTTAGTTCATTTACTTTCATTTTCTTTTTTACTTTCGTTTTCTAAAATTCTACCCGCCAAATTTTCCAAATTCGTTAAGCTTCTAATGTGCGCATCTATTAGGCTAACATAGCCCTTTCTAACAAAATCAGCCAAAGTAGCGTCGTCAAGCTCGTTTAGCTTTTTTCTGCTCACGACAGAAAAGCCTTTGATTAAAGTGATTTTTTTATCGTTATCAGAGACGGTTAGCTCTTTGTTTATTAAAATTCCAGCCTTTTTAATCTCTTCTAACGCTTTTTGCGTTGCCTCTAGCTGGGCATTGTAGTTTTGCATAGCGTTTATGGTGTTTTGCAAAAATTCGCTCGGCTCTTCATTTTTCTTGAATAGTTTTTCGCCTTTACCTTTTAGCTGAGGCGCATCCTCGTCTATACAAAGGATATTTTTATCTTCGACTTTAGCAAGAGTAAAAGGATAGTTTTGTAAGATCGCAGGCACGTAGCCTTTGTAGTTTTTATCTATTATTAGATTTTCATTTCTACCTAGTAGTACTAGCAGTTTAGGCACTACGTCGTTTGTGAAAACTATAGGCAAATCTTTCTCGCAGAAAAATGCCTCGCTCGCTACTATCTCCGCAAATGGGAAATTTGGTAACGCATCTTGGTGATAAGACACTCCGTTATGTACTTCTGAATTTAAAGCAACTATTTTCATTTCAGTCCTTTTTTTAAAATTTTGAATCTCTATTTTTTTTGCTAAACTTAAGTTTTTGTCGATGCTTCTGAAGGTATATCCGCCGTTTTGCTGCAAAAATGCCAAAACATCTTCAAATTCGTTTATAAAAACGTCTCGGATTTCGTATCTTTTGATGTCGCTTTCTTGGATATAACCCCGCGCTTTATTCCTATTTCTTATAAAGGCGCTATTTAGCTCTTGCATGATCTTAGGTATATTTAAGGACTTTAAAAATAGCGATATGGAATTAGACTCCAAAATGTAGCCTAAAATTTCCATATCGTATTTTTGGGTTAGAGAACTTAAAATTTCAACATAAAGGTCTTTTTCGCTTTGATCGGCAAAAAAGTTGCCCTTTTGTTTTATCAAAACCATTTCTGATTTTATTTCTCTAACCGCTCTACCCAAAATTTACCTTAACCAGTAACTAAAACATCAAGAATGTGATTGTAATCCTTTTATGCTTAAATAAATATTAAAAAGTGCCAGAGTAATTAATTTTATTTTTTAAGCTGCAAATTCTATGGAATAGTTATTGCTTATAATTCCGCGGTAAATGCTCGTTGTATTTTATGATTTTTTAGCCTAGATATCGTAACATACGATGTTTGTCATTTACTATCATTAGTACGTAGTACTAAAATTCACTTCTAAGGAGCCAATATGGCAGTAACGCAAGCACAAGTTGCCCAGCTTTATGTGGCATTGTTTAACAGAGCGCCGGAAGGAGCCGGATTAAACGCGTGGGTAAGCGCCGGAGCCGCTAAAACCCAAGCGCAAATAGCCGACGATATGCTCAAAGCGCCGGCCGTACAGTCGTATTTTAACGGCAGTATAGATACCGATAAAGGCTATATCGAAAATATCTATAAAAACATCCTAGGTAAGGACTACTCGCAAGATCCGGCAGGCATAGATGCGTGGGTAAGGCATCTACAAGCCGGCCATACCAGAGGCGAGACGCTAACGAAGCTTTTCGAGGTAGCGGCATCGGCGAAGGCTAAGGCCGCAGATCCTAGGGCTGCTAAAATTTTCGAAAACAAATCCGCGGTCGCGGCCTATATGGCGGAAAAAATAGGCGATATCGGTAAAGACGGCAGCGGAAATTTCGACTACGCGCCGTTTCAGGAGATTATCAGGACGACGAACGAGTCAAATTTAGAAGCGCAAAAAGCCAAAATAGACGAGCTAGCCAGCAAAGGCGTCGAAAAGAGCCTAACCGACGGTCTAGACAACATAGCAGGCACCGCGGGCAACGACGTATTTAACGGCGTTTACTACGCAGGCAACGGCACGCAAAAGTCTACTTTGTCGCCGCTTGATAAAATCGACGGCGGCGCCGGCAAAGACACGTTAAATTTGACCGTGTTTAAAAACGACGCTCCGCAAAATTTGACCACGACCGAGCTTCAAAATATCTTTAAAGGCGTAAGTAACGTCGAAAATCTAAATTTGATCTCGGAGACCCAGTTTGACGCCGCCGGAGTCAAATTTAACTTCGGGCTGGAAAATTTAAACATCTCTACCATAGGCGACGTGAGCATATCCGAGACCGACGCGACGAACAAAGTCTCCGTAAACACCACAGGCAAAGTTTCGCTAAACGCTAAAAATGCGCAGAATATCGATATCTCGGCAAAATCGGACGTAACTTTGATCGCGCAAGACGCTAAAACCGTAAACGTAAACAGCGAAGGCAAGGCAAATATCGCCGCAACCGCCGCGCAGACGTTAAATTTGAAAGCTAACGGCGAAACCGAAGTCGCAACGAGCGCAAAGACCGTAAATATCGATCTAAAAAGCAAAACCAACGCTCTTAAAAACTTCACGACCCAGGCCGCCGATTTGACGCTTGCAAATTTAAAGATAAACGATACCTCCGGAAATAACGTACTTATCGCATACGGCGCCAAAAAGATCAGCGTGACGGACGTTGATTTTGGCGACAACTCCATCCGAACCGACGAACGGGACGTGGATTTTACGATGTCTTACGCGGACGAAGGCCTAGCTAAACTATCCTCAAGCGCGGCCGATAAAGTAAAAACGCTAAATTTACACGCTAAAGCGGGTAAAAAAGGCCAGCTAGACCTGGGCAATATCGTGTCGCTAACCAAAGTCGCGGTAGACGGAGGCATGAGAGAATTTGCTATGGACTTGTCCGCTCAAACAAATCTTACGAATTTCGACTCTAGCGCTTACGAGGGCGGCTTCTCTAGCCTAAAACTCAAAAACGTCCAAAACGCTACCGCAAAACTAGGCGGCGGGGATGATTTCGTAGAGATAGATAGCGTAGCAAACACCCACAGCATAGACGGCGGCGCGGGCGAAGACACTATGGTCGTAACCTCCGCCGTAGCTACCGCGGCGACGAACAAGCTTTCTCTTTTAAATTTTGAAAATTTAAAGATAACCGACGCCCTAAGCGGAGCCGTAGATATGACCAAGTGGGCAAATTTGGGCTCCGTAACGCTAGCCGGCGGAGCGGGAGCCGGGGCCAAGATAGATAATCTAGCAAATAACTCTACGATAGCCGTCGAAAACGCCGCGATCGCAAACGATATAGCCGTAAATATCAAAGACGCGGCGAGCGGCGCAGACGATACGCTAATCTTAAAGATAAATCCTAAGGCAAATACGGCAGGACTGGACAACACCGGAAATTTCGTCATAGACGGCATCGAAAACGTCCGCATAGTCTCAAGCGTCGATACGGCAAAAACCGCCGCAGCCAAAAACGTAATAAACCTAAACGCTAGCGACGCGACTAAAAGCGCGCTATCGGGTGTCTACGTGAGCGGCGACGGCAATACCGAACTAAAACTAGGCGCGAATATCGTAAAAATAAAAGGCGTTGACGCAAGCTCGCTAACGGGCAAATTTACGTTTGACGCGGGAAATCATGTCGAAAGAGGCGGCGTCGTAAAAGGCGGCAGCGGAGACGATACGCTAAGCTTCGGCTCGGTAGCGGGTCTCAAAATAACCGGCGGAGCGGGCAACGACGTCTTTAAGGTCGGCAAACTTGGAGCGGAGGCGAATTCGCCTTTTGGCACGGATAAGCTAAGCTCTATCACCGACTTTAGCAAAGGTGACAAACTATACACGGGAGGCGCCGCCGCGGAGTCAAATTCTATCGCCAAGTACGACTCAGACGCATCGCTAGACTTCGCCAACAACTTACGCGAAGCCGAAAAGGCGGCCGCTCAGCATGCGTCAAAGAGCGCGTATTTCACCTATCAGTCAAACACCTACATCGTTACGTCCGACGGCGTGCAAGGCGTAGGGCAGGACGACTACGTGACCAAGCTAGCCGGCACGGTAGATCTAAGCGGAGCGAGAGTAGATAGCGATCACAATATCGTTTTATAATTTCGCCTAAATTCATTTTTATCCTTCATTAGCGGCAGGCCGACACAGTGCAGTTCTGCCGCCCAGATTTTCATTTTTTTTATCTACGATTTATCGACAATCAGGAATTTAATGCTATAATCGCCACGGAATTAAACAAAATCCCAATTTACCCAAAGGAGGCCTTTTATGGCAGTAACAAAAGCACAAGTAGCCCAACTTTATGTGGCATTATTTAACAGAGCACCCGAAGGCGCGGGTTTAAACGCATGGGTTTCGGCAGGCGTTTTTAGAGATCAAGCGCAAACTGCAGACGCTATGCTACAAAGCCCAGCTATCGCAGCATATTTTAACGGTAGAATAGATACAAACAGAGGATATGTAGAAAATATCTATAAAAATATCCTAGGCAAAGACTACTCTCAAGATCCAGACGGCATCAACGCTTGGGTACGCCACCTAGAGCTAGGACACACAAGAGGCGAGACTCTAGTTACTCTTTTCCAAGTAGCAAGATCGCCTGAGGCTATCGCAGCAGATCCTACGGCAGCAGCGGTATTTGCAAACAAAACCGCTATCGCGGCATATATGGCTGAAAAAATCACCGACATAGAAAGCGACGGATCGGGTAACTTTAACTATGCTCCGTTCCAGCAGATTATCGAGACCACAAACAGCACCAACCTAGAGGAGCAAAAAGCTAAAATAGATCAACTAGCAGACGCTGCAAAACCGGGAAGCAAAATTTTCACTACCGGAGTCGATACGCTTAAGGGCACCGAAGGCGACGATACTTTTAGCGCTGTTTACTATTCTGGTGACGGCGATAAGACTTCTACTTTGTCCTCTCTAGACACCCTAGACGGCTTAGGCGGTAAAGACACTCTAAAAGTAACCGTACTAAAAAACGGCTCAAATTCACAGCTTGATCTAAGCGATCTAGATAATGCGATGAGAGGCGTAACCAACATAGAAAATTTAGAGATAAGATCAGAGGTAACAATAAAGGCTCCAACAGCACCGGCCTTGAGTAAACTAAACAAAGGTCTTGATAATCTAAGCATTACATCCCCTGGGGACATAAAGCTAGAAACCGATACCAAAGAAAAAGTAACGATAGATACGAATAAAATCGCTACTCTAACAGCAGATAAAGCAAAAGAGATATCCGTAAAAGGCGGGGAAAATAGCACTATATCTGCAAAAGAGGCTACAAAAGCTAGCATAAATCTAGGCACAAACACAAAAATCCTAACCGTAGGCGCAAACGGACTAGATAAAGTCGAAGATCTAAGCCTAGCAAACCTAAAACTAGCGGCAGCGCTCACCGCGGCTAAACTAGTTAAAATCAACGTAAAAGACGTCGACTTTAACGGTGCCCAAATCGCAACCGACGAAGAAAAAGTGGACCTAACCACAAACTACACGGAAAAAGGAGCAGCTAAACTACAAGCAAACAATGCCACTCAGCTAACCATCCACGCTAACGGCGAAAAAGAGTCTACTATCGAGTTCGTTTCTGCCTCCCCTCATAATAAGCTAGAAAAAGTAACCTTTGACGGAAACGCAAAAGATCTAAAAATCAATCTGCAACAAGAAACTGCGCTCAAAGACGTAAACGCAGCATCCTTTACCGGAAATTTCGCCGAACTAAAGGTCAAAAACATCGCCGGCTCACAAGTGCTTTTAGGCTCAGGAAACGACGTAGTAGACATAGATAATACAACCGCCGAACAAACGATCAACGGCGGAGCAGGAACGGATCTAATATCTATATCTACAACGATTGCAGGCGCCGGAGCGGATAAGGTGACGCTTAAAAATTTCGAAGGTATAAGGATCAACAATACTATTGCAAATGGTATAGATATGTCAAAATGGGAGGGATTTAATAATATCACCCTAGCCCAAGGAGCAAATGCGGGCCAAAGTCTTACAAAAGTCTTAAATAACTCTACTATAACGGTAGAAAAAAATGCTTTAACAAACGACCTTGTAGTAGGGATCAAAGACGCAGATACCGGCACTGCCGATAAGTTAAATTTAGTATTTAATCCAAAAGACACACACGCGGGTCTAAATAATACAGGCGGTTTTGTAATAGACGATATAGAAAACATCGATATAGCGTCAAATTTGGATGACGATAAAACAAATACGGCTACAAATACCGTCAATCTAAAAGCTACCGCTGACGCTAAAGGTACGCTAACAAACGTAGTAATAAAAGGCGACGCAAATACGAAGCTGGGCCTAGATGCGACTTTCAAAAAGGTAAAAACCGTAGATGCAAGCACTCTTAAAGGAAAATTTACATTTGACGCTAGCGGCCACCTTGATGAAAAGTCGGTAATCAAAAGCGGAGCGGGCGACGACGAGATAACCTTTGGTAGCAAATCAGGCGTAACCGTAACCGGCGGAGCGGGCGACGATACGTTTGTATTAGGAACCGTAGGCGACAGCGCAGCATTCCCTGCATCAAAAACGGCTACCATTAAAGATTTCTCTAAAGGCGACAAACTCAAAATAGGCGCAGATCTAACAATAGCACCACCAGCAACTATTGATCAAAATATTGCAAGATACGATTCAACAAAATCGCTAGACTTTGCAAACAACCTATCTAGAGCCCTAGACGTCGCAAAGGCTGCGAGCAACAAACTAGCTTACTTTACCTACACGGACCCTGATAGCAATGCAACAGACACCTACCTAGTAAGATCAGACGCTACCGATGGCCTATCCGACGACGACTATGTAGTAAAACTAACCGGCATAGTAGATCTAGCTAATGCTACGCTTGCCAACAATAGCGGCCTACAGCTAACCCTCTAATCTCCGCGATAAACCCCGACCTTTCGGGGTTTATCCTTTTTAAACTCTCAAATTTCTCTCTTTCAAATTTTGCCGAACGAATCAAATTTAACGACGGACCAAATTTGCGCCGCTCTAAAATCCCCTAAAAATCGTCCTTCTCAATCAAATTTGAAAAAATCAAAAAAATTTTACCTCTACCCCTAAAGTTTTTTTGATTTCGTCCGATATAGTTTTTGAACGACAAGAAGTCGTAATTAAACTTTAAAAGGATTTACAATGAGTTTTCGTATTAACACGAACATCAACGCTCTAAACACACACGCAAACGCAGTCGGTAACAACCGCAACCTTTCTCTTTCTTTGGGTAAACTTAGCTCAGGTTTGAGAATCCAAACTGCAGCAGATGACGCTTCTGGTCTTGCTATCGCCGATAGCCTTCGCTCTCAAGCTAGCGCGCTTGGTCAAGCTATCAACAACGGTAACGACGCTATCGGTATCATCCAAGTAGCGGATAAGGCTATGGACGAGCAGCTAAAAATCCTAGACACAATCAAGGTAAAAGCTACTCAATCAGCTCAAGACGGTCAAACAACAGATTCTCGTCAAGCGCTACAAGCCGACATCGTTCGCCTAATGGAAGAGCTAGACAACATTGGAAATACAACGTCTTTCAATGGTCAGCAGCTACTAAACGGAACATTCTCTAACAAAGAATTCCAAATCGGCGCTTACTCAAACCAAACCGTTAAGGCTTCTATCGGCGCTACTACGTCAGATAAGATCGGTCTAACGAGATTTGAGAGCTCTAAGCTACTAACTAAAATGGACGTAGTATCTCTTACCTTCCTAAACGTTGACGGAGTAAACAACGTAAAAGTCGCTGCTGCTACCGTTTCAACAGGTCTTGGAAAAGGAATAGGCGCTTTAGCTGAAAACATCAATAAAGTATCTGATAAAACAGGTATCAGAGCTACTTACGATGTAACTCGCATCATGAGCAAGGCCGTAGAAAAAGCCTCTATCCAAAGCTTTGCTATCAACGGCGTAAAGATCGGTGATTTGGATGTACAAGCAAACGATGCCAATGGTGCCCTAGTAAACGCTATCAACAGAGTAAAAGACCAAACCGGCGTTGAAGCTTCTATAAATACAGAAGGCAAGATGGTTCTTACTAGCCGCGACGGTCGCGCTATGAGCTTTGCAGGCAAAGATATCGATAAAGTTATCGGCGCAAAAGACAAATCAGGCTTTATAGGTAGACTAAACCTAGTAAGACTAGACGGTAGAGATATCAAAATGAAAGGCGGCGGAGGCACTAAGCTCTCAGTAGCGTTCTCATCTGACGGTGGCGCACAGCAATCTGTAGCTATGAGAGATATTCGCGGACAGATAGATAAAAAACTAGCAACTGCTATGGGCTTCCAAAGAATGAAAGCTGACATAAGCTCTAACCAATCAGCAGGCGTTATGACTCTACGCGGTGCGATGGCTGTTATGGATATCGCTGAGTCTGCTCAAAAAACACTTGACCAGATCCGCTCAGACCTAGGTTCTGTTCAAAATCAGCTTGTCGCAACTGTAAACAACATCACAGTTACTCAAGTAAACGTAAAATCAGCTGAATCTCAAATCAGAGACGTTGATTTCGCTGCCGAGTCAGCAAACTTCTCTAAGTTTAACATCCTTGCTCAGTCAGGAAGTTATGCTATGAGCCAAGCTAACTCTGTTCAGCAAAACGTTTTAAGACTACTTCAGTAGTTAACACTTTAAGGCCGCTTCGGCGGTCTTAAATTTCAAAAACCCAAACACCAATAGTTAAGACATCTCCAAAAATAATAGTTATTATAGACGCTAAATTCGGCGTCTATATCTTTAGAAGTGAATTTTAAAGTCGAGTTTTACCCGCTCGACTTTTTGCTCCAAATTTTATCCCACTTTTCCAAGCCAAATTTAAATTCAAACGATAAATTAATGCCATTAGTTTAAATTTTTTGCTACAATTACCGCAAAAAATTAAAAAGGCTATATTAATGAAAAGCTTAATCATTGTGGAGTCCCCCGCGAAAGCCAAAACGATAAAAAATTTCCTCGGAAGCGACTACGATGTCATCGCATCAAAAGGCCATATCAGGGATCTGCCAAAGACGGCATTCGGTATCAAGATCGAGGGCGAAAAATTTACTCCCGAATACAAAATAAGCGCCGATCACTCCGCAATAGTAAAAGAGATCAAAGAGCTCGCCAAAAACGCCGACCAAATCTACCTCGCAACCGATGAGGACCGCGAAGGAGAGGCTATCGCCTACCACATCGCCGCAGCTATCGGCAAAAAGCCCGAGAGCCTGCCTCGCATCGTGTTTCACGAGATAACCAAAAGCGCTATCGAGGCCGCTTTAAAAAACCCGCGCACGATAAATATGGATAGCGTAAATGCGCAGCAAGCACGCCGCCTGCTAGACCGAATCGTTGGCTACAAGCTCTCGCCGCTGTTAAATTTAAAAATCCAAAAAGGACTAAGCGCGGGACGCGTGCAAAGCGCGGCTCTAAAAATCATCGTAGACCGCGAGCGCGAGATACGCGACTTTAAACCGATCGAGTACCACAGCATAGACGCCGTTTTTAAAAAAGACCTCGACGCCGAGCTAGTTAAATTTGAAGCGCAAAAGATAGAAAAGCTAACTATAACAAACGGCGATAGAGCCAAATTTATCGTTGAAAATCTAAAAAGCGATAAATTTAGCATCCGCGATATCGAAGCCAAAGAACGCAAAACCGAGCCCGCGCCGCCGTTTATGACCTCGACGCTGCAACAAAGCGCGAGCAACCGCCTAGGCTTTAGCCCGAAAAAAACGATGATGATCGCGCAAAATTTATACGAAGGCGTGCAGACGCACCAGGGCTTTATGGGCGCGATAACGTACATGAGAACGGATAGCCTAAATCTCGCCAAAGAGGCCGTCGCTGCCGCACGCGAGACGATAGAAAAAGAGTACGGCGAGCGCTACCTGCCCGCTAAGGCTAAAATTTACGCAACCAAAAGCAAAGGCGCGCAAGAAGCCCACGAGGCGATCCGTCCGACAAACCTCAGCTTCACGCCCGCTATCGCCGCGCAATACTTAGAAAAAGACGCGCTGCGCCTTTACACGCTCATCTACAACCGCTTTTTAGCCTGCCAGATGAGCGCTAGCGTGAGCCAAACGCAAAACGTATTCGTCGCGGGCGCAAAGGGCGAGTTTAAAATAAGCGGCCGCAAGGTGCTGTTTGACGGATTTTACCGCGTTTACGGCGATATGGATAAGGATAAAATTTTGCCCGACTTAAAAATCGGCGACGAAATGAGTCTGCAAAGCATCAAAAGCTCGCAGCACTTCACCGAACCGCCGTCTCGCTACTCGGAGGCAGGGCTCGTTAAAAAGCTAGAAAGCCTAGGCATCGGACGCCCTAGCACCTACGCGCCGACCATCTCGCTACTGACCTCTCGCGACTACGTCAAAGTCGAGAAAAAGCAGCTCGTACCAAACGAGATCGCCTTTACGATGATGGGCGTTTTGGAGGAGCATTTTAGCGATATCGTAGATAGCGAATTTACGTCAAATATGGAAGAAAAGCTCGACCACGTAGCCGAAGACAAAGCCGACTGGCAAAAGCTTTTGAGCGATTTTTATCATCCGTTTATAGATAAAATCACGGCGGGCAAAACAGGCATAAAAAGCCAAAAAGTCGCCACTCCGATCGGCGAAAAGTGCCCTGAGTGCGGCGGCGAACTACTACTGCGAAAAGGGCGCTACGGCGAGTTTATCGCGTGCGGAAATTTCCCAAAATGCAAATACTCGCGCAATATCGCAAAAGTTGAGCAAGGCGCACAGGAAGGCGAAGCTGCGGCAAAGCCGAAAAAAGAGCTAAAAAAGATCGACGTACCGTGTCCAAAATGCGGCGGCGACATCGTCGAGCGCATCAGCCGCAGGGGTAAATTTTACGGCTGCGCAAACTACCCAAAATGCGACTTCGTCTCAAACTATGAGCCAGTCGCGCAAAAATGCGACGAATGCGGCGGCGATATGATCAAAAAAGAGCTCAAAAAAGGGACGTTTCACGAGTGTGTGAAGTGTAAGAAGAAGGTACAGATAGGCGAAGGCGAAGGGTAAAAAGTTAAAAACTTAGTTTTTTAGTTAAACAAGGAAGTGGCTTGGATTACGCTCTGCTCTGCAGCTCTCGAAGAGAGTACAAGCACAAGGTGAGGTAGAGTTGAAGCAAAATAGCTCCCTTTGGCGTTTACCTTTCTCTTTACTTTGGGAGAGGAAGGGGATTCTACTTACGAAGCGTCGCCCCTTCCTCTCCCAAGCCCTCTCTAACCCCACTGCACGTTAGAGGTGGCGACACTGCTTTGCTTACGCAAAGCGTCGCAAATTTAAATTTACGTTTTCAAGGTGCAGGTCTCGGTGAGTAAAATTTGAAGCCAAATTTATAAATTTAACTCCAAATTCGAACATAAAACGATAAGGCGAAGTACTTTTGTCATAGACAAGGCGGATAAGCAAGGGCAAAGGAGCGTATATATAATACGTGACTGCAGCCCGCAGCGAAATCAAACGAAGTATAGAGCAAAAAGACAAGCCGCTAAAAAAGGAATAATCTAATGAAAACTATTATGTTGTGTGCCATTTGTTCGGTCAGCTCCGGCAACTGCTCCGAGGACTGCGGCTACTGTACGCAAAGTGCGGGCATAAATGCCGGCATCGAAAAATACAAAATGAAAAGCGTCGAGCAGGTAGTCGCTGAGGCCAAGATCGCGGCGGCCAACCACGCGCTGGGCTTTTGCCTCGTCACCAGCGGCGCAAGACTCACGGACAAAAAGACCGAGGAGATCGCCCGCCTCGCGCGCGCCGTAAACAAAGAAGTCCCGAACCTCATGCTGATCGCTTGCAACGGCATGGCGACGCTACCGCAGTTAAAAGAGCTTAAAAGCGCAGGCGTGTTTAGCTACAACCACAACCTAGAAACCTCGCGCGAGTTTTTCCCGCAAATTTGCTCGACGCATAGTTGGGACGAGCGCTGGCAGACCAACATCGACGCCAAAGAAGCAGGGCTAATGCTCTGTACGGGCGGCATTTACGGCCTTGGCGAGAGTGAAGCCGACCGCGCGAGCCTGCAAGCTAGCCTTGCGAAGCTTGATCCGTTTTCTAGCCCGATAAATTTCTTTATCCCAAACGACGCGCTACGCGTCAAACGGCCACCTATGACAGTGGACGAAGCCCTGCGGATCATCGACGACACCGTCCGCGCACTGCCTAACGCTCGCATTATGATCGCAGGCGGTCGCGAGAAAATTTTAGGCGAACGCCAATACGAAATCTTTGATCACGGCGTCTCCGCCGTCGTCATCGGCGACTATCTCACGACCAAAGGCGAGGTCGCTAGCCGCGATATTGCCGAGTTTAAGGCGCGTGGATTTAGCTTTGCGACGCTTTGCCACTGATGCAAAATTTGCTCTTAATCGGGTGCGGCGGATTTTTGGGGTCGGTTTGTAGAGCTGTTTTAAGCGGCGCGGTCGCTAAATTTTGCCCCGATTTTCCGCTTGCTACCCTTTGCGTCAATGCCCTCGGTAGCTTTTTGATCGGCGTACTACTCTCGTTAAATTTGAGCGAAAATTTAAGGCTATTTCTAGTCGTCGGCGCACTCGGCGGTTTTACGACGTTTTCGACGTTTAGCTATGAGACGGTGCGCCTTTTTAGCTCGGGACAAAATTTAGCCGCATTTTTAAACGCGTTTTTTAGCGTTTCTGTTTGCCTCGGGTTTTGTTATCTAGGCACCGTTATCCGCTGAAATTCTAAATTTTACTCGCCGAGACCCGCCTCTCGAAAACGCTAAATTTATATTGGTTAAATTTAGCGTTGCACATTAATTTTAATCTTTCTTGTTAAGGGGGAAGGGGCTTGAATTACGAGGTCGCTTCCTTCCCCATTAACGATCCCCTATCCCCTACGACGTGAGAAGTTACTGCGCTATGCGCAGATTTAAATTTGACGCTTGCGCATCACAGATTTTAAATTTCCATTTTCAAGGTGCAGGTCTCGGCAACTTAAATTTATAAATTTGGGCAATGAAAGTGAGGGCGAAGTATCGTGAGATGATTTTTCGAGTTTTGAAGCAAAATTGAGCGTGCGCTAGGCATGTAGCCT
>CAURWB010000036.1:0-21131 GCA_963528245.1 uncultured Campylobacter sp. | reverse complement strand
CAAAATACGTTCGTCACGCCCGGATCAAAGCCGCTTCCCAGCAGCGCCATCGTGTTTGCGGCCTTAAACTCGCCGTCTTTCGCCCACTGCAGCTTGTATTCAAATTTGGCGGTGTCGGGGTGCTCGTAGTTTGCGGTGTCGATGTATGGGATGCCGGCGCGAGAGCACGCGTCCATGAGCGTTAGGTCTTGATACGGCAGCGCGACGTTTAGCAGTAGCTGCGCACCCGTTTTTTTGATTAAATTTACGACCGCATCGGTGTCGTCCGCGTCGATCTGTGCGGTGCCAATTTGTACGCCTAGGCGATCTTTTATAAATTTAGCGATCGCGTCGCACTTGCTTTTTGTGCGGCTTGCAAGGGTGATTTTTTTAAAAACGTCCGCGTTCATCGCGCATTTTACGGTCGCGACTTGGCTCACGCCGCCCGCGCCTATGATTAAGATATTTGACATTTTGGCTCCTTTAAATTTTAGTGATTTTATCTAAAGCTTATATAAAATTTGCTTTTAATCGTTACAATAGCGCGAAATTTTAAAGGAATTTTATGCGTCAAATTTTAATTTTTCTGCTTCCGATTTGGCTACTTGGGATGAGCTGCGAAGAGGCGATGCAGCATAGTATAGATGAGTTTATAAAGCCTGATCGCGATGCTGCGGCTACGGCGACAGCGGGCGAAAAAGCCGCTCAAATTTGCCTGGCTGAATACGGCGAAGAGCATGAGAGCACGATCATAGCATTAAACAACTCAGGCAGCTTTTTTATGTTTGCAGGCGAGCCGCAAAAGGCGCTCGCAGCCTACGAACGCTCGCTAAAAATTTTACAAAAAGGGCTCGGCAAAGAGCATAAAGCACTGGCAAAGCCCTATCACGGCGTAGCTATCGCACAGTCGGCATTGAGGAGATACGATGAAGCGATAGCGAATTTCGGCGCGGCGATCAGATGCTATGAGCTAGGCGGCGAGAAGATGCAAAAAGATCTGATGAGCTGCTACGCGGGGTTTGGCGATACGCTCTATAAAATGGGCGATTTTAACGGCGAATACGTAAAACACGCCGTCGCGTTTAGAATTTACGAAGAGGTTTTTGGCACAGACGGCGTAAATTTGCTACGAGCGAAGTATTATGCGCTGATGGCGGGCGATCTGGTGGGGCTTGGCAATAAAACTGAGGCGCTGCAAAACTACGAAAAAGCCCTTAAAGTCGCGAATAAAATTTTAGAAAAAAGCAAAGATAAACACGCAAAAAGCCTAAAAGCAGAGGTGGAAGCAAGGATAAAAGAGCTGTAAATTTAGCGATTGGATCCTGAGGCGGGCTAAATTTACGCCTCAAATTTGACTAAGTCGCGGCACACTCGGCGTTTAACAGCTTTGCTAAATTTGCCGCGCAAGCGAAAGCAAAATGCAGATTGTACCCGCCGAGCATCCCCGTTACGTTTAGAACTTCGCCGATAAAGTAAAGCCCGCCAGTGCCGCCACGGCCGCAGTTTGCGTCTAGCGCGTCCGTATCTACGCCGCCTTTTGTGACTTCGGCTCGCTCGAAGCCAAACGTGCCAGCAGGCGCAAATTTATAATCAAATAGCTGCAAAATTTTCACCATTTCATCCGCCTTGTACTCGCCGTAAGGCTTGTCGTTAAGTCCCGCCGCGCGCAAAAATTCGAGCGTAAATCGTCTAGGTAGCGGCAAGATAGTGCTGAGCTGTTTTTTGCTTTTTTGCACGGTTTCGATGCTAAAATTCGGGCAAAAATTTATCTCGATTAGACCTTTTTGCCAAAAAAGCGAAGCATTTAGCACGGCCGGGCCGCTTATGCCTTTATGCGTGAAAAGCACGTCGCCTGCGATCTTAATCTGCTTTTTTTGACTAGATTTCCAGGCTTTTGTATCGTCGTTTAAAATTTCGCCGCCGTTAAATTCTACTTCTTGCGAGGCGTTAAATTTAGCGTCCGACTCGTAAAATTCTCGGTTTTTATCCAAAGGCGCTTCGTTTGCCGTTAAATTTAGCTCAATTTCGCCGTTTTGTCTTTGCTCAGCAAACGTTACGGCTTTTTGCGAATTTAAATCATTCGTTTGCAAGGGCGCGGGCTTATCGCTTGGCTGTCTTAAATTTGCCCCGATAGTTTCTCGGCGCACGCTAAATTTATCCGCGCTCACATCCGCGTCGCCGCTTTTACTTTGCGAGTAGGATTTGCTATCGTCGCCGCTTTTTTGCGGCGCTCGTTCCAGCAAAATCTGCGCCGGAAAGCAAACTCCGCTTAGATTCTTAAACCAAAATTCCTCTTTTTGCACGGTAAATCCCACGAGCGCGGGCGCGGGCGGAATGACTTTGATGCCAAAGCTTCGCGCTATTTCGTAGCCGATGTCGCTGGCACCCAGGCTTTTGTAGCTTAGTCCGCCGCTAGCTACGACGAGATTTTGGGCGTAAAATTTATCTCCGTTTTTGGCTAGTACTTCAAAAACTTCAGCTTGCTCGGATTTAAGTTTCTCTAAAATTTGCCCGTTTTCATCGGTCGAAATTTTTCTAGCGCCCTTTACGCAAACGCCGCAAAATATTTGTGCTCCGCTTTGTCTAGCGCGCTTTAAAAGCACGGCCAAAACGTCTTTTGCGCCGCTATCGCAGAAAAATTGATTTTGCTTTTGCTCGTTAAATTTTAGCTCGCCAAAAAATTTTAAAACGTCTTTGAAGTCTAGGTTTTTTAGGATATTTTTGACGAAATTTGCGTCGCCGAGGTAGTTTGACGCGTCTATGTGTCGGTTTGTGACGTTGCACCTACCGCCGCCGCTAGCTAGGATTTTTTTACCGGGGGTTGCGTTTTTTTCGAGTACGGCGACGCTTTTACTGCGTAAATTCGCCGCTAAAAATAGCCCCGCCGCGCCCGCTCCGATTATCAAAACGTCGTAAATTTTGAAAATTTTAGCCATCATAAAACTTCAAAATTTACCCGCGGCAAAGCCATCTAAAATCAAAAGCTATTTTTTAGCGCTAGGAATTTTTGCTCTTGCGCTTCGTCTAGTTTCATTTTTTCGTTGCGATTTACGAAAAGCTTAAAGATCACGTTGTGATCCGCGTCGTAAAAGTGCAGGCTATGTCCGAGAAATCCCATAAATTTAGTACTCACAAAGCCGATGCTTACGATTGATTCTTCTTTGAGGTGACCGCCCAAAAAGCCGCTTTTATCGGTGAAATTTAAAAACCCTTTCGCTTTTTTAGGCATAGGCACGCTCACTTTGATCTCGATGATAAACTCGGGCGTATTTTTGATAAAAAGCATCTCGCCCCAAGTGCTGATTTCTTCAAAAATTTTCATCAAATTTTCTGCGCCGACTTCCTTAAATTCGTCATCGCCGCGGTATTGCAGGATTTCGTATTCGCGTACGTTTAGCTGTTTGGCCGCGTCGTAAACGGACATTTTTTTGTCCTCGAAAAGCTCGTCGATTTGTTTTTTTAGATCGCTCATTTTTGTCCTTTTTTGAAATTAGATTTTGATAATAGTATTTAAAAATAGCTAAAAATCGGCTAAATTTATTCGTCTCACGGCATTGCGTTATCAAACGGCGCGAGAGCCTCAGTTTTAGCGCTCGGAGCGGACGGTTTTAGTAAATTCACTCCGTCCGCAAAGCTCGCTACACGCCTAAAATCCGCTTTATTTCCGCCTCGTTAGTGAGCTTGGAGTTGTATTTCACAACGAGATTTTGTGCGTTTTTATAGCACTCCACGACGCCTTTTTGCTTCTCGATCTCGGCTAGATCGGCATCCGTGTCAGACGGCAGATAGATATTTTTAAAGATATTTGGGTTATCTAGCCATTTTAGCGCGATCAGCCACACGACGCAAAGCACCGTCACGACGGCGGAAAGCGCGCTAAGGCCGTAAAATTTAAGCAAAGTACCGCCGCCGATACCGCCGATGAAGCTTCCCATGTAGCCAAAGGCGTTAAAGATGCCTAAAACTGCGCCCTTTTGGCTTACTTTGCTAAATTTGGACGCCATTGATTGCAGGATTGGCTCGTGCAGGTTAAAGCCGATAAAAAATATAATCACGCCCGCATAAAATAGCGGCTTGTGTCCGAGCGAGAGCGCGAAAAGTCCGTAGCAAACGACGAAAAGCGAGACGCCGATGACTAAAATTTGCTTTGTGATGCGCTTTGTTTCGCCTATCGCGCCGCCGATACCCATCGCGATAAAGCCAAACACCGTCGCGACCGAGTAGATGCCGCTGAGGTCCTTTTTATCCATGCCAAAATACTTCACTATAGCGATCGGAATCACGATAAAGGCCGCCGACATCAGCATTTTTTGCATAAAGTTGCTGATGTTCATGAGTAGTAAATTTCTGTTTGAGAGTAGCTTTACGGCCGGCATTTTAGCCTGCGAGTGCGTAAATTTAGGCTCCTCGCCAACAGCTGTGTATAAAAGCGCGATACAAACGACCGTAACCGCGATCGAGAGGTAAAAGAGGCTTGAAAGGCCGTATTTTGCGCTAAGTATCGGCGAAAGTATCATAGAAAGCGTAAAGCTAATGCCGATAAACGCGCCCATCATCGCCATCGCGTGCCCGCGCACCTCTTCCTTGGTCATATCGCTCATCAGCGCGATCGCCACGGCTCCTATCGCGCCCGCGCCCTGGATAAATCTACCAAAAATCATCGTGTAGATATCAGTCGCCACGGCGCAGATCGCAGCTCCCACGATAAAGACGAGCAGGCCTATTAGCATCGAGTTTTTGCGCCCGAAGCGATCCGAGACGTAGCCGAAAACCACCTGAAACGTGATCTGCGACATCGCGTAAACGCCGATGAGAACGCCGACTAGAAACTCGGTCGCCCCCTCAAGCTCGAGCGCGTAGACGCTGATAACGGGCAAAATGATAAATAGTCCGAAAAACCTGCTGCCGATGATAAAAGATAACGGTAAAGCGCTTTTTACTATCATAAATTTTCCTTTTAAAGGAGTGATTTTACCCGAATTTTGATAATACGTAAATTAAAGTCGAATTTGATAAAATGCGCGGGTTAAAAAATAGCATAGCGAAGTATTTTTGGATTATTTTTACGGTTGCGTAGATGAAATTTTGCGTAGGCTAGGCACGTAGCCTGCCGAGCAAAATTTTAGCAAGCTACGTAAAAAGAACCAAAAAGACAAGCTAGAAAAAGGAAAAATTTGAAAATAGTTTTAGCAACATCCAACTCCGACAAAGTGCGCGAAATAAAAGATTTTTTAAAAGATTACGAAATTTACGCATTGCGCGAAATTTGCGAGCCCTTTGAGATCGTCGAGGACGGCGCGACTTTCGCCGCAAATGCGCTAATCAAAGCTCGCGCGGTGCATGCAAAACTGCGCAAGCTAAATTTGTCGGACGAGTTTATCGCGCTAAGCGATGATAGCGGCATCAGCGTGGACGCTCTTGGCGGCAGGCCCGGGATTTACTCCGCGAGATTTAGCGACATGAACGAGTACGGGCAGATAACCGGCAAAAGCGCGACCGATGCTAGCAACCGCGCAAAGCTGATCGCGGAGCTAAAGGCGCTAAATTTAACTAGCTCGCCCGCGTTTTATACCGCTTGTATCGCGGTTAGCTCAAATTTGGGCGACTTTACGGCGCACGGCTTTATGCATGGCACGGCGATTTGCCAGGAGCGCGGCAGCAACGGCTTTGGCTACGATAGTCTTTTTATCCCCAAAAGCTTTACGCGCACGCTTGGCGAGCTAGATGATGCCGCGAAGCTAAAAATCTCGCACCGCTCAAAGGGGCTAGAGCTCATAAAATACGTGTTAAAGAGCCTTGAGAGGAAATTTGGGCTCTAAATTTAGAGCGCGAAAGAGAAAGCAAATTTGCGCGGCAAAACCCGGCTAAATTTGCCGTCCCTTAACGCTAGCGCGGTATAATCGCGCAAATTTAAAATTTGAGACGAAGATGAATCTGGTTTTATTCGACTTTGACGGGACGATCACGCGCGACGACTCGCTGCTGGAGTTTATCGCCTACGTCGTGGGATTTAAGGAATTTTTTCGGGGTATTTTTTGGCTTTCGCCCGTTTTGATCGGCTATAAGCTAAAAATTTGCAGCAACAACTACGCTCGCAGGCGGCTGATGACGCACTTTTTCGCGGGTATGAGCGCGGATAAATTCGCTCAAATTTGCAAAAAATACTCAAACACGCACATCGAAGATATCGTGAAATTTTCCGCTATGGCAAAGATCGCCGAGTATAAGACAAACGGCGATAAGGTCGTGATCGTGACGGCGTCGCTCGAGGACTGGCTAGCTCCGTGGTGCAGGGCGCAGGGGCTTGAGCTACTGGGCACTCGTATCAAGAAAAAGGGCGGCGTGATAACGGGCGAGATCGACGGCGCCAACTGCTACGGCGCGGAGAAGGTACGCCGCGTGCGAGAGGCGTACGACACGGACGCCTTTGATCGCGTGATCGCATACGGCGACAGTAGGGGCGACAAGGAGATGCTGGAGTTTGCCGACGAGGCGCATTATAGGGTGTTTGAGTGAGCGGGGTCGCGACTGCGAAAACTGCAAACTAGCCGTAAATTTAGAAGCTTTAAATTTGAGCACTTACGCGGCAAATTTAGAGGTTAGCGCGCTTTTGCGGCGCTGTAAATCGGAGCGCACGGGCTAAATTTGGCGCCGGAATATTTGATCCAAATTTGCTGGGCGCTTTTTAGTTAAGCTTAAATTTGTTCGTCCTTGCCGTAACGGCTCCAAATTTAATATGGCCCATATAAATTTGACCCAGCGCGCTTTTAAACCGGGTCAGCGTAAATAAAAATAGTAAACTCGGCGCTATTTGTTTTAGCTTAAATTTAAGCCGATTTACGACCTTTTCTTTGTGAAAATGCGCCACTCTTGTAGCTCAAATTTGAGCGTTAAATTTACCTGCACCTCTAAGTCGCAAAAACCAAATTTAACCTCAAATTTAAACCATTTTCAGTACTTCGACTATCTCGCCCTTTGCGATAAATTCGGTCTCTTTTGGGATGATTAAAAGCGCGGCATCGTTTGTAAGGTTATTTACGATCGCCGAGCTGCCCAGCTTTTTGCCGTCTAAATTCACGTAAATTTTACCGTCGCGATTTACTAAATTTACCGCCGTAAACTCCAAAAACGGCGAGCGCTTTTTGTAGTCCTCGTCCATGATCGCCGTGATTTTGGGCTCGCTAGCGCCAAACCACGCATTTAGCAGCACGCGCACGTAGAGCACGCACATCACCATCGCCGAGTACGGAAAGCCCGGCAGCGCAAAAATGTATTTTTCGCCCGCTTTTGCGACCTTGATATGGCGGCCGGGTTTGATCGCGGCGCCGTCTATTATAATGTCGAAATTTTGGCCCAGCGCGCCTTTTACGAAGTCGTAGTCACCCATGCTGATGCCGCCCGTGGTGACGAGCACGTCGGCTGATTTTAGCGCGCGGACGATGGCGTCTTTTACGAGTTCGGCGCGATCGCGAACTATCTCGCACAGCACGGGTTCGCCGCCCATTTTGCGCACCATGGCTGCGATACCTACGTGGTTTGAGCTGTGAATCTGCGCGGCGTTTTCTAGCGGCTCTCCGAGGTCTTTTATCTCGCTTCCAGTCGCTAGCACCGCGACTCTAGGCCGCACGAATACGCTAACGTTAAAGATCCCAAGCTCCGCTAGCAGCGCAGTCTCGGCGTAGCCTATCGTCGCGCCTTTTTTGATTAGGATTTCGCCTTTTTTATAGCTTTCGCCGACTTCGCGCACGGCAAAGCCCTTTGGCACGGGCTTTTTGATAAGGATCTTGCCGCTTGAGACCTCGACGTTTTCGACCGGGATTAGCGTGTCTGTGCCCTCGCTCATTAGCGAGCCGGTGAAGGTTTTGACGCATTTTACGCCTTCTACTTTTAGCCCTTTGTCGCTACCTGCTGGTAGGTCGGTGATGAGATCTAGCTCGCTTAGGCCCTCTTGCCACGCAAAAGCGTAGCCGTCCATCGCCGAGACGGGACGCTCCGGGTAGTTGTCCTGCGCCGCGATATCTACGGCGATACGTCGATCAAGTGCTTGCGTGAGAGTGATCTTTTCTACGCGGTCCCACGGAGCCAGCGTAGAGCGTAAAATTTCAAGAGAGGATGCGTAACTCATAAATTCTTTCATTTTTTATCCTTTTTTGATTCCCCGGCTCGGCTGGATTTTAAATAGTTTTCGGCTAGGATACTTGGGTCACGGACAACCAGTCCGCTCCCGTCGTATCCGCCGCAAACTATTTAAACTACACACAATCCGTCTGGAATATTTCTGCCGATTTTACTAAATTTAATCGTAAATTATGCTAATAAAGCACAGAAGTTTATTGTTAAGCCTGTAAAAAGCGTACAAATTTAGTTATAATAGCTCTTAAATTTAAGCAAAGGACAAGCTTTGAATCAAATCGCTAAAACGCCCCAAGACGTCGTCGCCTTACTCATAGAAAAAAGGAAAGAATTTACCGATCCCAAAGAATTTATCGTATCGTTTGGTAAGGATGAATTAGGCGAGTTTGAAAAGCTAAACGGCGATATGGATATGAAGGTCGGAGATTTGCTTAGCATGAGCCAAAGCGTAGGAAGCTCGGTCGGCGAGTCGCTAAAATCGGTCAAAAAGTACTCCGCCGAGCTCATAAAAGCAAGCGATAAGATAAAAGAGAGCGGACTGGGCGCGAAATTTATAAATTTCTTGCTCGGCAAAGACCTAGCCGCCGAGCTGGCTAGCAAATATCAAAGCGTGTCAAGCTTGTTTGAAGAAATCACGGCAAATTTAAAGCACTCGATAAACGTTTTAGAAGCTAGAAACGCCGAAATCTCCGAGAAACAAAAGGAGCTCTCGCTCATCATCGAAAGCCTAAAAGGCAAGATAGAAATTTTAAGCAAAACAGACGAGCTCATCGAAAATTTAGCGGCAAATCAAACGGACGAAGAGCAGAAAAAATTTCTCCTCGAAGAGGCGCTATTTTACATCCGTATGCATCTGCAAAATTTGCAACAAGTGCTAGTCGTGATGCAGCAAAGCCTCGCAAACTACGCCACTATCAAGCACAATAATTCGCTTTTAAGTTTCGCCACGCAAAACACGATCACAACTAGCATCACCGCGCTAAAAACCAACGTCTACATCGCAAGCGCAGCGCAGGAAGGCAAAAAGCAGCTAAAAGCGGTTTCTGAAATGGACAAGCTAGCTACCGACGTCATCCTAAAAAACGCACAGGACGTAAACGACACGGCGACAGAAGTGACGGCAAAGGTCGCAGGCGGCGCGCTAGATAACGAGAGCCTCGAAAAAGCGATAAATTTGATGATAGATTCGCTAGATAAGATAGAAAATTTCAAAAATGAGGCGCTGCCGAAGATGAAAGAAAATATCGCCAAAATCGCGCAGATGAGCAAGACGCTAGAAAGCAAGGTAAATAAGCTAGAAAAAATCGAGCAAAGCGACGTGTATAGCATAAAATAAAGCGGAGCTAAAGTCAAATTTGACCTCGCAAGCGACAAAATTTAAAAAAAAGGTAAAAAATGGATCAAATTTTAGAGCTTCTTGGCAATAATCTTATATTTTCCGTTCCGCTGGTTATCGTCGTAGTTTTTGCCTTGCTTGAGGTTATTTTGATGATGACTGGATTTTCGGTGCTTGAACCGCTAAACGGACTGTTTGACGGAGCCGAGAGCATCGATGCGCCTGGTGCCGAGCTGCTAGCGTGGGCGAACAAGGGCAGCGTGCCTAGCACCGTTTTTTACGGGATTTTGCTTATGAGTTTTGGAGCGTGCGGGCTTTTTATCGTTAGCGTTTTTTACGGCTTAGCCTCGCCTGCGTGGTATATGAGCGCGGTTATCGCCGTAGTTTCGTTTTTTGCCGCTTTGGCTTGGACTAGATGGGTGAGCTTGCTCGCAGCAAAGTACCTGCCTCAGGTGCAAACGTCGGCCTTTAGTAAAAAGGAGCTTCTTGGCTGCGAATGCGAAGTAAAGGACTATAAAATCACAAAAGAGCAAGGCGGAGACGTCAAGGTCACGGATAAAAACGGCAAGGAGCGTTTCGTCTTTGCACGGGCTGCCGATGAAAACGAGCTTATAAAAGGCGATACCGCGCTCATCGTTAAAATCGATAAAAATAACTTTTACGTCAGGAAAAAATCATAAATTTAATCAAAGGAGAGTGGTATGAATATTGACGGGGTGACGTCTTTAGCCGTATTTGTCGGCATAGGACTCTTTTCTATCGTTATCTTAGGTATCGTTTTTTCAAGACTTTACCGAAAGACGACAAAGGAGCTTACGTTCGTGCGAACGGGATTTGGCGGTGAAAAGGTCGTAGTAGACGGCGGCGCTTTGATACTGCCGATACTGCATGATTATATCGACATAAATATGCAGTCGATGAAAGTTACGGTAGCTCGCTCTAAAAGCGATAGCTTCATAACCAAAGACAGGATGCGCGTAGATATTACGGCTGATTTTTATATCAGAGTGGGCGAGGATAGAGAGTCTATATCTCGCGCGGCGCAGACGCTGGGTAAAAAGACGGTCGATCTAAGAGAGCTAACCGGGCTGATAGAAGGCAAGCTCATAGCCACGCTCCGCTCGGTAGCAAGCTCGATGGAGATGAAAGAGCTACACGAAAAAAGAGATGAATTTAGCTCGCAGGTCAAAAACGCCATCGAAGCCGATTTATCTAAAAACGGCCTTCAGCTAGAGTCCGTATCTCTTACGTCGCTTGATCAAACGGCAAAAGAGTTTTTTAACGAAAACAACGCCTTTGACGCGGAGGGTTTAACAAGCCTAACGCAAACCATCGAGGAGCGCAAAAAGTTACGAAACGATATCGAGCGCTCGACCGAGGTGCAAATAGCGCAGAAAAACTACGAAACGCAGTCGGAGAAATTTGAAATCCAAAGAAAACAAGCCGAGGCTGAAGCGACGCAACAAACCAAGATAGCAAATTTCCAAGCCGAGCAAGAGGCACTAAGGGCAAAAGAGGCTGAAAGTAGGCGCAAAGAGGCCGAGGAAGCCAAAATCGTAGCAAACAAAGCTATCGAAGAAGCGCAGATAAACAAAGCGCGCGCTATCGAAACCGTCGAGATAGAAAAGGCAAGAGCCATCAGAGAAGCCGAGATCAACAAAGAAAAAGCCGTCGAACTGGCAAATCAGAGCAAAAATATAGAAATCGCTAAAAAAGTCGAAGAGGAGGCTGCGGCTAAAACGCTAGCCAACGAGAAAAAGGCGCTAGAAGCCGCGTCTTTTGAAAAGATCAAAACGTCATCTGAGACCGAGCAGGCCGAGCGCGCTAAAAAGCTAGCGCTAATCGAAGCGCAAAAAGAGGCCGAACAGCTCTCTATCGAAAAAACCGTCGCCGCAAAAGCCGAAAAAGAAGCCGAGGAAAACCTAGCTGAAGCTGCTAAAATCAAAGCTATGGGTGCTAGCGAAGCGCTAAAAATCAAGGCTACCGCCGAAGCTGAAGCTATAAAGATAACCGCTGAAGCCAACAGGCTAAACTACGAAGTCGAAGCTAAAGGTAAAACCGAGATAAACAATGCCGAAAATATCGTTTCTGCGGAGATTTTGGAAAATAGATTTAAGCTTGCATTGGTCGAGTTTATGCCGCAAATCATCGCCCAGGTCGTAAAACCGGCGGAGAAAATCGACTCTATCAAAATCGTGCAAATGGCGGGCCTTGGCGGCGCAAATAAGAGCGGCGCGGACTTGAATGCTAACGGGAGCGTTAGCAACGCGGGCGCATCGCTATCCGATCAAATCGTAAACGCGTCTTTAAACTATAAAGTAAACGCGCCTATAATCGATGATTTAATGAAGCAAGTAGGCATCGACCTAAACGGCGGGATACAAAATATCGCTTCGCCATTGCTAAGCAGTTTCGAAAAACCTAAAGACGCGTCGGATTTTAGCGCAAAAGATACCGAGAAATATAACGTCGCAAGCGAACAAAAAGACGGTAAGAAAAAGTAAATTTGGCCGTAAATTCGATTAAGGCTATGTAAAGGGACGGCGAAATCGGGATAAAGTCGATTAAATTTAGCCGCCCTTTTTTATAATCAGAGCAGAAATAGCATATCGCGATCGTTTTTTATATCTTTATCTGGCGGCACAAATTTGACGCCTGCGAATTTTAAATACTCTTGATATTTTCACAAATTTGACCGTTTGAGTTCAATTTTATATGTTCCTTCAAATTTGATTAAATATAAATCAAAATTTATTAATTTTTTATTTTAACATCAGTAAAATACAGCTTAAGAAATCGGGTCGATTTTACCTTTTCAAAGGACACTTCATGAATTTATCAAATTCAAAATGGTTTATCGTTTCAGGTGCGGCGCTCGGCGCTTTAGGCGCACTGCTCGTGTATTTTGGCAACCCGGGCAACATGGGCGTTTGCGCGGCTTGCTTTTTGCGCGATACGGCGGGGGCGCTGGGCTTTCACCGTGCAGGAGTCGTGCAGTACGTGCGCCCTGAGATCATCGGGCTCATTTTGGGCGGCTTTTTAGCTAGCGTGCTTTGGACGAAGGAGTTTAGCGCAACTACGGGCTCGTCGCCTTTCGTGCGCTTTTTTCTCGGATTTTTCGCGATGATCGGCTGCCTCGTGTTTTTGGGCTGCCCGTGGAGAGCGTTTTTACGTCTTGGCGGCGGCGATATGACGGCGATTGCGGGAGTCGTCGGGATTTTTGCGGGCGTGTGCGCGGGCGTATTTTTCAAAAAGCTCGGCTACGGCCTGACGAGTGAGACTAAAACCCAGGCTGCGATAGGCGTTTTGCCGACGGTTATGGGTATTTTGCTGCTTGCTGCGCTTGCGTTTGGACTAAAGCTCGGCGAAAACGGCGCGCTTTTTAGCTCCGCAAAAGGCCCGGGCTCCATGCACGCTCCGATCCTGATCTCGCTTGGTTTTAGCGTCGTCGTGGGCGCGCTAATGCACAAAAGCAAATTTTGCAGCGTCGGGGCGTTTGGTAGGCTTTTTAAAAAGGATTTCTCGATGTTTACGGGGATCATCAGCATCGTGGTCTTTGCCAGCATCGTAAATTTAGCTCTCGGGCAGTATAAATTCGGCTTTGAGGGCCAGCCTATCGCGCACAACGACGTGCTTTGGAACTTCCTTAGCATGACGCTAGCAGGGCTTTGCTTTAGCCTAAGCGAAGGCTGCCCGGGCAAGCATCTCGTCCAAATGGGCACGGGCAATCTAAGCTCGGTAATCTTCGTCATCGGTATGGCGGCGGGCGCGGCCGTAGCGCATAACTTCTTGCTCGCCAGCTCTCCGAGCGCCATAACGGCGGCGGCTCCGTGGGCGGTGGCGATGGGGTTTGTTTTTGCGGTTTATGTGGGATTTTTTCACAAAAAAGCCGCTTGATTCCCCATAAATGAACGGATTTTTAACTTCGCACAAAGCGCTCGTTACGAGACTTCGCTACGAGGAGGCTTTAAAATTTTAAACCCGTTTCGGTTACGTATTTCATATACGCGCCCTCACGGGTTAAAATTTTAAAGTTAAACTACGCCTATTCTGTCTTGAATATTTGTCGTATATCTTAACTAAATTTGTAAATTTGACATTTTCGCGGTGCGGGTCTGGGCGAGCGAAAGACGAAATGCCGAATCTTAAATTTGATTTTATATAAAAAGCGAGCCGAAATTTGCCGAATTTGATGGCGATCGGGAGTAAAAGCGGGCTAAACATCATGGTCTAGCCTGCAAGAAATAAAGCTTTTTCTAAAAAGCAGTCAAATTTGCTTGGCACGTATATTAAAGCCTAGCCAAGTAAATTTAACTTAAAAGTCCGGCGCCTTTGATCGCTTGACTGCGCTCTTTTGCGTAGATGCGCTCGCCTCCCATGACGTCGTATTTCCAGATCGGCGCGTTAGCCTTAAAGTCCTCTACAAACTCGTTTATCAGCCGCAAGGCGACCTTTCTTTGCGGGCTAACGACGCCTGCGACGTAGGAGCTCTCGTGCACCGGCACGTCACCTCGCGAATGCGCAAAAAGCACGTATGCGCCCAGATCCTTTGCCTTTTGCTCCCAGCCCGCTAGCCATTTGCGCAGGATCGGCTCGTAGATGTCAAAGCTAAGCGCGCTTATGCCACCTTCCTCGCGCACGATGCCCGTAAACGTGATGAGCGCGCCGCAGTTTTTGTCCTTAAACTCGTCGTACCAGGCGTTTGTGATCGCCTTGGCGTCTAGACTTCCTTCAAAAATCTGCATATTAACCTCCGCAAACCGGCGGTAAAATGGAAATTTTATCCCCATATTTTAGCGGCACGTCAAGAGAGCTTGCGATCTCGTCGTTTACGGCGACGGCGCAGATTTTTAGCCACTCGCCGAGCTGCGCGTATTCACCTAGTTTTTCTTTTACTTCGCTTAAATTTGCCGCTTCTAGCTTTAAATTATGCATCTTTATCGGGCCCAAAAACTCGATTTCTACCATAAATTCGCCTTTGAAATTAAATTTTTTTCTTGATTTTACTTAAAAAAATATTTAGATATACTTACGCCAAATTTTAAACGAAAGAGCCGTAATGAACGAAATATTAAGCAAAATAAAAACGCCCGCCTACGTCTGCGAAGAGGCCAAGGTGCGCGCAAATCTCGAAATTTTAAAACGCGTCAAGGTTGAGAGCGGCGCAAAGGTGCTAGTCGCCCTAAAAGGCTTTGCATTTAGCGGCGTGATGGGGCTTGTCGGCGAGTATCTGGACGGCGCGACATGCAGCGGCCTGCATGAGGCTAAATTTGCCGCAAAATACGTTCGCGGCGAGATTCATACGTATTCGCCGGCATTTAAAGACGAGGACATAGATGAGGTGCTAGCACTCTCAAAGCACGTGGTCTTTAACTCCTTTGCGCAGTGGGCGAAATTTAAGCAAAAAGCCCTAGCTACGGGCGTTACCTGCGGGCTTCGCGTAAATCCGGAGCTCTCCGTCGCGCCGACTGACGCTTATAACCCGTGCGGCAGGTATAGCCGCCTAGGCATCACTCGCGCAAATTTTGACGCAGACGCGCTTGAGGGTATTACGGGACTGCATTTTCACGCGCTTTGCGAGGAGAGCGCGCAGAGTCTGGAGACCGTTCTGATGGCGTTTGAGGAGAAATTTGGCGAGTTTATCCCGCGCATGAAGTGGGTAAATTTCGGCGGCGGACATCACGTGACAAAAGAGGGCTACGACGTGGATCTGCTCATAAATTTGATCAAAAATTTCCGCGCAAAATACGGCGTCGAAGTCTACATAGAGCCCGGTGAAGCGGTGGGCTGGCAGACGGGATTTTTAGCCGCTTCGGTGCTTGATTTCGTGCAAAATGAAAAAACCATAGCGATCCTAGACGTCTCGGCCGAGGCGCATATGCCAGATACCGTGCTGATGCCCTACCGACCGGCGGTGAGAGGCGAGAGCAAAGGCGGTAAATTTAGCTACCGTTTGGGCGGAAATACCTGTCTGGCCGGCGATATCGTGGGGCTTGACGCCGGCGAGCCCGAGTATAAATTTGACGCGCCGCTAAGCGTGGGCGACAAAGTGATCTTTGAGGATCAGATCCACTATACGATCGTAAAAAACACGACCTTTAACGGTATAAAGCTGCCCGATTTACTCCTTTTAAAAGAAAACGGCGAGCTTGAAACCGTGCGGGAATTTGGCTTTGAAGAGTATGAGAGGCGAAACTAAATTTGCCTCCTGAAACTGCGCCCTTTAGGGTGTAAATTTGACGTTTGGGGGCGCCGTTTGTGGCTGTAAATTTAAATCAAATTTTACGCCAGGTTTCCGCCTGATATGCGCGTGCGCTAAACTCGTAGCTTATCGGCTTTAAATTTTGAAATTTAGTTTATTGCCCGCCAAAATTGCCGCAAATTTAATCCCAAACGAAGTTAAATTTAATATAAATAAAATCTAGCTTATATAAATGAATTAATATGGCGGATTATAAATTTGACCCCGATTTTGATAAAAAAGCGCCGAAACTGCCTAAAAATGCGTTGTTTTAACGCTAAGCTTGCATTACGTTATTTTTTGATATAATTTCATGAAAATCCGCAAAATTTAGCCTTTGGCTGGATGCCGACCACGACGAGCTTTTTAAGGCGGAAAACAAAACCAAAGGGAGATAGCATGACGAGAATTTTTAGTTTGCTTTCGGTTTTCGCCTGTTGGGCCTTCGCTATCGAGGCAAGTCCTAGCACGAACCAATACCAGAGCAATATCTGGGCTGCCGGTAGAATCGAAAACATTAAGCCTTACGAAGACGGTTTGGGACCGATTTTCACGTTCATTCAGGGCAACGACTACTTCGCGATAGCGGCCTTGTCGCTTATTTTGGCTGTTATCGGCGCGTTCGTTCTGCACTTTTTGATCATCGGACCGAAACACTTCAGCCACGACGGCAAAAAAGTCTATGCGTTTAATATGATAGAGCGCGTATCTCACGGCGCTGCGGCGATCGCATGGATAGTGCTTATACCGACGGGCGTCATTATGATGTGGGGCGCAGAGCTTGGCGGCGGCGCGTTTGTTAGATTTTGTAAAGACATCCACGGACTAGCGACGATTTTATTTGCCGTTTCGGTGCCTCCGATGCTGATAGCTTGGACAGTGAGGATGCTACCTGCGGTTTATGATATCAGATGGATGCTGATCGTCGGCGGATATCTCTCAAAGATTAAACGTCCAGTACCTGCGGGCAAATTTAACGCTGGCCAAAAGGCGTGGTACTGGGTGGCTATCCCTGGCGGTATCGTGATGATACTAACGGGCGCAGCTATGTTTTTCCTTGACTTTAGAGCCCCAGACGTTGCCAGCTGGCTAGGCGTATCGCAGATCGAAATTTTAAGAGCTTCTGCACTAGTTCATAATGTGCTTGGCATCGTGTGCGCGGTATTTTTCCTAGTACACATCTACATGGCGGCCATCGCTATCCACGGCGCTATCTGGTCTATGATAACTGGCTACAAAGAAGAAGAAGAGGTTTACGTACTTCACCACTCCTGGTACCAAGAGCTCATCTCTAAAAATAAAATCCCCGTATCTGAATACGAAAAAACTTATCCAAAATTAAAATAATAAAAAAGGAGAAATTTTTCTCCTTTTTGCTTCAGAGGCGAGCTTGCAAGCCGCCTTTTATACGAAATTTAAAATCTTTTAGATAAAATTCCCGTCAGACTTCAGGTTGAAGAGTAATAAATTTAAGGAAAAATCATGCAAATCGATTGTAGAAATTTGGCTTGCCCTGAGCCCGTTATCAGGACTAAAAATGCGCTTGAAGGATTAAAAAACGGCGAAAAGCTTGAAATTTTAGTAAATTCAATCGCCCCAAAAGAAAATATCAGCCGCTTTTTAAAAAACCAAAACGTCGAATTTAGCGTCGAGCAAAACGGTGTCGAGACAAAAATCACCGCCGTTAAAGGCGAATCCAAACTTGAACTAACGAATTTTGACGAATTCGTCTGCGAAATCACGCCAAAAACCAAAAAAATGGTCGTTTATCTAAACGAAGAATACGCCGGAAGCGGCGACGTGGGCGTCAGCTTGCTAGCTAAATTTTTAGGCGCGCTTTTGCAAGTAGACAATAAACCAGAATACGTACTTTGCGTAAATAACGCCGTCAAAATGACGACAAACCGTGCTCACCCGAGCTTTAAACCGCTTAAAGATTTAGAAGCCGCGGGCGTCAAAATTTTGAGTTGCGGCAGCTGCCTTGAGGCGTATAAGCTAGTAAGCGATCTAAGCGTCGGCGAGATGTCAAACGCCTATGAAGTCATGCAAATTTTAACTACGCACGAGCAAATCAAACTATGATTTATAACGACAAACGTCTCACGAAATTCGTCCGAGCGGCGGGTTGAGCGGCCAAGCTTGACCCGTCGGGTCTAAACAAAACTATCGGCGATTTAAATTTAGCTCACCCAAATTTGCTCTCAAATATCGGCACAAACGAAGATGCGAGCGTCTTTAAGATCACGGACGACATAGCGCTCGTGCAGACGCTAGACTTTATCACGCCGGTGGCGGACGATCCGTTTATATTTGGCCAGATTGCAGCTGCAAACAGCCTAAGCGACGTGTTTGCGATGGGCGGCAAGGTACTAAACGCGCTAAATATCGTCGGTTTTGATAGCTGTAATCTAAGTGGCGAAATTTTGGGCGAGATTCTGCGCGGTGGGCAGGATAAAGTCGCCGAATGCGGCGGCGTGATCGTGGGCGGACACACGATAGAGACGCAGCAGATGTATTACGGCCTTAGCGTCACGGGCGTTGTTTCGCCAAACTCTTTTTGGTCAAACAACACCGCGCGAGAGGGCGACGCACTCATACTCACAAAGCCGCTGGGAACGGGCATTTTAAGCACAGCGATCAAGGCCGATTTGCTAAATTTGACGCAAATCGAGCGGGCCGTCGAGACGATGCGGCAGCTAAATTTCTATGCCGTGGATGCGCTAAAAGGCATCAACGTAACGGCGGCGACCGACGTCACGGGATTTGGCTTTTTTGGGCATTTAAGCGAAATGCTAAATGATAAAATCAGCTTTGAAATTTACGCGAGTAACGTGCCAGTGATAGCGGCGGCACGCGAGTTTGCCGATATGGGCATCATCCCCGAGGGCAGCTACAAAAACCGCGAATTTGCGAGTAAATTCGTTAGCGGTGAGGCAGATATATTGCTCTACGATGCGCAGACTTCTGGCGGATTACTGCTAGCGGTACCGCAAAGCGAGGCAAATTTGGCTCTGTCTCGTCTAAAAGAGGCGGGTTACGAGAGCTCGGCAGTCGTGGGTATAGCTAAAAAACGCGGCGAATACGGCATAAATTTACGGTAACCAGGCTTAAATTTAAACTCGCAAATTTAATCAAATTTGACGGGTTTAAATTCCGTCAAATTTTGAAATATAAAGTTTAAAACGGCAAGCCCATTAAATTTATTTATAGAAATCAGCAAAGCTGCCTAGCTTATAAATTTAGTCAAATTTGACTCGCTTAGATCTGCAAAATCCAAAATCCTTAAAAATAAAATTTAACTAAAATAAAAAATTATAGTAAAATAAAACAGTAAATTTGCGCGTAATCCCGTGTTCAAGTATCCGTAGATTTCGCTATTTATTCGCAAACCAAATCCGTCAAATTTCCAAAATATTTCTCCAAATTTTAAAGCAATCTGCAATGTATTATCAAAAATATTCCCTATTTTAAGCAAAAATATAAAAGAATTAAATTAAAATGACAATCTAATCTTAATGATACAAAGGAGATAAAATGGAATTTTTATCGTTTCTCTTTCTGGCTATAGCCGTTTTTATAGCTTGGAAAAAGCCTGAAAAAGAGGGCTTAGCGTTTGGCGCATTTGCCGTAGGGACGGCGATTTGCTTTATTATGTTTTTCATCGCCAGCTGGACGTCCCTGCTGCCTTACGCGGCGTATTAGGAGGGCGTGATGAGCTTTTTTAACGAGAAAAATTTCGACTTCGTCATGGCCACCGCGGTCTTGCTCGTGCTTGCTATCCCCGTCGGTATCGCAAACATCTATCTTGGCTACGTCATCGGCGAGGGTCCTTGCACGCTTTGCTGGTGGGAGCGCATCGGCATGGTCGTAGTCGGCGTCGCGGGCATCTTGATACTGCGCTACGGCCTAAAGGCGCGCTATATAGCCGCCGTGCTTTTCGGCGCTGCGTATGGCATTTTTATGACGCTTAGGCATGCGAGCTTTAGTTTATATAGAGACGTAGGTATGGGCTTTGGCGGCGATATATTCGGCGCGCACACGTATACGTGGGGCATTTTGGTGTACTGGGTAGTGGTCGTGGCGATGGGGCTGATGATGCTTTTTGCCAAGGATAAGGTCGTCTCGGGCGATATCTCGCGCTCGGACACTAGGGTCAAGCCTCTTAGCGCGTATTCAAAATTCGTCATCGCATTAAGCCTTTTTGTGATCCTATCAAATGCCGTTCAGGCGCTAATCTCAGCAGGCATCCCTCCCTATAGCGGCAAGGGCGATCCTGAGCGCATCAGCCTAAATAACACTTGGACTTCAGGCGTTTGGAAAAGGTTTGAAAAGCCGTTTTCATTTGTCGGCGCAAACGTCGTCGAGGATCCGTTTATAGCGGGCGAGCCTAAAGATATAAGCGTCAAATTTAACTCCGATCCAAGCGCCGGCGCGTTTGTTGACGTAAAGCCTGCGCTTAGCGTGAAAAACAGCTTCCCGCTTCCTTTTGAGACGAAGGGAATTTTTGGCAAAGGCGTAACGAGCGGCCTAGCGTATAACGCTAAAAACGATACTTTCGGCATCTCAAACACCGAAGGCGGAGTTTATTTTACGGACGCAAATTTTAAAGAGATCGCTCACGCCATCATCGACAAGCCAAACGGCCGCAATATCAAAAAAGCCGTCGCATCGACATTTGTCGGCGATATGCTGGTGACTACGGGCTTTAACAAAACGACATTTGCCGTTAAGCCTGTGGAAAAAGTGGACGCGTATCACGAGTGGAGATATTTTAGAGAGAGCAGCGGCGAGCTCGAGTCTGCGTGGAAATTTGACCGCCCGGCGCTTTTAACCATAAGAGCGAAAAAACAATACGTCCTAACGCTCGCAAAAGATCCGCAAAGCACCTATATGTATATGCTCACGGTGCCAAACGAGCGCGCTAAGAACTTGATCCTCATAAAAGTCGATAGCAAGGATAAAATGCTAAGCGGCGAAACCATCGTGACATCAGCCCTTGCACTAAAAGATAAACGCGATCTAAAGGACTACTACGTCACGGCCGGCGACGTCGCGGGCGGTAAATTTTTGGCCTACTCCAAAAACTACAACACCTTGCTCGTGATCGACCTTGCGGAAGCGAAAGTAGTTGACGCCTACGCGATGCCGCAAATAGGCGACATCTCAGGCATGGCGATAAAGGGCGGCAGTATCTACGCTCTAGCCTACAAAGACGGCAAAGTAAATGTCGTAGAGCTAAACAATCCTCTGGGCGAGTAAATTTAGCCCAAACCAACGCAAATCCGTCCGCGTTAAGCGGGCGAATTTTGATTGTTTGTATTTAAAGTCAGCCTTTTGTGCTGGCTACTAAATTTCTTTTAATTTACCTAACCGCTCTATAATTTCAAAAATTTAACAAAGGAGATATGATGAACTATCTTGAAATTTTAAAATTTCGTCACG
>CAURWB010000035.1:0-21694 GCA_963528245.1 uncultured Campylobacter sp. | reverse complement strand
CATTTCACTTTTAATGAAGGGGTCGCTGGTTCGAGTCCAGCACAGGACACCATTTATTTTTATTAACTTTGGTCGCTTAGCTCAGTTGGTAGAGCGCCACCCTTACAAGGTGGATGTCATAAGTTCGAGTCTTATAGCGACCACCATTTTAGGTGCAGCGGTAGTTCAGTTGGTTAGAATGCCGCCCTGTCACGGCGGAGGTCGCGGGTTCGAGCCCCGTCCGCTGCGCCATTTGCCTCGTTAGCTCAGTTGGTAGAGCATATCACTCTTAATGATGGGGTCGTAGGTTCGAGCCCTACACGGGGCACCACGATTTATTTTATTATTGTTGGCCCTTTCGTCTAGCGGTTAGGACACCAGCCTCTCACGTTGGTAACACGAGTTCGATTCTCGTAAGGGTCACCAATCCACTTTTTTAAATTTACATCTTTGCTTTTAAATTACTTTGCTCAAATTTACTTTAAAACTTAAATTTTCTAATAGTAAGATTTTTCTTAATTACAACACAAGTTCTCACTAGCATACCTATGGTTTTTACAAAAAACCATAATCGCAAGCATTTGGTTTCACACTGATTCCGCGCTTCAACAATCCACTATAAAAGCTACTCCACGCAATTATAATAGCTTTAACCAAGTCGAAAATATAAAAAATCATCTTTAAATTTCAGATCAAGCAAATTTTACCGATTTTATTTCAAATTTTAATCCACTAAAAAACCAAATAGGCCACCAAATTTTGCAAAATTAAAAGACAAAATTAGCTAAATTCCAAGCCTATCCTTCGCCGCCTGCGTGATATCTTCTTCATAGTCGTAGTATTCAAACGTCGCGCCGTGCTGAAACGCACCGTTTAGGATGTCGCCGCTTTGGCGATTTTTGAGGTCTATCTCGGCGATCTTAAAGCCATCCAGCGTCTCGCAAAACTCCCTCAAACGCGACGGCGGATTTTTAAGCTTTGTAAACAAAAAGCAAAATCCGCTCCCGCCGTTTCGCCCTACGCGTCCGCGCAGCTGATGCAGGCTCGCTAAGCCAAGCCTTTCTGCGCCCACGATTACTATCGTGCTAAGCATGGGTAACGAGATGCCGACCTCGACCACCGTCGTCGATAGCAGCACATCTCCGCGCTCGCGAAATTCGCGCAGCACCTGCTCTTTTTCTTTGTCCTTGCCGTGCGTGACATAGACGTTTGCGAAATTTGCCCGCCAAAACCCCTGCGCTTCCTCTAGCCCCTGATAGTTCGAGTTTTCGCTACTTTCGACCAGCGGATATATCACGGCGACTTGCTTGCCTTTGGCGATTTGCGCTTTGATATGCGTCAGCAGCTCGCCAAAGTCCGCACTTTGTAAAATTTGCGTGTGGATGTGTTTTTCAAACGGCATCTGCCGCAGGAAACTAAATTCCGCGAAGCTGCTTTGTATCATGCTTAGCGTGCGTGGGATCGGCGTTGCAGAAAACTGCACGACGTGAGCCCTAGTTTCATCCGCAGTTTTTGTTTGCTGGTTTTTGGGCGTGATTTCAGTTAAATTTGACCGCTCACCCTCCTTAAATTTGCCGTCCGCCCCGTCAAGCTGCGGGTTTCGCCCAAGCTCCCCGCTAGCTAGAGCGTTGATTTTTTCGCGCTGATTTGAGCCGAAACGGTGCTGCTCGTCTATCATAACTAAAGGCACTGCGGGCAAGCTTTGATATAGCAAAACATGCGTACCTACGATGAGATTTACGCTGTCAAATTCGGGTTTATCACCACTTTTAACAAGCAAAACTCGCATAAAATCCGGCAGCAAGCGCGCCGCCTCTGCGTAAATTTGCTCGGCTAGTATCGACGTGGGCGCCATGATGAGCGCAGGCTGAGGATAGACGCTAAGCGCAGCTGCTAGCATAACAAGCGTCTTGCCGCTGCCCACATCGCCCATCACGACGCGTCGCTTCGCCTCCTCGCCGCCAAAGTCGGCTCGCAAATCGGCGATAGTGTTTAGCTGGTCGGAAGTCGGCGCAAACGGCAAATTTTTAAGCCACTCCGAGATATCAAAAAGCTTGATTTTAGGCGCTTTAAAGTGAGTTTTTTTGGCGTTTAGTTTTTTTAGGTAGTTGTAAATTTCGACGAATTTTAGCACGTCCTCGCCCGCCTTTTCCCGCACGAGAGCCTCTAGTGTCGCCACGCTTTTTTCGTCTCCTCTGTGCAGATCTAGCAAAAACTCAGCCTCCTTAGCCGCGAGTCCCGCCTCGATCAAATTTGGCAAATTTACGTATTTTTGGATCAAATTTTTAAACGAATCGTCTCTTAGAGAGAGCTTGTATTTGGGTATGATTTCGTTTATTTTCGTGATGATTTTGGGATTTGTTAGCTGCCACGAGCCGTAGGCGTAGGCGCATTTGCCGCTTACAAACACGCTTTTGCCGACCTTAAATGCGCCGTGATGCCAAGGCTTGGCATTAAAAATCACGATTTTGACGTTTTGCTCCCACACCTCGCACCAGCATACGGCGTGTAGCATCCCGCCTTGGCGATACGCGCTTTTTATCTCTACGGCGACGCTCACGTGCCCGTCTTTTGGCGCGGCGGCCAGGCTCGTATCCTCGAAGCTTTTAGGAAGCTTAAGCGCTAGATCGAGCAGAGTGGTTACGCCGATTTTTTTTAGATTTATTCTGTCTTTTTCATCAAATTTCATTGTAAAGCACGGCAAAACTGAGCTTTTCTATCTCTGCGTGCTCCGCGATAAACGCGTTTAGCTCGGCAAGCTTTAGCTTTGAGATTTTTTCTAGCTCGTCTTTAAAATTTCCTAGTTTAAAGCCGTTATAAAACTCGCTCTGAGCGATGTTTAAGCGGTTAAAAAGCGTCTCTTGGCGTAGCGGCTGCGAGCCTAGCAAAAATCTTTTAGCCTGCGCTAGTTCGCCAGCCTTTACGCCGTTTTTGACAAATTTTGCAAATTCGTCTTTCACGACCGCGACCGCCTCGCTCCTGCTTTCGTTTTTGGTTTGCAGATAGCCCCAAATTTGCGAGTGGCTCAGCGCAAATTCGCTCCTAACATACGCCGAATACGCCAGCCCTCGCTTCACGCGGATCTCCTCCATCAGCCTACTGCCAAAGCCGCCCTCGCCCAAAATAAACGTCGCGACCTTGGCCTTATAGCGCTCTTCGCGGGAAACGTCAAAAGGCGCGCCAAAGTAGATATAGGCTTGCTCGCTAGGCTTGATTATTGTTTTTTTGCCGCACTTTTCATCGGTTTTTAGCAGCTTTAGTTCGCGCGCTTCGCCTTGCTTTAGCGAGCTTAAAATTTCGTCCAAATTTAGCTCCCCCGGCATCACTTCGCCTCCGAGCACTACAAATAAATTTGCCAGATCAAGCTTGCTAGCGATGAAATTTTTAATGTCCTCTAGAGTGATACTCTCCACGCTTTGCTTCGTGCCGATGCTTGGGCGTTCTAGATTCGTACCAGGATACAGCAGCCCGTTTAGCGCGACTCTAGCTAGATAGTCGTAGTCGCTCTCGTTGCTAGATATCTCGCCCAGAGTCAGAGTTCGCACCTTCTCAAAGCTTTTTTGGCTTAAATTTGGCTCCTCTAAAAGCTCTTTTAGCTTAGCAAGCGCGAAAGAAAAGTGCTCCTTTAGGCAGTTTAGCTCAAACGCAAAGGTCTCAAATCCAGCACTCGCGTAAAGGCTAATCGCGCGCGTTTCAAGCTCTTTGGCAAAGCCCGCCGCACCCTTGCTTAGCGTACCTTCGTCGAAAATTTTTGCGACGAATTTAGCGAGCCCCGCCTTGTCCTCTGCGCAAGCTCCGGCAACCTTGAAAATAAGCTTTAGGCTCACCGCGGGCAGGGTTTTGCTCGCCTCGTAGACGGCCGGGATTTGTAAATTTGCGGCTTTTAAATTTATGATTTTCATCAATAAAACCTTTCTAAAATGTCATAATTTGTATTGCGTTTGGCGGGTTTTTCGCCGATATCTTTGATGAGGCGTATCATCTCGTCTTGATTCATGCGGTAGCTAGCGCCCGCGGCCTTGACGACGTTTTCCTCCATCATCGTGCTGCCTAGGTCGTTTGCACCAAACAGCAACGCCAGCTGCCCGATGTAGCTGCCCTGCGTGACCCAGCTGCTTTGGATGTTTGGTACGTTGTCTAAAAACAGCCTAGAGACCGCAAGCAGGCGCAAATAGCGATTTGAGCTTTGCTTTTTGATCTCGGGACGTTCGGCGGCTAGGCGCGTGTTTAGCCCCTGAAAGCTCCACAATATAAACGCTCTAAAGCCTCCCGTCTCGTCCTGCAAACTCCTGATATACTCCCAGTGCTCCACGATCTCGCGCGTGGTTTCTACGGTGCCAAACATCATCGTAGCAGTCGTCTTTAGCCCCTCTTCGTGCGCCTCGCGGTGGATGCGCAGCCATGTCTCTACGTCGCATTTTTTAGGCGCGATCACGTCGCGGACGCGGTCGCTGAGTATCTCGGCTCCGGCTCCGGGCATCGAGTAGAGTCCCTTTTCTCGCAGCCTACGAAGCACCTCCCTCGTGCTGATACGCGAGATCCTCGCGATATAGTCGATCTCGACCGCAGAAAATCCGTGAATCGTGATGCTTGGATATTTTTTTGCTATAAACTCCACGAGATCCTCGTACCACTCGATTTTTAGCTTCGGGTGTACGCCGCCTTGAAATAAAATTTGCGTCCCGCCGATAGCGATGAGCTCCTCGATCTTTTGCCCAATCTCGTCAAAGCTAAGAACGTAGGCGTCCTCGTCCTTGTGATCGCGGTAAAACGCGCAAAATTTACAGTCCACCCAGCACGCGTTCGTGTAGTTGATGTTTCTATCCACGATAAATGTCGTGACGCCGTCAGGGTGCAGCTCGCGTTTGCGCGCTAGAGCCATCGCTCCAAGCTCGCAAAGCTTGGCGTTTTCTATCAAATTTACCGCCTCGTCCACGCTTAGTCTATTCAAATTTTTCCTTTAAATTTTTTACGCGAGTTTAGCGAAAAACGCTTTTATCTTTGATAAATTCGCGTTTTTTAACTTCTTGCGGATATCGTTTCGCGCCTCGACGCAAAGGAAAAGAAATGATTTTAAAATCCGAAAAAAACGCGGCCAAGCTAAGAAATTTAGCTATTTTGGCGGTAGCCGAGGCATTGAGTCTCGTTGCGCCATAAGAAGCTCCCTCGCAAAGACAACTGCGACGCGCCTAGACGTCATCAAGGCGGGCGTGACGGTCCGCACCGTCATATATAACCGCTTGCATAAACCGCGGCGTCAAATTTGCCGCGGCCTTTATTTAACCCGTTTTTGCCGCCCGCTCAAATTTATCCCGATTTATAAAGCTTAAATTTGATAAAATCGCGAGACATTTTATCAAAGGAGAAAAGATGAAAAATTTAGTTTTAGCTGCGATTTTGGCGCTATTTTTTGCAGGTTGCGCGGCAAACAAACCAGCTCCGGCCGAACAAAACGCGCAGGAGTATCGCCACGCTACGCAGATAAAAGACGCTAGCTGCCCGCATCACGGCATGGCAAACGCTAGCTGCGCCCAGTCTCACGCATCGACGAAAGAGTGCCCTCACCACGGAAATCACGGAGTAGATAAAAGCCTGGGCTGTAGCGGCGACTGCGACAAATCAAAGCCATGCCCAAAATGCGACGCAAAAGCGCAAGGCTGCGCGCAGCATAAAGAGTGTGCTCATCACAACAAAAGCTGCGCAAGCGACGAAGCACACGCCTGTCCTCATCACAAACACTAAAATTTAATGCGGTCAAGGTCAAATTTGATCGCATTTTCGCTCAAATTTACGCTCGCAAAAGTAGCGCGGAGAGTTAAATTTTAATTTATTTATAGTTAATTTAGATATTTAAAATTTGAGTTTATAATTCCTTTATTAATTCAAAGAAGAAAAAATGATCAAATACTGGGTTCTTATAGGCATAAGCATCACGCTAGTGGCGGCCGCAACTTCGCTTTTAAAGCTAAGCGGCAGCTTTGCAAAGCCCTTATATGCCGTTGGTTCGCTTGTTTTATTCGGGATTTTATTCTACCTGCTTGCGATAGTTTTTAGACACATTCCCATGGGTATCGCTTACGCGATACGGTCCGGGGCGGGCATAGTTCTCATCTCGGCGATAGCTTATTTTTTATGGAACAAAAGCTTGATTTGCCCGCAATCATCGCCATAGGCATGATAGTAGCCGGAGTGGTTGTTATAAATTTATTTTAAAAGAGCGTTAGTGACTAAACGTATATTAAATCAAGCTAGCCGTCTGTTAAATTTGGCTAGATTTTAAGTTTACGAAGATAAACCAACTTTTTTGATTTTAAATTTTAAACGAAATTTTGTAAAAGTAGTAAAAACGGCGACCGTATTTTAAACTGCACCGTTAAAGGTTAATTTTATTGCAGGCAAACACGCAAATCCAGTCGCAGTCGTTTACCTTTTTGCAATTTTATTAATAGTTACCCAAGCCGGTTAACCTTAGCTTGCCCAGTTCGTTTACTCACCTAAAAGCCGCTCAAAACCAGGTACGAATTTCGTCGGCGAAAACTCGGTAATTTCATATTTTGCGATACCGTTTTTAAAAAACGGATCTTGCCTGATAATCTCGTCAAGCTCCGAGCGATCTTTAATGTTTGCCAAGATGATGCCGCCGCTACGCGGGATTTTACGCCCCGAGCAGATAAATTTATTTTCTGCGTAAAATTTATCCAAAAATGCATTGTGTTCGCTTATGAAGTTATCAACTTGGCTTAACTCTTTAACATAAGTTAAATTTACGATAAACATTTTGACTCCTTGAAAATTTAAAAGCGATTTTAAACCGCAAAAATAAAAATTTTAATCCCGTTGTAAAACGACTTTATTCCCCTTCGTGCCAAGCACGCGCACCTTTGCACCCTCGGCTAAATTTCCGTCGTAGCGCCATAAAGTGCCTTTAAAATAGACCATCCCCTCTCTGATCTCGCCCTCGCCACTCTCGTTTAAAAAGTCGTCCTTAACTTCGCTTTCGTGCTGGTTAAATTTGGCCTTTAGCGGCTTCCTAAGCGCAAAAAGCAGGACTAACGAGGTGGTAGCGATGAGTAAAATTTGATACTCCCAAGCGATATTGATAAAAAATCCCAAAACTCCGACCGCCAAAAATCCAAGCCCGAAAAATAGCACGAAAAAGCTACCGAGCATAAACTCGAGCATAATTAGCCCCACGCCGGCAGCCAGCATCAAGTACGCGGGTATCATTTCGCCGCCCTAGCGCCCAAAAAGTCCTTTAAAATGCTTAGAGAGCCGATTAGCTCGGTTGCTTCGTAAGGGACTAAAATTTTATCTTTCGAGCCGTTTTTGGCTAGCTCGTTAAAGGCTCCCACGCGGTCTCGCGCGAGCAGGAACTCGGCGGCTTTTGCGTTTTGCGCCATGCTTTCGTTTATCATGTCCATTGCCTCTTTTTGAGCCGTAGCTAGCGCGATTTGCTCGTATTTTTTCGCATCGGCCATACGCTCGATGGCTTCGGCCTGCAGGACTTTTTCTTGCTTTAGCGCCTCGGCGTTGCGGATAAGTGCCTCTTTTTCAGCCTGCGCTTTTAGCTCGATCGCACGTTTTTCTCGCTCGGCTTTCATTTGTAGATTCATCGCTTCTTCGATGCCTTGAGGGACGGAGATCTCGGAGATCTCGACGCGCATGATCTTTACGCCCCAGTTATCGGCGGCGTCTCCGAGCGCTCTTTGCAATGCGGAGTTTAGGCGGTCGCGCGAACTAAGCGTGTCGTCAAGGTTCATCGCGCCGATCTCGCCGCGCAGCGTCGTCATGGCTAAATTTGCGATCGCACGCTTGTAGCTATCGACGTTATACAGGGCCATTTTGCCGTCCACGACCTTTAAAAACACGATGCCGTCGACGCTGATATTTACGTTATCTTTGGTGATGACTTGCTGCTTCGTGATATCTACTAGCTGTTCTCTCACGGTGATCACGGCGCGGATCTGATCGACAAAAGGGATGATGATATGAAAACCGCCGTCAAGCACCTTGTGAAATTTACCCAAACGCTCGACGATGTAGATATCAGACTGCGAGATGATCTTAATACCGGCTTTTAAAAACAAGACCGCAAAGGCCAGCACGACCACGGCAAATACGACAAACGGGATGCTCTCTTCCATGACTACTCCTTAAAATATTTTTCATCATTTTAGCCGCTTTTTGCTAAAAAATCGCCATTTTAGCGGAAATTTTTTAGTATAATTAGCCAAAATTTTAAGGATGAATCATGAAAAATATTTTATTTTTAGCTGCGGCTGCGATGATATTTGCAGGCTGTGCGGCAAGCGGCGGCGCAAGTGCGGTAAATAGCAAAAAATGCGGCGGTACTGAGGTTTTTGAAACGTGCGGCGCCGAGGTAGATAAGGAAAATTTGCTCGGCGTTTACGAGGCTAAGGTGTTTTGCGACGGATGTAGCGAAAACTCAAAAAGCACGCTAACACTAAACGCGGACGGTACGTTTAAAATCGACACCGTTTATCAAAAAAAGATCGCGCAAAGAGAGCTGCAAAATGGCAAATACGAGATAGAGGGCAACACCCTAAGAGTGACAAATCAATACCGCGAAAAGCTAAATTTCGAGATTAACGGCGATACGCTACGCCAGATCAGCAACCAAAACAGCTTTATCAAAGAAAATTTCACCCAGGAGCGCATCTACAAAAAGCTAGAAGCCAACTAAGCGGCAAATTTAGCGCTCAAATTTAACCCGAAGCCAAAAATGAATAAATTTATCGACCTACTAAAAACGCAGCCCGTTTTCGCGCGCCTCTCGCTCATACAACTGATTTGTTATTTTGGCGTTTGGTTCTCGCACACGGGCATTTTCACGCTACTTATCGAGCTTGACGCGCCCGTTTGGGCTATCACGACGGCGGCTGCGCTAGCTTTCGTGCCGGGCGTGCTGCTATCGCCTTTTAGCGGCATCGTAGTGGATAAATTTAGCCCTAAACCGATGCTCATAGCGCTCACGGTCGTAGAGATGGTGACTGTTTTTATGCTCGTTTTTATCGACAAGCTTTCATTGATGTGGCTGCTATTTGTGATAATATTTATCAGAGTCGGGGCCGGCGGAACGTATTTTCAGGTCGAGATGAGCCTTTTCCCCAAAATTTTAAACAAAGACGATCTAAAAACCGCAAATGAGATCCACTCGCTCATCTGGGCGTTTTCATACACCGCAGGCATGGGGCTAGCGGGCATTTATATCCATTTTTTCGGTATAAAAAGCGCCTTTTTGCTAGACTGCGCTCTTTACGGTGCGGCGCTTATCATCCTGCTTAAAACGGATATCGCCGTGCGAGCCAAAAAAGGCGGCGAAAAAGTCCGCGAGATGCTAAAAAACGGCCTAAAATACGTAAAACAAAACCCCCTCATCGCGCACCTCATCATGCTGCACGCGGTTGTAGGCGTGACCAGCTATGACGCGCTCGTGGCGCTGCTAGCCGACTATCCGTACGCAGGCCTGCTCTCGGCATCGCTCATCATCGGCTATATAAACGCCTGCCGCGCCGTCGCCCTTATCGTCGGCCCGCTTGTGCTTAGCAAATTCGTCTCAAACTCCAACCTAGTCTATATCTACGTCGGTCACGGGCTTGGCGTCATCGCGTGGAGCGCACTGCAATTTAACTTCTACATCGGATTTATTGGGATTTTTTGCGCGGGATTTTTCACCTCTACGCTTTGGAGCTACACCTACACGCTCATCCAGCAAAAGTGCGATCCCGCATTTTACGGCCGTATCATAGCCTATAACGATATGGTTTATCTAGGCGTCGCGGCGGTGATTTCTAGCGGTATAGGACTTCTTTTTGAGCTTGGGCTTAGTCTCTCGCTGATCACGGCACTGATAGGCTGCATCTTTTTTGCGGGAGCGATTTATTGGATATTCGTGCGTAAAATTTACAAAGACGAGCTAGCATAAATTTACCCTGCGGCGCGGGCTTGGCAAGGCAAATTTAAACGCATAAATTTGCCGTCCGCGTCAAAAAAACGTAGCCGTCCGCTCGCGTCAAATTTAAGCAAATTTGAGCCGAATTTGACCTCAAATTTATCTCGCTCAGGCCTTAGCGTAATAAGTCGTTCCGTTTGAAATATGCTTTTTATAAAGCGTCGTAAACGGCACCAGATCGGCGTGTCCGACGTAGAGCCTGCCGTGATCGCTCAAAATTTTATGAAAGCGCTCGACCGTTTTTAGCTTAAATTCCTCGTTAAAATAAATCATCATATTTCGCGAGAAAATGATGTCAAATTTACCGAGCTTAAAGATCGCGTCGTCAAAGATATTTGCCACGCTAAACTCGCATCTAGGCAGCATCTCGCGCTTGATTTCGTACTTGCCGTCGCGTTTTGTAAAGTAGATATTTTTTTGATTATCGTTTAGGCGGTGCAGTGAGCGCTCGCTATAAACGCCCTTTTTACAGCTATCGATAGCCTCGGAGTTTATGTCGATACCAATGATACTGACGCGGTTTACGTCGAGCAAATTTGAGTGCGCTAGCATACCTAGCGAGTACGCCTCATCGCCAGTCGAGCACGGCGCGCACAGTATCCGCACGCTATCAAGCTCCTCTCTGGCGTAGTAGATCGCGGCTTGTAGCTGCGGCAACTCTCTATAAAAATAAGTCTCGTTCGTGGTGATCAAATTTACGATTTCTTGCCTCATAAAGCGGTCCACGACGACTTTTGAGCTTAGAGCTTCAAAGCTCGGGATTCGGTTTGCTTGACAGAAATTTATTAGGCGTTGTTTTATCATGTCCTTTTTGGACTCTAGATCCACGCCGCACATATTTTTGATGACTTCGACGAATTTATTCAGCCCCGCCGCATCGCTAGGAGCGGGCGTCAAATTTGCATTTTCAAGCATGTAAAAACCTTTCCAGTTCCGCTCTTATACCACCGATGGGTAGCGACCTTAAATTTGCGTTGATTTCTTTCGCGCGTTTTGGCATGCCGTAGACGATCGCGCTCTCCTCATTTTCGGCGACGCATTTAGCGCCCGCTTTATATAGCTCGTTTAGTCCGCGCGCGCCGTCGTCGCCGATGCCAGTTAGCAGGATCGCCATGACGTCGGCAAACTTACAAGCCTGCACGCCGGAGTGAAAAAGCACGTCTACGTTCGGGTTATACGTGGTCTCCTTTGCCGGCGAGCACATGCCGGCCGTTAGGGGGCTAGCAGAGATTATCTCCGAGTTTTTTTCGCAGATATATATCGCACTTTTTAGATGCGTGGGCGCGCCCAGCATCAACACCTCCGCCGCGCACTCCTTGTCAAACTGCGAGATAAAACTAGGGATAAAAGCCAGGCTCATATGCTGTGCGATAACGACGCTAGCTCCGTTTAGCTCAAGTCCTTTAAAAAGCCTTTTTAAATGTCCCGGACCGCCCGTCGAGGCGCCGACTAAGACCAGTTTTTGTTTCAAATTTATTCCGTTTTTGAGTTAATTTTACGGCTATTTTATCTTTATTTATATTAAATTTAGCTATAAGGCAAAATACATAAAATAATGCAAATAATTTTATGATAACTAGAAAATTTGGATGAGATTTTAGCGCTTGCGGCAACGGCGGAATAGTCGTCAAATTTTACTTTAAACTCGGCATTTGTACCTAATTTTATGCGTCATTTTTTGTATCTGTCTTCAAATTTACGGCTTTTTGCTACGAGATTTCCATCAAATTTTACTTGATAGCGGGCGGTTTTATTTTCTTTAGATGAGGCTCTTTTTTATCGTGCGTTATCACTTTTTCTAGCGCGTATTTTGGGTAGTTTGCGCCTTTTGACGCATTACCGCTAGCAAAAACTAGAGCCGAAAATAAGATCAACAAAGGCAAGGCTAAAATCGCTATTATTCGACCGTCTTTTTCATTTAAATTTCCTAGTTCGCGCTCAAATTTGCACTTGCAATAAGCCTGCTCTCGCTTCTACTTTGCCGCAAGCGCCCTATTTTTTATTCGTCATTTGATACAAAAAGTTAAAGATTTCCGCGACTGCTTTATAGAGATTTGGCGGGACTTCCTCGTTTAGATCGACCTTGCTTAGAACCTCGATTAGATCGGCGTCCTCTTTGATCGGTATGTCGTGAGATTTAGCTAGATTTATGATGTTTTTCGCCACTTCGCCCGAACCCGTAGCTAGAACCTTAGGGGCATTATCTTTTTGGCGGTTGTAGCCAAGAGCTACGGCTTTTTTAGTTTTTTGCACTTTTGCCAAATTTACGCCTTTTTATCAAAGCCCATATCAAGCTTATCCAGACCGCCGTAAACGCCGCCAAGACGCAGTTTAGGCATAGTTTTTAGGCTAAAATTCGACACTATCAGCCCCTGCTCGCCGATAGCCCTTTTTAGCTCCTTCGCGCCGCTTAAAATCAGATCCTTAAACTCCTCTTTTTGCGTCGCGATCGCAAGGTCGATGTATTTGTTTTCGCTGAGCGCCACCATGATGTTGATTTGGCCGAAATTTTGAAAATTTAGGTCAATTTGCGCGTAGTGTTTTTGCTTTTTGCCTTGCTTAAACCTGATATTTCCGCCCTCTACGCCCTCCCAGACGTACGGCAGATAGGTATGCACGCCGCCCGCGACCGCGGAGGCTAGCTGATGCATCTCGATTTGCGCGAGCAGCTTTGAGGCGGCATCTTTTACGGGGCTAGCGTCGGGAGACTTTGACTGAATGTTCAAAAGCGCACTTTTAACGTCGTTTTGCAGGACTTTTGCCGTCTCTTCGGCGCTTTTTGGCGTTACGGCGCCAAGCTCGCCGCGAGCGATATTTTGCTGTTTGATTAGCTTGCCGACTTCATCTAGGCTATTTTTTGCTTCAAAGCCCGCTTTATCGGCAATTTGCAGGGCGAAATTTAGCTTTCTAGCCGCATTTTGCAGCTTGTCTTGCAGCGTCGCGCCCTCGTTTCCCTCTGCGCCATCTCGGACGATTTTTTGCGCGAAATCGTTAAATTTATCCTGCGAGCTCGCAAGCGCGCCAAGCTCGTCCATTAGCTCTTTTAGTGCGTTTTTTAGCTCGGCGAAATTTAAAGCAAAACCCCTGTTTTGACCTAGCTTTTCGCTGTTTAAATTTTGCATTTTTTCGCCCGCGTTTGCCAGCAGCTGCGAGATTTTATTTAACTCGGCGTTTAGCGTTTTTTCGTTTAGGCTTAGCCCGCTGCCGCTCATGGCGCTTGCTTGTTTATCCATAAATTTAGCCGCATTTTCGAGCTTGTCAGCGATCTCAAAAAGCTGTTTAAAAGGCGAGCCCGCTAGCGTATCCTTGGCTGCGGTTTTAGCGTTTTGTAAAATTTGATCAAGCCTTGCAAAGCTCTCGTTCGTGCTTAGGCTGTCATCCTTAGCCAAGGCTGAAATTTGCTCCAAAAGCTGCTGATTCGAGAGATTTTTTATATCGCCAAACAGCTTATTTATCGCGCTAGGTAGGTTAAATTTGCCGTTTAGCGCGTCCTTTAAATTTGCCTCCAGCATGATGCCCGAGTTTTTTATCTGTTCGTTTAGCGGCGCGCTTTTTATGTCGGCGACGGGTTTTAAAAACTCCTTTAGCTTAAGCGCGAATTCCTTTAGGTCGGGCTCATTTTCGGCAAGCGCGACGAGGCTTTTCATATCTTTTGCGAGATTTGGCGAGAGCTGGAGATTTTTAGCCTGCGCGGCCAGCTCTTTGGCCTGCGTAGGGCTTGATTTTAGCTCGTCTAAAAGCTTATTTACGAGCTTGTCTAAATCCTTTACGGCGTTATCTGCGGCTTCGGAGCCTAAATTTTGCGAGGGCGCGGGCTGATTTTTAAAAAGATTTTTGGTTTCGCCCGCCTGACCCGTCTGTCCGGCGTTTGCGCCGCCTACTCCGCCTGTTTTGGGTAGCGCGCCGCCGACTGCGGCTTGGGTCGCGATTTGCGAGCTTATAGCGTTATTTACTGATTCCATACGGCTATATCGTCAAATTTGAGATTTTCATTAGCTATTGGCCATCGTGCCGGGGCTATGCTCAAAGCCTCGCCTGCTTTCAAGCGGAACGGTCTTTTGCGTGAGGCAAAACGCGATGAGAAACGCAAGCAGCGCCGCATAAACCCACATAAAGCCGTCAAAGCCTAAAATTTTCATACTAGCGCCCATTATCACGGACGAAAGAAGTGAGCCGAAAGAGTAACTAAAAAGCACGGCGCGCCCTACTTCGATGCCTTGATTTTTATGTTTTAAAACATCGTTGGCGCGAGCAAGCGATAACGCATAGAGGCAAAAAGCGCCGGAACCCAAAAAAAACGACAAAACGTACTGCGCGTAGATGGAGGGCTTAAGCGCCAAAAAACAAATAGCCGCAAATAGCGACACGCCCGCGCAGCACATTATCGCGGGGCGGCGACCGAATTTATCCGAAAAGCCGCCGATGAGAGAGTGAGCGATAAAGCCGCCCGCCATTGCGACGGTCATAAAAAACGAAACCTCCCTCGCGCCGTATCCTTGCAGCAGGATATAAACGCTAGCCATCGCAAAAAAGCCGTTTATGAGGATGCCCGCTACGATGCTGGTAATGAGCGCCAAAGGCACGAGCGCAAAGACCTTCGGGATAGAGACGCTCTTTTTTTCGGGGATAGGCGGCTCTTTGATGCGGATTAAATTTAAAGGAATACTCGAAAACAAAATAAACGCCGCGCTAAGCAAAAGCACGTGCGAAGTGGATAAATTTAGCGATAGCACGAGGATACCCAGCCCAAAACATACGTAAAACGTGATCTCGTAAAATGCCAGTACCCGCGAGCGCACTTCGTTTCTAGCGCGCGCGTTGAGCCAGCTTTCGATTATCATTAAAATCGAGTAGTAGCAAAATCCCAAACACCCGCGCAAAAACGCCCAAAAGTATAGATTTTGGCTAAGGTCGTGAAACATCGCCGCGATACCAAAAAGCGACGCAAATATCCCAAAGCTCCTGATGTGGCCGACTTTTGAGACGATTTTGTGCGAAAATATCGTAGCTATCATAGCTCCAACGAAAAATACCGCGATAACAAATCCCGTCTCAAGCTCGTCCGCGCCCATTTTTTTTAGCTCGACGCCCGCAGAGCTGATGATGAGGCCGTTTCCCACAAACAAAAACGCCATCCCCACAAATAGTGCAAACATCGATCTGATCGTTATTATCGAGCTATTTCTCATTGCTTTTTACTCCATATATCAAAGCGCCCGCGGGCATAGCCGCAAGCGCGATCAAAAACGCGGCGATATCAAGATTGTCTTGTCTTTTTAGCGCCAAAAATCCGACGACCAAAACCGCATACGCGATCAGCCGAAAAGGCACGAAGGCGGTGAAATAGTTGGGCGAATTTTGCTTTAAATTACGCGCGAAATTTTGCTTTTTTGAGGGCTTAGTTTCACTGTTTTGATTTGATTCGTTCAAATTTGATTCGCTTTCGGAGCTTAAATTTGACCCGCTATTTTGATCTGCACCGTTTAAATTTAACTCCGCCGCCTGGTCAAATTTCGCGTCCGCTTTTACCGAGCCGTCCAAATTTGACGCATCTAGTCGCTTAGCATTTTCGCAGTGCAGGTCATGCCCGTCAAATTTAGACTCAGCGGGGCGGTCCGGAAACTCCTCGTGATTTTCGCCCCACTCGTCTATGTCGTCATCTGCGGAGGCGTCATAGTCTCGCACGCCGTTTTCTACGCGCTTTTTGTAGGCTCTAAAGGTCGCGGCTAACACCAAAAGCGAGCCCGCAAACGCGACCTGCGAGCTGTAAAACCACGCGCGGCCAAACACCGCCGAGCCCAGCAAAAGCAAGGCCTCAAACGCGCCGTAAACGGCAAGGAGCTTAAAATTCACTCATCGTCCTCGTCGTCGTCTTTTGCGGGTTTAAATTTACCTTTATCTTTTAGTTCATCTAGGCTTTTTATCTGCGCGTCGTAGGCCTTTTTGACGTTTAGCGCGGCTGCGGCGATGCCCACGGCGACGCCCGCAAACAGCGTCCACGTCCAGCCCGTTTCCTTCATCGCCCAGTAGCCAAACCCGGCCCCGATAGCAAGCGCCACGACGATAGAGATGCCCAAGCTTAGCTGCTCGGCGCCTTTTACGACGTCGCCCAAATTTATCTTCGCCATTAGGCAAATCCCCAGCTGTTTTTCATACGCTCTTGTATCGCTTCGCGCTCTTTTCTAGCCTCTTTTAGACGCTCTTCCAGATCGGCGATCCTTGCTTTTACCTCGCGCATCTCCTCGTTCTCGCTAGCGCTCTCCGCAGATATCTCGGCAAAGCTCTCTTCCGCGGCCTTAATCGCAAATTTGATATCATCCTCGCTCATCGCGTCGCAGATGAAGCCCGTCTCAAACTGGCTAGGCGCTAGATAAACGCCTTTTTTAAGCATTTTGGCGTGAAATTTGGCGTAAAGTTTTATGTCGCTTTTTAGCGCGTCGTCGTAGTTTTTGACCTCGTTTGACGTAAAGAAAAAGCCAAACATCGAGCCTCGCACCGTCGTTTGCAGCGCGATGCCGTGTTTCGCGGCGACGCTTTTTAGCCCATGAGCAAACAGTACGGCTAGTTTGTTTAGGCGGTCATAAAGATCATGATCGGCAAAAATTTTACTCAGGCTTGCGATGCCGGCAGCCATGGCTACGGGATTGCCGCTTAGCGTACCTGCCTGATATACAGCACCTTCGGGACTTAGGCAGTCCATGATCGCAGCCTTTCCACCAAATGCAGCCGCAGGGCAGCCTCCGCCGATAACCTTACCAAAAGTTACCAGATCGGCCTCTATGCCGTTAAATTCGAACGAGCCGTGCCTGCTCGCGCGAAATCCGCTCATAACCTCGTCAAAAATAAGCACCGCGCCGTTTTCGTCGCAAAGGCGCCTAAGCTCGCTTAAAAACTCGTTATCAGCAGGCACGAGCCCCATATTTCCCGCGATCGGCTCGATGATTAGCGCGCCGATTTTACCCGGATTTGCCTCAAATATCGCCCGCACGCTAGCTATATCGTTATAGCGCGCCAGATAGGTGTTTTTCACGACATCTGCCGGCACTCCGCCGCTAGAAGCGTTACCGTAGGTCGTCGCTCCGCTGCCTGCCTTTACCAAAAGCGCGTCGCTGTGCCCATGATAGCAACCTTCAAATTTTATGAGTCCGTCCTTACCGCTAAAGCCGCGCGCCACGCGGATCGCGCTCATAGTGGCCTCGGTGCCCGAGCTTACGAAACGCACCTTTTCGACGTTTTTAAACTCGTCGCAGATTAGTTTTGCAAGCTTCGTTTCCAAATTTGACGGAGCGCCAAAGCTTAGTCCCTTTTTAGCCGTCGCTATCACCGCACTCTCGATGTCGGGATCGCAGTGCCCGAAAATGAGCGGTCCCCAGCTCTGGATGAAGTCCAGATAGCGGTTTCCCTCGATATCGACCAGATACGCGCCCTCGCCGCGATCTACTACAAAAGGCTCGCCGCCTACGCTGCCAAACGCGCGAACGGGCGAATCCACGCCGCCCGGGATATATTTTTTAGCTAGCCCGAAAGCTTCTTTGTTAGTCATTTTTTATCCTTGTTGAAATTTATAACGTATTCGTAAAGTAAATTTATCTCTTCGTCGGTTAGAAAGTAGCTAGGCATCACGCTTCTAGCGCTTAGCACGCCCTCTTTAAACGTCTCAAAATCAAGATTGTTTATCCTTGGCGCTCTTAGCTCGTCGTCGATGACCTGCTTGGTTTTTTTATCGAAATGTCTATATTTTGATATGAGTGAGCCCTCGCCGCCCTTGCCGTGACACTTGTCGCAGCCGATGCCGCGCGGGTTTTGATAGAGCATCTTTGCGTATTCGTTTTTCGTGATAAAATCGCTCGCAAACGCCGCGCCGCAAAGCAACCAAAAAATCAGCCAAATTTTCATAAATTCTTTCGCTTTTTCGTAAATTTAATCTAAAATTAGCTATCATACAATCTTTGCGATTAAAAAGTAATAAAGGACGAAAATGACGATATTAGACGGCAAAAACGTAAGCGCACAGGTAAAAGAAAGAGTAAAAAACGAAGCGCTAAATTTGAAAAATCAAGGCATAGAGCCTGCGCTTGCGGTGATACTGGTGGGCGAGGATAAAGCCAGCCAAACCTACGTCGCGGCAAAAGAAAAAGCCTGCATAGCCTGCGAGATAAAAAGCGTTATGCACCGCTTGCCCGAGTCCACGACGCAAAGCGAACTAATCGCGCTAATAGACGTGCTAAATTTAGACGACGGCATCGACGGCATCCTGGTTCAGCTACCGCTACCAAAGCATATAGATACGAATAAAATTTTAGAAACCATTAGCCCCGAAAAAGACGTGGACGGCTTTGCCGCGATAAACGTCGGCAAACTAGCTAGCGGGCTAGACGGGTTCGTACCGTGCACGCCGCTAGGCATAATGGAAATTTTTAAAGCATACGATATAAATTTAGAGGGCAAAAATGCCGTCGTGATCGGACGCAGCAACATCGTGGGCAAACCGATGGCAAATCTACTATTAAACGCCAACGCGACCGTAACCGTGACGCATAGCAAAACGCGAAATTTAAAAGAAATTTGCGCGGGCGCCGACATCCTAGTAGCCGCTATCGGTAGAGCCGATTTCGTAACGGCCGATATGGTAAAAGACGGCGCCGTCGTGATCGACGTAGGCATAAACCGCATGGACGACGGCAAGCTCAAAGGCGACGTCAAATTTGACGAGGTAGCTCCAAAATGCTCGTTTATAACTCCGGTTCCGGGAGGCGTAGGTCCGATGACTATCGCGATGCTGCTGTCAAACGCCATAAAATCAGCCAAAAACCGCGCGAAAAAGGCATAAATTTTGAAAAAAGCGTTTAATAAATTTTTAGATTTTTCAAACAGCTGGACGGGCACGGTTATCATCGTCTTGCTCGTGATTTTCTTTGTCGCGCAGGCCTTCGTGATACCGTCTGGTTCGATGAAGGACACGCTTTTAGTCGGCGATCATCTTTTCGTTAAAAAATTTAGCTACGGCATCTCGACTCCGCGCATTCCGTGGATCGAGGTCAAGGTTTTGCCCGATTTTAACGGTAACGGTCATCTCATCGAGGGAGCAAAGCCGCAGCGCGGCGATATCGTGGTTTTTCGCTATCCTCACGATGAAAAGATCCACTACGTCAAGCGAAATTTCGCAGTCGGCGGCGATGAAGTGATTTTCACCGAAAAGGCGCTATTTTTGCATCCGCACGAGGGTGAGGAGTTTATAAAGGCAAATTTCGACGAAAAAGATATCGTTAAACTCGGCGGCAAGCTTTTCGTACGCGAGCCCTATAAATTCGGCGGCATCCACTACGACGAGAAGGTAAATTTATTTGAACTAGCCGTAAACTACCTAAACGCAAGCAAATTCGCCATGCAGCCTGTTATCGTAAACGAGCTACCCAGCGTAGGCAACTATCCGTTTAACGCATTTTATTTTCAGGTTCCAGAGGGCGAGTTTTTCATGATCGGCGATAACCGCGACCACTCGAACGACAGCCGCTTTTGGGGGCCCGTGGCCTATAAAAACATAGTCGGCAAGCCGTGGTTTGTATATTTTAGCTGGGATGACGAATACAAAATCAGATGGAACAGAGTCGGCAAGAGCGTGGACTTTATACAAAACTCGCCCGAGCTACTAGATGCCGCCAGAGCAGAAGCTAAAAACGACGGGAATAAGATCGAATGAACCTTGACAACATCGACTTCGCTCAGGTAGCGATCCTAGTCGCCGTGCTCGTTATCTCCGTCGTCGGACACGAGATCGCGCACGGATACGCGGCGTTTAAATTCGGCGACTTGACCGCCAAAAATTTGGGGCGGCTCAGCATAAATCCCATAAAACACGTCGATCCGCTAGGCACTATCGTCGTGCCCGCGCTCATGTATCTTAGCACGGGAGTGACGTTTGGCTGGGCTAAACCCGTACCTATAAATTTACGCACGGTGCTTTATAACGGCGGCTACAAAGCAGCTATCATCGTCGCGCTTGCGGGCATCGCATACAACCTTGCACTTTTTGCGCTAGCGTTTTGCTTATTTAAATTTATAGGCTTCGAGGGATTTTTTGACGGCGCGGTAGCGGAGTTTGTTTTCATGCTCGCGGCCGTAAATTTAGTCCTAGCCCTCTTTAACCTCTACCCTATCCCGCCTCTTGACGGCTCGAAAGCGCTTGAGTATCTTTTACGCATTTTCGGGCTTCACGGCGCGGCAAACTGGCTAAATAGCATACAAAGATACGGCTTTATCGCGCTAGTTATCATCGTGATCTCGCCGCTAAAAGATTATTTTTTCGAGCCGATACGATATGCCGTGGCGATCATGAGGATGTTTTTATAAGCGGCAAATTTTAAAATTTAGCCTAAATTTCACTCCTAAAGGCTCGCGGCGAAATTTTACTTTAATGCTTTTTTGCTATAATTAAGCATTTTTTAGCTTATGGAAATTTCATGAAAATAGATAAAATTTTTATCGCGAGCGACCACGCAGGCTTTGATTTTAAGGCGCAAATTTACGAGCTTTTAAAAAGCGAAGGTTTTAGCGTATGCGACCTAGGAACGCATAGCAAAGATAGCGTAGATTATCCAGATTTTGCCGAACTTCTAGCGCAAAATTTGCAGCACAAGAACGAATACGGCGTGCTAATCTGCGGCACGGGTATCGGTATCAGCATCGCAGCCAACCGCCATGCGCACGTTCGTTGCGCGCTTTGTCACGACGTCACCACGGCAAAACTAGCCCGCGAGCACAACGACGCAAACGTGCTAGCCATGGGCGCTAGAATGATCGGCGACGCGGTCGCGGCAGATATGATAAAGGCCTTTTTCGCTACCGAATTTGCCGGCGGCAGGCACGAAAGACGCGTGAAAAAGTTAGGAGGCGAGAAATGACCGATTGGCTCGTACTTACAGTTTTGATCTGCATTTGTATCTATCTTACCGTTATGGTGTTTTACTTTAAAACCTTGCTTAAAAAAGAGCGCACGACGCGCGATTTTATGAAAAATAATCTCCAAGATACCGAAGTCGTAATTCGCAAGTTACAAATCCAGCTCCAGCGCGGCCTTGGCAACATCGACATACTCACCGACGAACTAAACAAAGTAAAAAACGATGCCAACGCCCTTCGCACCAGAAACTCGCAGTACCGCCTGGAAAACGACAAACTTCGCCAGCGCATCCGCGAGCTAGAGGGCAAAATCGAAGCGCTACTATAAATCAAATTTAAAGGCAAAAAATGAAAGAACTAGACAAAGCGGGGAAAGAATTTTTATTAAATTCCATCCGCTGCATAAACGATTTTCCAAAACCGGGCATAGTATTTCGCGACATCACGACGCTGCTAAACAACAAAGAGGCGTTTAATTTTTTAATGGATCATCTAGTTGCCAGATACGAGGGTGCCGATATCGACTTTATCGCGGGTATCGAGTCGCGCGGATTTATATTCGCAGCGGCTTTGGCGGCTAGACTGAGGTTGCCTTTCGTACCGATTAGAAAGCCAAAAAAACTGCCATACATCACTATCTCGCAAAAATACAGCCTAGAATACGGCGTAGACGAAGTACAAATTCACGTCGACGCATTCGGCGAAAAAGCGGGCGCAAAAGTGCTTTTAATCGACGATCTAATCGCTACGGGAGGCACGGCTAAGGCTAGCGTCGAGCTAATCAATCAAACAAACGCCGTTTGCGTAGAGGCCTGCTTTTTGATCGATTTAAAGGATCTTGGC
>CAURWB010000034.1:0-21995 GCA_963528245.1 uncultured Campylobacter sp. | reverse complement strand
AATACCTAATCATATTTTTCGATAACGCGATCACGACCACGACGGTCTCGCTAGCTCTAGGCGTGGGCGTTTCGGTGGTGCTTATTTTGTTTTACGATCAGTCCTTGATGATTACTCGCGGCGCTAAGTGCGATCTAGCGACGAGGAAGACGCGCGAGGGGTAAAAATCTTTTTAAAAGGATAAATTTATTTGCCGTTTTATTATTATGCGCTAAATTTTTATCAAATTTCACTAATATACAGACCTCTCAAAAAATACAAGCTTATTTTTTGAGAGGATACAAAACACCATTTTTCGAGAATTTTATCGAGCCCGAGTGTAAAAAGAAATGGATATAATGGAGCTTTTAAGAAAAATAGATAAAATCATAAATTTAGACATAAAAGTTTGATGCAAAATTTTTAAGAGATAAAATAATATCAAAAAGGGGGAAGAGTGGAATTATCGAGTAATGTTGAACTTAGAAAAAAAATAGAGCAAAAAATCGATGAAATAGGCGATGATTATTATGAAAATAAAGGTATTATTTTGACTGAATCAGATTTAAAATGCATTATTTATGGTAAATTATTAGAAATTGAAGAGTTGGGAAAAATAGAAGAAACAAAACAAGATGGCATCAAAACTCATTTTATACACACTGAACTTCATTGGTATAGTGATATTGCCCGTAAAGACTATATACCCGATATAACAATAATAAAGCCTAGTCATTTCATAGACGGCCCGAAACTGTATAATTTTGATGAAAATAAAGGAATAATTTTTGAATTAAAAATTTCAGATAACAGCAATTCCTTGAGAGGAATAAAAAATGATTTTTATAAATTTAAAAAAATACTAAATTTAAATAATGACGTATTTTGTTATTTTGTTATTTTTGGTAGAACTCGTAAAGAAAAAATAGTTGATTTTATATCAAGTATTAAACAAGACAATTGTAGATTTATATATAAAAATGCAAAATAGGTAGGAATATTATTATGAAAATACGAATCTACTACGAAGATACCGACGCGGGCGGCATAGTCTATCACGCAAACTATATAAAATACTGCGAAAGGGCGCGCAGCGAGATGTTTTTTGGCTCAGAGGTTAAGCCTTTTAGCAAGGACGGGCATTTTGTCGTGAGCGAGATTCGAGCGAAATTTAAAAAACCGGCCGTCCTGGGCGATCTGCTCGAGGTAAAAACGAGCGTGGCAAGCCTAAAAAAAGCCTCCGCGCTCATAAATCAAAAAATTTATAAAATCGCAAATTTAAGCGGAGAATGCCAGCCTGAGCTCATCTTTGAAGCGGACGTCGAGGTCGCGTTCGTTAGCAACCTAAGGCCTGCTAAGATGAGCGAGGAGATAGTGGATTTTCTCTCCTCTTATTGCTCGTAAAAGCCGTATTCGCCGGCTTTTAAAACCTTCGTATCATAGATGATTTGCGAGTCCTCGACGTTCTGGCTAAAAAGCCTCTGCGCGCCGCGGTTTAGGTAAGTCGCGTAGATGTAGTCAAGCCCGGCGCTAGCGGAGTAACCCACCCAGTTGAAGTTCAAATTTTGCCCCAAAATTTCGTTATTTGAGTCCAGCGCGCCGTCGGTTTTAGAAATCGAGTTGGCAATGTAGAGCTTTTCTCTATCTTGCGGTTGCGTGAGCTTAAAGATGCTTGGCGCGTAGTTGATCTGGGTGCTTAAAAGGGCGTTAAATTTGACGTCGTAAAGGCGCATCTGAGAGCTCACCATCGAGGCTTTTACTAGCGGAACGTTTAGAAAAACGGTTGCGCCGCTTAGCCTTGAGTTACCGGATAATATCGGCTTTAGATCGGTCGCGCCGCTTGCGATCTCATTTTTGTAGGCTAGCCCGCCGCTAAGCTCGTCCGCGTAGCGATTTAGCGCCGCTCCTAGCGCGCTGCCGTCAGAAAACGCCGCGACTTGGCCGTTTGAGAAATTTAGCAGCTTCTCGACTTGTCCTTTATAGTCTATACCGCCGAATATCAAATTATCCTGCGGCGAATCGACGCTAGAGATGTGCAGAGTCGGCACGAAAGCCGTCATGGCGGGGTCTAAAACCTCGTTTAGATATTTTGCGCCAACAGGCGTAAACGGCGCGATGATATAGGAGATATTTTCGCTTCTAGCGCGTGCTAGGGCGCCGTCGATAGCGCTTGGGGCTTCGTTGCCGATGTTGTAAAATTTAACGTCGATAGGGGCGTTTTGCCTGACGATATAGGCGATAACCGCGTTTGAGATGACGCCGGCGTAGCCTTTTATGCTATCTTGGGGGATGATGACAGCGATTTTAAACTCGGCGTTTGAGCTTGGCGTCAGGCTTTCGCCGCCTACGTTTGCGTATGGGCCGCTTAGGGCGTTAATGGCTTGCAAAATTTCTTGATTCGAGCTGTTTTCGTAGCGAGCCAACAAGCTGTGCAAAAGACCTTCTCTAACGAGTTCTAACAAACATGTGTCGTTACATTTTACGGGTTCTAAATTTATATAAATTTCGCTAGCAGGCGGGATATCGGAGGGCTTGTCACTCCTGGCAAATAGCGCTGAACAGATCAATAAAACGGTTAAAATTTTTCTCATAGGTACTCTTTTATCTTTTTTAGATCGCTGAAAAACAGCTCTTTTTTGCTTGGATTTTTCGCTACGACTGTGGGCGAATAGGTCGCCAGCAGGGCCGAATGTTTAAATTTCATTATGTTTCCCCTTATTGTCTCAAAGCTTTGCGCGCTTTGTTTTATCATTTTGTAAAAAACCTCTTCGCCAAGCGCTACGATAAGCTTTGGCGCGACTAGGCGGACTTCTGCGCTAAAATACGGCTCGCAAAGCTCGTAAGCATTTGTCAGAGCTTTGGCTGCGGGCTTGCATTTTAGCAGGCTCGTGACGTAAATTTCGTCCTTTTTAAGCCCCGCTAGCTCATTTAAATTTTGCAAAAACTTATGATCGCCTGCTAAAAACTTTCCGCTCGCATCCTCGGCGGCGTTTGGCGCGTCAAATACGAAAACTACTTTGGCGCTTTTATCTCCAAGGCCCGTTAGTGTGTGATTTGCGCTCTTGCAAAGCTCGCAGAGATTACACTCTTTGATGCTTGCGTTTAGCTCGGCAAGGCTTCTCGGCAAGGCCGCGGACGAAGGCGAAAAATCAGCAAATTTATATCCGAATGCCCTCAGATAGTAAAGTTCTCTTAAAATTTCGTTTGCGTAACTCATCGCGCGATGATATCCAAAAGGGCGTTAAAAACAGATAAATCAAAGCGCGAGTTTGCTTAAATTTTCGCCGTCCAGGCGGTAGTTTCGCCACTGCTCGGACTGGTTTTTCGCGCCCATTTTTTCGTAAAATTTGATGCCAGGCTCGTTCCAATGCAGGCACGCCCACTCGAGACGTTGCAGATTTTCGTCCTTGCAAATTTGAGCTAGATGCGTAAAAAACTCTTTTCCTATGCCTTTGTTGCGATACTCTTTTTGGACGTATAAATCCTCTAAGTACATCCCGCCAAGCCCCAAAAATGTGGAAAACGTGTAAAAATATATGGCGTAAGCTATGATTTTACCTTCTGTTTCGCAGACTAAAATCCTGGCATAGTTTTTCTCAAAAACAGACTCGGCAAAAATTTCGGGCGTAAATTTGACATCATCGCTCATTTTTTCGTATTCGGCTAGTTCTTTAACCAGCTCGCAAACAGCTGTAATGTCCGCTCTAACGGCTTTTCTAATAACGTAAGGCAAATTCGCTCCTAAATTTTAATAAGCGATTATATTTTTATTATTTTAAAACGAAGTTTAAAAATTTATTAAAAGGATTTTAAGCGATTTGTTGATAAAATCACCGACTTATATCAAAATCACCATAAGGAAAAATTTATGAAAAGAACATACCAACCTCATAAAACCCCTAGAAAACGCACTCACGGGTTTCGCGTCCGTATGAAAACTAAAAACGGCCGCAAAGTGCTAAACGCAAGACGCGCAAAAGGCAGAGCAAGATTGGCCGTTTAAGCAAATTTAGCTCTATAAGTAGCCAAAAGGAGTTTTCAAGCGTCTACAAAGAGGCCGTGAAATGGCACTGCGAGGAGGCAATAGTCTTTTTTAGGCCTTGCAATGAAAACAAACTAGCCGTCGTAGCCAGCAAAAAGGTGGGCAAAGCCGTCGTTCGCAACCGATGTAAAAGACTTTTGCGAGCGGTCGTCGTCGAGATTTCAAATGAGCTTGCGGACGGCATTTATGTGATAGTCGTTAAAAACGGGCTAGATAAAAGCTCGTTTTTAAAGCTCAAAAAAAATATCTCTTGGGCTATGAAAAAACTCGGATGTATAAAATCAGGCATATGAAAATGATAAAACAAGCTATTTTATTTTTGATAAAAGGGTATCAAGATTATATCTCCAAATTTACTCCGAAGTCTTGCAGATACTATCCATCTTGCTCCGAATTTGCCGTTTGGCAGTTCAAATTTAACGGCTTTTTCTCGGCGCTTTTTGCGGTTATTTTTAGAATTTTACGCTGTAATCAACTCTTTAAAGGCGGTATCGATTACCCCGTCATCAGTAAAAATTTCAACTCTTTTTTTATATCCAATCAAAATTTAAAATCACATATCGCATTTTGGTTCGTCCCGTATAAAAAAAATAAATTCTATGTTATTAAAAATTTAGACTTTCAAAAGGAAAAATAGTGTTAGACAATATGTCAGTTCAAAAACGCGTGATATTAGCGACCGTTTTATCTTTTATCTTTTTTATCGCTTACGATTATTTTTTTATTCCTAAAAATTTGCCGTTAGATCAAAACCAAACCGTAGCTGTGCAGCAATCAAGCCAAGCAAACGCCGCTCGGAGCGCAAATACCACATCAGGAACTAGCGCTCCGCAAGCCGTAGTGACGCAAAGCCGCGAGATCGCCGTTATAAAGGGCGAACACTTTGAGGCGCGCATCGACGAGCTTGGCAGGATTTCTAAATTTTATCTAAACGACGAAAAATACAAAAACGCCGATGGCGAGCGCATCGAACTAGCCGGCGCTCAGCCGCTACCGCTTGAAGTTCGCTTTAGCGACAAGGCCTTAAACGAGCAGGCCTTTAAGGTAGCCTACGTGAGCGACGTTAGCGAGATAAATTTAACTAGCGAGCCAAAAAGCATAGTCTTAACGCAAAATTTAGAAGGCTCTAGCGTAACTAAAAAAATCACATTTTATCCAAACGGAAGCTACGATCTAGATCTTAGCGTGAGCGCGGGCGAATACTACGTGACCCCGGGTTTTCGTCCAAACGTCGCTATCGACAGCTACACCGTGCATGGCGCACTTCTTAAGCATAACGACGGCAAGCTAACTATCATTGAGGATGGCGACGTAGACGCGACCGAAAGCTTTAATAACGTGAATATAGCCGCAGCTAGCGACAGATACTATACGGCTTTGTTTTTTAATTTTTAGGTACTTTTAAATCCTGTCGTTTCAAATGACGTAGCGGGAAATGCTGTGTTATTCGTAATAGGTTATCAAAATTTTAAAGCTAAAGGCTACATCGGCGCCAAAGACCACGCTACCCTAAGTCAGATCAACGAGGAGCTCGTAGACGTCATCGAGTACGGCTGGTTTACCTTTATAGCAAAGCCGATGTTTGCGTTTTTAAATTTGCTTTATGGTTACATCGGTAACTGGGGCTGGGCGATCGTCGTGCTAACGCTGGTTATCAGGATTGTACTTTTCCCTCTTACCTACAAAGGTATGCTATCGATGAACAAGCTCAAAGATCTAGCGCCGAAGGTAAAAGAGCTGCAAGCCAAATACAAAGGCGATCCGCAAAAGCTAAATATGCACATGATGGAGCTATATAAGAAAAACGGCGCCAACCCGATGGGCGGCTGCTTGCCGATACTTATGCAGATACCGATTTTCTTTGCGATTTACCGCGTACTACTAAACGCGATCGAGCTAAAAGCTGCGCCGTGGATACTCTGGATACACGACCTTTCGGTGATGGATCCGTATTTCGTGTTGCCTATTTTGATGGGGGCTACGATGTTCCTTCAGCAAAAGCTCACGCCGACCACGTTTAGCGACCCGATGCAAGAAAAGATAATGAAATTTTTACCGCTTATCTTTACGTTTTTCTTCGTGACCTTCCCTGCGGGACTTACGCTTTACTGGTTTGTAAACAACGTCTGCTCGGTTGTTCAGCAAGTTTTCGTAAATAAACTCTTTGAAAAGCACAAGAAAGCCGAGGTAAAGGCCTAATGCGAATCGAAGCCGAAAATTTACAAGAGGCTTTTCAAAAGGCCGCCGAGGAACTAAACTGCTCCGTTACCGAGCTTGATATCAAGATTTTGCAAAATCCAAGTGCGGGTTTTTTGGGATTTTTCAAAAAAACGGCGATCATCGAGGCAGTAAAAGAGGGTGCGCATAAGGAAGCAAAAAAAGCTCCTCAAGCCGCCCGCGAAAACGCCCATAAAGAAAACGGCGGCGAGAAAAAGAAGGAATTTAAGAAAAAAGAGAACTCTAGCGAAGAGCAAAATCATAAAAGCGAAAAGAAAAAAAATCATAAAAATCGCCACGAACATCACAAAAATTATGCGGCAAAGCAAAACGAAACGAGCTCGGCAAACGAGCCTAAGGTCGAAGAAGCACAACCGCAAAAAGAGCCTCAGGTAAAAGAAAAAGAGCAGCACAAAAAAGAACAACCTAAAAAAGATAGCGGTAAAAACATCCTCGATCACTCGATCATCGATACCTTTAACAAAAACGACTTTTACGAAGGCGATGAAAAAACTACAGCTGGCGAAAATTTAGGCTCGCAGGCATCTGGCGGCGATGCAAATTTGACGCAAGCTGCGCCAAATTTAGCTAAAAAAGAAAAACAAGACTCCCGAGCCGATCGAGCGCAGGCTCAAAAACAAAAAGATCAAAAACAAAAAGATCAAAAACCAAAAGCCGACATCGATAAAGTCCTGCCTGAGATAAAGCAGGGCGTAGAGAAGCTTTTTGGCGGAAATTTCTTTACTATAAACAAGATAGACGTGCGCAAATTTGACGACGAGACCGTGATAGTCGAGCTTGACGGCGAGGATGCGGCGCTACTCATCGGCAAAGAGGGCTACCGCTACAAGGCGATCTCATATCTGCTCTATAACTGGATCAGCTCAAAATACAGCCTTGCGGTACGCCTTGAGAGTGCTCAGTTTTTGCAAAATCAAGAAGCCGCGATCGATCAATATCTAAAAGGCATAATCGAGCGCGTGGAGGAAACGGGCAAGGCTAAAACCAAGTCTTTAGACGGCGTTTTGGTTAAGATCGCTCTTGAAAAACTGCGCGAAAAATTCCCCGATAAATACGTAAGCGTAAAGTCAAATAGCGACGGGCAGTTTGTGGTCGTGAACGACTTTATCAAAAAATGAACGAGACCATAGCCGCCGTCGCCACCGCGCACGGCGTAGGCTCGATCTCCATCATCAGGCTAAGCGGCGCAGATGCCCTTGGTCTGGCTCTAAAACTCACCAAAATCACCTCTCTTACCCCGCGTTACGCTACTCTAACTAAAATTTACGCCGAAGGCGAGCTCATCGACGAAGCCTTGCTTATTTATTTTAAAGCTCCGCACAGCTTCACGGGCGAGGATGTAGTGGAGTTTCAGCTCCACGGCGGTCTAGTGGTGGCGAATTTGATCCTGGGCGAGCTCATCAAAAACGGCGCCAGACTCGCCCGCGCAGGAGAGTTTAGCAAGCGAGCGCTCATAAACGGTAAGATGGATTTTAGCAAGATCGAGGCGATAAATTCGCTAATCAACGCAAAAAGCGAGGATAGCGTCAAAATCATTGCCCGCACGATGAGAGGCGATCTAGCTAAATTTGCAAATGAAATCCGCTCCGAGCTCGTAAAAACTCTGGCATTCGTGGAGACTAGCATCGACTACGCCGATGATGATCTTCCTGCTGATCTGCTAGAAAGTATCAGCCAAATGCTAAAACAAAACAGCGCTAAACTAGATAAAATCGTCGCGATAAGTCAGAGTAGAAAAGGGTTGCTCGAGGGCTTTAAAATCGCGATAGTAGGCAAACCAAACGTCGGCAAAAGCTCGATTTTAAACTCGCTCTTGTCCTACGAGCGAGCGATCATCAGCGACGAGGCCGGTACGACTAGAGATAGCATCGAAGAGGCGCTAAAAATCGGCACTCATCTAGTGCGCATCATCGATACCGCAGGTATCCGCAAAAACGCAGGTAAGATCGAGCAAATCGGCATTTCGTATTCGCTGCGGGCTATCGAGGAGGCCGACGTCATCTTGGCCGTTTTTGACGCGTCGCAGGAGGCTGATGAGCAGGATAACGAGATCTTGGAGCTTTTAAAAAACTCGCAAAAAAAGATTTTTTACGTTCTAAACAAATGCGACCTCCGCGTTAAATTTATAAGCCCCGAAAATCCGATAAAAATTTGCGCAAAGCAAGGAACTGACGAGATAATAAGCAATCTAAAAACCTATCTAGATGCACAGGAGACGAGCGAGATACTACTAAACTCCACTCGTCAAATTTCAAGCTGCGAAGCGGCGAGCCAGGCTATAAAAAGGGCGTTAAATTTGCTCGCCGAGTCCGAGCTTGAGCTTTTTGCTTATGAGCTAAATACGGCAATAGAGCAAATCTCGTCGATCACGAAGCCATTTGAGCGAAGCGAAATTTTAGACGAAATGTTTAGCAACTTTTGCCTAGGCAAATGATCAAAATCACTTTAAGAAAGGAAGAATAATGAAAAAAATCTTATCTATAGCCGCTCTAGCTGCGTTACTGGGCGGTTGCATGCCTTCGCAGGATCATCTAGCAAGTAGCGTAGTATCGCCTGCGCCGGACTGGATTAAATATCTAGAAAACGACGGCACCGTCGGCAATATAGCATTTTTCTCAGAAAATTTGAGCGCAACTTACGCGAAAAAAAACGGCGATATCATCGGCATGGTGCTCATAAAAAAAGACGGTCAAAATTTGAAACTTGGCGATATGTACGCGCAAAACGGGGTTTCGTTTATATTTTTAGAGCTTAACGATAAGGAAAAATTTGGCTACCAGTACATAAATATGCGCGATAAAAACGAGCTTGCGACTCTAAGAAATGCTAAAAAGGTCAAATTTTATCAGTTTGGCGGCGGCATATTAGAGAGCGTGGTTTTTAGCGCGGACTCGGGCGCCGTGTGCGAGAGTTTTGCGGCGGGCAAGACAGTAAAAGCTCATGCCGTAACTAATTATTATGATAAAGAAAGTGCCGACAATAGCGAATTTTTCGCGACTTTGATGGATATCGGAGTGAAAAAGGGCAAAAGCGCCGAGATCAAAAATCTAGACTTTAAATTTTTCGTTAGCGACGGCAAGCTTGCTAGCACGCAGACGCGGGCTCGATCGGCGGAATTTGGGAGTAAAGTCATAGACGCCGACGCTAAAAAACAGGAGCAAATCCTATCAAATATCGTTTGCGCCGTGCCTAAAAACTGATCGCTTTTATCAAATTTAAACGCGAACGCGAGATGAAAAACTTATTTCTAGCGGCTATTGCGGCATTGGCATTTTGCGGTTGCGCGGGCATTACTAGCAGCGCAAATAGAGCCGAGCGCGACGTCTCAAATATCGACGTCCCGGAGGACAACTGGACGAGATATCTCGATACGGACGGCGCCGTTAGAGAGGTCGCCTTTTTGACGGCGTTTTTCTCGCGCGATTTTCGCATGCAGCCGGCCGACGGCGAGGCTACGGGCTTTGCTCTTACTAAAAAAGAGGGCGGCAGGCTGCCTTTTAGACTCGGAGCCGTCTATAAAAGCGGCGATAGTGCGTTTATGTTAAAAGACGCCGATACCGAGGCGGAATTTGATCTAAAAGATGAAGCAAGCGTAACCGAGCTTCGGGAAGTTCGGCGGATCAAATTTTACGAATTTAGCTCAAATTTCACGAAAGTAGCGGTTTTTGAGGCGCCGATTTCGGTTTGCGAGGCATTTAAAAAAGGCGGCGACGTTAGCGTGAAATCAGCATCTAGCTACTATGGCGGCGTGCAAAATTTAGAAAAACGGTATTTTACGGCCGTTATAACGCAGGCAAACATTTCCTCTAAAAGCGGCGCGCTACTTTTAAAATCTCAGATAAAAAATTTTACAAATTCTGACGGCCCGCGAGAAGTCGCCGTAAAAACGCCTAAATTTGAGGAAAAAATCCAAAACGAGTTGCGCGGGTATGAGCTGAGGCTTAATCAAATTTGCGCTTTTGGTGCGAAAGAAAGAGAGCAAAAATGAAAAATACGAGTATTTTTAAGACGGCGGCAGTTGCTGTCGCGGCATTAGTATTTAGCGGTTGCGCGGCCATCATGGGCGACATGGGCGGCGAGAGAGCGTGGCGTACATATATGGAAAACGACGCTAGCATACAGCAGATCGGATTTATAACCGAGACTACGGTCTACGAGATGAGCGGCGGTAAAAAAGAGGAAAAATTTGGCGACTACATGGGTAGGGCCGAGGTGAAATCGCCGGGCGAGAGCGACTCGGCGAGCCAAAATCTAGGCTGGGTTTACTCAAGCGGCGACGGCGTAAAAACTCTGATAGTGATTGATCTAGATAGCGGTAGAAATGTAGATTTGAGCGATAAAGACGAGATAAAAAAGCTGCAAAACTCAAAGAAATTTAAGTTTTACGAATTTGGCGGCGGGATCCTTGAGAGCGTGGTTTATAGCGCGCAAAAATCTCCCGTTTGTAAGGCGTTTTTTAGCGGTGAATCTATAAACGCTAGAAGCGTGACGAACTACTACGTGGGCGCGTCTGACGAGTTTTTCGCTACCGTGATCGACGCGAAGATAGTCGGAAACAAAGGCTTTGAGATAAAAAATTTGGACTTTAAATTTCACCTACCGAGCAGCAAGCTAGCCGAAGCTAAAGAGCAGACGACCTCTGCGAAATTTAGACAAGACGTCATCGATCAAGACCTCAAAAAGCAAGGGCGTATCCTGCTAAACATACTTTGCTACTATAGCATGCCGAGCAAATAGTCGTTTGCGGCGGGTGGTCGCCCGCCGAATTTACATAGTATCGGACTTTCTTGCGTCGAACTGACGATATAAAAGGAAAAATATGAATCCGTTTAAAATTTTGATTTTTGCGGTTGTCGTAAATTCGGCTTTTGCCGGCGACGCGTCAAAGGGTGCAAATTTCGATGCAGATGCCGCTCGCAACCAAAAAGAGGTAAAAATATTAGAGACGCTTTGCAGATCGATTTTGCCCTTTAGTGTGGCCTCATGCATGCAGCTAGCAGACAAGCGTTTATACGAAAATAGCATATTTTACGACAAGCAAAAGGGACTAGCGGCGCTGCAAAAAGTCTGCGACTCGAAGGATGAGCGCGACTCAAAGGTTGCCTGCACTAAGCTAGCGTGTGAGTCCTGCGAGAGCCGCGAATGTCTAAACGCCGCTAAATACTACCAGGTCTTGCTTGTCGGCGGCGTGGCGACGTCGGCGTTTTTTAAAAAGAACAGCGACGAGCGCCGCGGAACGGACTGCGTGGTTGCTAAATTTTTTGATAGGGCTCGGGACGGGACGACGGACGAGTGTGTGCAAAAGATAAAAAAATATCTCAAAAAGGCGTGCGATGCGGGCGGAAAAGAGGGCTGTAAGGAGTTTGAAAAACTGCGCGAGCTTTGAGTTGCTGGATAAAATTTAATGCAAAATGCAGTTTTTACCTAAAATTTGAGCTACCCTCCGAGACCCGTACCGCAAAAATGTAAAAATCTTGCGACGCTTTATTTCGTCGCTTTAAAGGCGCCATAGTGGACGGAGGGACGAAAAGACGATGCGGAAGCGATTTTGCGTCTGCTTTTAGTTATGAATCATGGGCGGCTTTTTAAAACCGCAAGCAACAACGGCGACCGTAAGGTAGGCCAAATAAAACTCTTTACCGCCTAAAAAATGATAATTGGACTTGCTTTTGATGATTATGAGATAAGATTGAAGCAAATTTGAGTTTATTTTTTAAGTGAGAATTTAAAATTTTTATCCAAATTTGACTAAAATTGGATTTGACGTTTTTAAAACGTAGGCCTGGAGGATAAAATTTGAATACAGCAGACAAACAAACCTCAAATTTAAGCAGCGACTTTCACTACTCAAATTCAGCAAATTTTAGCGAGAGAAAATTTGCAAGAGACTACGACAAAGATCCGCTCGTGATCACTGATTATAGTAACTTTATCGATTTTACGCTTTGTGGAGTGTCGTTTTTTTGCGCCATGTCGCTTTTTTTATTTGCGATAAACTATTTTGACGATAAAAGCGATAGCTTTTTTACTTGTTTTTCTCCTATTTTGATAGCATTTGCTTTTACGCTTTTGACGTATGTGTTTTTTATGTTTTTCTATCGACGCGAGATTAAAATTACGAGCAGGTGCATAGAATTTATCCAAAAAGGCAAGGTTAAGAGGCGCTACTGCATAACTAAAAATCACGATATGATCAGGCCGTTTTTTGTAGGAGATAATAAGGGATTGGATTTGGGCGACAAAGCGTTTATTTCTAACGGCTCGATTTTACTGCTTAGGTTTGCTTATTATTTATCGAATTTGGCGATCAAATTTTTACTTTATTTGATTTTAAACGGGAGTTTTTGGGGATTTACGGCGTTTCCTTTCATTAAGCTTGGAACGAAATATCTAGGTTTTAGAGCTAGAAGGCATTTTTTGATATATTTTTACGGTGAGAAAATTTACGACGAGGTTGGCGAATATTTTTTACAAAAAGATATAGATATCGACGAAATCGAGAAAAGTTATAGTTTTGAGTGATGGGTGAATTTGACTACTAAGTCAAATTTCTCGTTTTTTGATTGCTTTTTGGTTTATCAAGTTTTTATGCGAATTTAAGTAAAATCAACCAAAATTTTTTAAAGGCTAAAAATGGACAAAGCTACCGTAAAAGCGCATAAAATCAGCGATCAAGAGTATGAGGAGATCTTAAAGATCCTGGGTAGAGAGCCAAATTTGCTCGAGCTTGGGATATTTTCCGCGATGTGGAGCGAGCACTGCAGCTACAAGTCGAGTAAAAAGTACCTAAACGGCTTCCCGACCAAAGCTCCGTGGGTGATCCAAGGTCCCGGCGAGAACGCGGGCGTAATCGACGTCGGAGGCGGCGTCGCGGCGGTGTTTAAGATGGAGAGCCACAACCACCCAAGCTTCATCGAGCCTTTTCAGGGCGCGGCGACGGGCGTGGGCGGGATACTGCGCGACGTATTTACGATGGGTGCGAGAGTCGTGGCGAATATGAACTCGCTGAGATTTGGCGAGGTGAGGGGCGAGAGCGAAAACGCGAGAAAACAGCGCTACCTGCTAAAAGGTACGGTCGCGGGCATCGCTCACTACGGCAACTGCATGGGCATCCCTACTATCGGCGGCGAGACGACGTTTGATCCTAGTTTTAACGGCAACATCCTAGTAAACGCATTTGCGCTTGGGCTTTGCAAGAGCGACGAGATATTTTACGGAAGGGCCGAAGGTATCGGCAATCCCGTGATCTACGTGGGCTCCAAAACGGGTCGCGACGGGCTCGGGGGAGCCGTGATGGCGAGCGATAGTTTTAACGACGCGAACAAATCTCTGCGTCCGACCGTTCAGGTGGGCGATCCGTTTGCCGAAAAGCTGCTGATGGAGGCGTGCTTGGAGCTCTTTAAAACCGACTACGTCGTGGGCATCCAGGATATGGGCGCGGCGGGGCTAACGTCTAGTAGCTTTGAGATGGCAGGACGCAGCGGCAGCGGTATGAAGATGTATCTGGACCGCGTGCCTATGCGCGAGACGGGCATGACGCCTTATGAGCTCATGCTGAGCGAATCTCAGGAGCGTATGCTCATCTGCGCCAAAAGAGGCTGCGAGCAAAAGATACTCGAGATATTTAAAAAATGGGACCTCGACGCCGAGATCATCGGCGAGGTAACCGATAGCGGCGTGATGGAGCTTTATTGGTACGGCGAGCTAGCGGGCGAGATACCGATAGCGCCGCTTAGCGAAGCCTCTCCGGTGCTTGACCGACCGACTGCGCGCCCAAAATACCTAGACGAGATCAAAAATTTGCAAATCCCGGAGAGTGCGGATAATAAAACCGCGTTTTGGAAGTTGCTTGGCGAGCCAGAGGTGCTAAACAAGTCGCTGATCTACGATCAATACGACGCAAATATCCAAACAAACACCATCAAACAGCCGGGACTCCTCGGCGCTGCGGTTATCCGCGTGAAAGAAACGGGCAGGGCGATCGCGATGGCGGCACAGTGCGACCCGCGGGCGAATTTAGTCGATCCCAAAAACGGCGCGGCTAGAGCGGTCGCGGCGGCCGGACGAAAGGTCGCGATGAGCGGAGCGACGCCTCTAGCTATCACCGACTGCCTAAACTACGGCAATCCGCAAAATCCAGAGGTCATGTGGCAGTTCGCGCAGGGCTGCGAGGGTATCAAAGAGGCTTGCCGCGAGCTAAATACGCCAGTCGTGAGCGGCAACGTGAGCCTATATAACGACACCGAGGGCGTGAGCGTCTATCCGACGCCCGCGATCGTGACGGTGGGCGTGAACGAGGACGCAAACGCAAGCCTTCCGAGCGTCTTTACTAGCGCTGGCACGGCGATATACGTGCTTGGCGAGACGAAGGGCGAATTTGCCGCGTCGCTTTACGCTAAGGCGCTATTTGACGCAGTGGGCGGCGAGCTGTGCGCAGTGGACTATAAAAAAGAGCGCGCGCTATGGGATCTGGTCATCGAGGCAAATAAATCGGGTGCGCTAGAGTTTGCAAACAGCGTAGGCGTGGGCGGCGTAGCCATAACGCTAGCAAAAATGGCGTGCCTAAGCGGGCTTGGCGCGGAGTGTAAATTTGACGTTAAAAAGCCGAATTTCATCTTTGACGAGAGCTTTTCGCGCGCGATCGTCGGCGTAAAAGACGAGGCCAAATTTGAATCCCTAGCCGCTAAACACGGCGTCAAATTTGAAAAAATCGGTAGCGTAGGCGGAGATAAATTTAAGCTAAACGATATCGATGAAAAGCTAAGCGAGGTTAGCGAGGTTTATTTTAATAAATTTGCCGCAATCATCCGCCAAGAGGACTAAAATTTGACGCCCAATTTTGGCGAGGCGGGTTTGGGCAATCTAAATTTGAGCGGCGTAAATTTGACACTTGCTAAATTTAGCTTGCCTCGGCGATATTTATCTGCGCGCCTTGGCGTTAAATTTGATCAAATTTAAGCAGCTCGCGATGATAATCTGCTATCTTGCCGAGCTTGAAAGCGACCGTAAAAGTAAAATTTAATACGAATTTGAAAGGAAAGTAGATGTCTTGGAAAGACTTTTTAAACAACAAAGAGGACGAGCAGCCGCAAAAGGAGGGCAGAGGAATGGATCAAAAAAGCGTAGCTAAGCCGCCGGTGCTATTTAGCGAGACTCAGCAGGTACTAAAGGCGGTCGAGGCCAAACTGGGCGGCACGCTCATCACCTATTACAACTCAAACGCGGGCAGCGTCTGCGGTAACGACGCGAGCGCGATGTATGAAATTTTAAAGGGCAAAAAGATAGAAAACGCGTTTTTGTTTATCAAAAGCGACGGCGGCAGCGGTATCGCAGCGCTTCGTATCATCAGTACTCTGCGAAACTACTGCAAAAACATCACCGCACTCATCCCGGCTAACTGCGCATCGGCCGCGACGATGATGGCGCTTGGTGCAAACGAGATCGTGATGGGGCCGCTAGCGTATCTAACGGCGGTCGATACCTCGCTAAAGCACGCGATGAGCCCGATAGATAATGGCAACGAGCGCGTTAGCGTGTCGATGGACGAGCTAAACCGCGTGATAAAGCTGTGGAAAATGCACGAAAAAGACAACGACGAAAACCCGTATAAATCGCTATATAACTACATCCATCCGCTGGTTTTCGGCGCCGTAGACCGCGCTAGCTCGCTATCGCTAAAGATTTGCTGCGAGCTTTTGCGCTATCACATGAACGACGAGGCAAAGATCCAAAATATCTCCGAGCGCCTAAATAGCGACTATCCTGCGCATGACTATCCGATACTTTTCCGCGAGGCCGAGGAGATCGGACTGCACGTGCAAAAGATGGACAACGAACTAAACGAGATGCTTCAGGAGCTTACGCTTCTTTACTCCGAGATGGGACAGCGCGCCTTTACCGACTACGACGAGAACAGCTACCACGACAACAACATCGCAAACATCATCGAGGCAAACGGCAAGCAGATTTATTATCAGATCGACAAAGATTGGTTTTATCGCCCCGACGAGCGCCGCTGGAACGTGATGAACGACGAGAGCTCGTGGCGTAAAAACGAGCTAGTTGGCGGCAAACTCAAAAATACGATTTATCATTTATGGTGATATTTTGAATTTTATTTTTTGGTTTTTGATCTTTTGCGGGATTTACTATCTGGTCTCAAATTTTAGCCAAAATCCCGCAAATTTAGGCGGCTCTCAAAAACGGGCGATGTTTGAAGAGGCTAGATTTCTAGTTAGTTTGCTCGCAAAAGTCGCCAAAAGCGACGGCAGAGTAAATGAGCTAGAAGCCCGCCTCATCAGCGAGACGCTAGATGATATCACGCTAAGACTCGGCAACGACGCAGCGATGAGAGCGGAGCTAAAGCAGATCTATAACCGCGAAAAAGAGACGGTGCATAATGCCTATTTTATCGCGCGGCAGTACAGAGATCGCTTCCGTCTTAGCCAAGACGCCGCGGCTGCTAAGATATCGTTTTTGTTAAATTTAGCCTACATCGATGGCAATTTTAGCAAAAGCGAACGCAATATCATCGAGCAGATCGCCTCGGGATTTGGGCTTGACGAGAGCGTTTTTGAGGCGATATTAGCTAGGTTTGAGGCATTTTACGATCAAAGGCAGACGCGGCGAAATCCGTATGAAATGCGCACGAAAAGCCCGTACGCAGTGCTCGGGCTAAAAGAGGGCGCGCCGTTTGACGAGGTAAAAAAGCGCTACCGCGAACTCGTGAAAAAATATCATCCCGATATCCTTATGGGGCGCGGCGAGAGCGAGGAGATGATAGAGAAAAGTACCAGAAAACTGCAAGAGATAAATGAGGCGTATGAAACCATAAAACAAAAAAGCTAGCCTTTTGAGCGTCTTTAAATGAGTTTGAAAATTTTGGGACTGCGGCAGACTATCTGTCTAGCCTTGCCCAAAATTTTCTGCACAACATTTAAATCCATCTCAAAATTCTACGCTTTTGGGTTCTTAAAAATTTAATCAAATTTCGGTGCGGTATTTTGAGATGATTTTTCGAGTTTTGAAGCAAAATTGAGCGTGCGCTAGGCATGTAGCCTGCGGAGCAAAAATTTTGCAAAATCTCGAAAAAGCACTCAAAAGACAAACCGATAAAGAAAGGAATATAAATGAGAGCATTAATCAGCGTCAGCGATAAAGAGGGGGTTGTAGAGTTTGCTAAAGGACTCGAGCGACTCGGTTTTGAGATATTAAGCACGGGCGGCACGCACAAACTGCTAAAAGAGCAGGGCGTAAAAGCGGTCGAAGTGAGCGAATACACGGGCTCGCCCGAGATGTTTGAGGGGCGCGTAAAAACCCTGCATCCAAAGATTCACGGCGGGATATTGCACAAGCGAAACGACGCAAACCACGTAAGCCAAGCCGCGCAATACGGCATCGGCGGCATCGATCTAGTCTGCGTAAATTTATATCCGTTTAAACAAACCACCATCCGCACAGATGATTTTGACGAGATCATCGAAAACATCGACATCGGCGGCCCTGCGATGGTGCGATCGGCGGCTAAAAATTTCGCTAGCGTTTATATCGTCACGAGTCCGCTTGATTATGACGAGGTTTTACGAGTCATAGGGGGTGCGGACGAGAGCGAGAAGGCTATTTTTAGGCGAAATCTGATGATAAAAGCCTACGAACACACCGCGGCCTACGACTCGATGATCGCAAACTATATGAACGAGCGCTTTAACGAGGGCTTTGGCGAGATGAAATTTATCGCTGGCAGCAAGGTTTTTGACGCGCGCTACGGCGAAAACCCGCACCAAAAGGGCGCGCTATACGAGTTTGATTACTTTTTCAGCAACAACTTCACCGCGCTAAAAGGCGAAGCTAGTTTTAACAACATCACCGACATCAATGCCGCGCTGGCGTTAGCGAGCAGCTTTGATACCGCGCCTGCGGTCGCCATCGTAAAGCACGCCAACGCTTGCGGCTTTGCTGTAAAATCAAATCTACTCGAGAGCTACGTTGAAGCGCTAAAATGCGATCCCGTCAGCGCATACGGCGGCGTCGTGGCGATAAACGGCACGCTAGACCGCGCCTTGGCTGAGAAAATCAACGAAATCTACGTCGAGGTCATCATCGCCGCAAACGTGGACGAGGACGCGCTTGCGGTATTTGAGGCCAAAAAACGCATTAAACTTTTCACTCAGGGCAATAAATTTTTACAGCGCGCAAACGACAAATACGACTTCAAACACGTTGACGGCGGCTTTGTCTATCAGCAAAGCGACGAAGTGAAAGCTAGCGAGCTAGAAAATATGAAACTACAAACCGAGCGCGCAGCCAGCGAGTCTGAGCTAAAAGACCTCGAGATCGCGTGGAAGGTCGCGGCGCTTACGAAAAGCAACTGCGTCGTTTACGTGAAAAACAGCGCCGTGGTTGCCATCGGTATGGGTATGACTAGCCGCGTGGACGCCGCGCGTGCGGCCGTGGCTAAGGCGCGCGATATGGGGCTTGATTTACGCGGTTGCGCGCTTGCTAGCGAGGCGTTTTTCCCGTTCCGCGATAGTATCGATATCGCAAGCGAGGCGGGCGTGAAGGCCGTGATACAGCCGGGCGGCAGCATCCGCGACGACGAGGTCGTGCAGGCGGCAAACGAGCACGGCATGGCGATGTATTTTACCGGCGTACGCCACTTTTTGCACTAAAATTTGATCGTTTTTGCGGCGAGGCGGCGTAAATTTGACTGCGCCGTTTCGCCGCTTTAGATTATTTAGCCCGTATAGCGGACGGTAGCTTTACTCGTATTTGCCGATCTTTCACGAACGATATTTTCTCAAATTTGACGTACCTGCTTTTAAATTTGGACTGCGATTTGCTTGCGCTTTTGGAGATTAAATTTAATTGAAAGCGATTTATGAAGCAAATTTTGATTTTCTTGGTATTTTTGGCGGGGCTCTATGCGGCCAATATCTACGTAAACGGCGAAAAGGTCGGCGGCAGCGATCAAAACTCGACCTATAACGGCGAGAGTAAAAACGAAATCCTAAAACAAGAGGGTAAAAAACAGCTCTGTAAAAAAGGCTACAAGCAGTACTGCTAGGCGTTTTAGCTCAAATTTTATGCTATTTAAAGACGCAAAATTTGCCTTTCGGCGGTCAAATTTGCGCCGCCAAATTTATCTTATCTTAAATTTTCACGCCTTCAACGCTCGGGTTTTGCAGCTCAAATTTGATGCCGCGACCGCCGAATTTAAAATTTAACCCCTTAAGCAAGGTCAAGACGCCCGCGCGAAAAATAAGAGTATAATTATCCAAATTTAAAACAAGGATAAAAAATGAGCGATTTTTTCAAAGGCGCCGAGCAGTTTAACGCCGAGGGCGCGACGGTTCCGTTTTATAGATATAGCGAAGGCGGAGTGGATTTCGTCGGTTTTGACAGCCGTCCGTGCGTGCCGCCAGAGCCTATGGTAAATGCGCTAGTAGCGATCAAATTTGCAAACCAAAACACCAAAATCGTGATGGTAAATCATAAATTCCCCGCCGGACTGATCCCTAAAATCCAGGAGCAGTTTGACGTCGAGCGCGAGGATTTAGAGGGCGGGGCGGTCAAGATGACCTTTAGCCTAAAGCAGGGCGCGGACGTCAAGAACGTAGACACAAGCCTTTGCCACTGAGATAAGCTATGCTTTTAAATACCTTTGCGCCGCCTTTTAAGCTAGTCGGCGGTTATTTTATCGCGGGCATTTGCTTTTTGATTGCGAGTATTCCCGCCTTTTTTGCGGCGGATTTTGAGACTATTGCGGGGCTTGAGACGGCGGGATTTTTACATATATTTTTCGTCGGATTTGTGATGAGCATCATCATCGGTGCGCTATATCAGCTAACTTCTGTGATTTTAGAAAAGCCGTTTTCGACGATCAAGGGCGCGGTGGTAAATTTAGCCCTTTACTGCGCGGGCGTAGCGTCGATGAGCTACGGGATGATCAGCGGCAAGACGGGCTTTATACACGGCGGCGGTATGGCGCTTTTTCTCGCGCTGCTGTTTTTTGGCACGACCTATATCGTTAGCTTTATGGACAATGAAAAAAAGAGCTTCGCAGCATTTATGCTCTTTGTTTCGGCGGTATTTTTACTCGTGGGCATCTCGCTTGGATTTTGCCTTTTGATGATACTTTCGGGTACTTTGCCGATGGATTTTATGTTCGCGCTTAAATTTCACGTATATTTCGTGCTTGGCTTTGTCTTTTTTATCATCGTCGGCGTGGCGACCGTGCTGCTACCGATGTTTGCCTTGGCGCACGATCTAAAATTTACGCTTAGCAAATTTGCCTTCGGATTTTATATTTTTGCCGGCGTTTTGCTCTTTTTTAGCGAAATTTACGCGTACTTTGCGTTTGGGGCGGCGATTATTTGCTTTGTCGCCGAGGCGCTGCATATCCTAAAAAAGCGCGTTCGCAAGGCGTATGACTACTGGAACGTCAATATCGCTCTTTCGCTCGCGGCCTTCGTGCTGTTTTGCGTATTTATCGCGGCGGATAGATACGATATGGCGGTATTTATGCTGATATACGGCTTTTTATTCGCTTTTATTGCGGCTCATCTTTACAAGATCGCGCCGTTTCTCATCTGGTACCACTATGTGGCACCCTTTGTGGGTAAGACAAAAGTGCCGCTGCTAGATCAGATGATCCTTAAAAAGCCCGCATATATCGGCATCGGTTTTAATGCTCTTGGGCTTGCGCTTTACGAGCTCGGCGTCTGGCTGGAGATAAAATCGCTCGCGCACTGCGGCGTGGCTTGTCTGCTCGTCAGTATCGTTTTAGTCGCGATAAATATGATAAATGTTTTTAAATTTACTAAATTTGGAATAAAGGAAGAAAAATGAAAGAAAAAATCTATGCCGCGCTCTCAAATATCGTCGATCCCGAGGTGGGCTTTGATATCGTATCCTTGGGGCTCATTTACGACGCGGTTTGCGACGAGAACGGCAAGGCGAAGGTCACGATGACGCTATCTACGCGCTCATGTCCGCTGCATGAGATGATAATGGGCTGGGTAGAGACGGCTGTGCTAAACGTCGACGGCGTAAAAGAGTGCGAGATAGACCTCGTATGGGAGCCTGCGTGGAGTATCGAGATGGCGAGCGACGAGGTGAGAGCGGCGCTGGGGGCGTGATTTTGGCGCTAGCTATAAGCACGGGTTACCGTGAAGCTCGGTACAGGGTGCGCAGGAGGAATTTAGCGGCTGGGGATTTGAGTTTAGTATGCGCGTCGCTCCGTTTGCGGACGATCCTGACTCAAAGTCCAGTGATGATACAGTAGTCCCGCATGAGCCTTTTTGGGCGATATCCCTCATGCAAAATCTCGCCAAATACGTCTATAGCAGCAAAAAATGGTTCGAGGCTTATCATTTTATACCGACCAACTCTCCTCTGCGCCTTAATACCGATACTAAACTAGTAGGCGTCGCCTTCGCGCCCGATCCAGTGCTAGGCGGCATAGATACGCCAAACGGCAGAGTCGAGTTTTTACAAATGGTCGGCATTACGCAGCGCGAGCTAGACTGGCTACGCAAAGACCCGACTACGCAGCGCGTAGAGCGTTTGATAAACATGATGCGCGAGGATAATCCTTTACTAATCACCGATTTAAAGCGAACGAAAGAATACGTTTGATTTAATAGCAATCAGATCGGTAAGGCAAATTTAGCCTTGGCAGTAAGTAGTGGCCGGAAATTTGCTAGTCCTTGCCGGCTATTTTTATCTCTTTTGTTAT
>CAURWB010000033.1:0-22134 GCA_963528245.1 uncultured Campylobacter sp. | reverse complement strand
CTTGATATTTGTAACATTTTATGACGTCGTCGTTTGCTTCAAAAAAGGCTTGGCGTATTTCGCTTACTATCGCACCTGCTCCGGTTAATGTTATCGACGTCGCGTCGCGTTTACTTTTTTGTAAAGCCTGCGCTATCCTTTGGGCTAACATCGGCGTAGTTTCGCCCAGGCTCACGCCTATTTTCAGCTCGCGCTCTAATCGCTTTTTCTGATCGGCGTTTAAGCCGTTATTCCACGCTTTGACGGTTGCGCCCTCTAATTGCGCGCTATCTACTAGCCGCTCGATGCTGCTCTCTGGCAATACGCTAGAAAACAGATTAAACCCCGCTAGCTCGTTGTAGTCTAGTAGATGGTCTTGCTCGTTTTGCGCTAGCGTTAAAAAATCTTTACGCAGATCGGGCGTTTTTAGGCTTTGTTTTAGATCGCTTATCGTTTGGGCTAAATTATTCGTTACGTTTTTCTTTTTTAAAATTTGCGCCTGCAAATCGGCGATCATATCGTCATAAAATTTAGCTACTTTTTTACTTAGCCCGTTTTTTATCCGCTCGTGCAAAAGAGAGCGCGCTACTTCAAGCTCGGCTATAAGTTGATTAAATGGCTTCATCACTCGGCGTTACCTGCGGCGCAGCTTGTTCTAGTTTGGCTTGATAGTCCTCGTAACTTTGTATAGTTTTAGGCATTAGCTCACCTTTTAGCAGTGCGTCGTAAAGCACTTCGTTAGGAATATCCCCGCTTTGAATGCCGGCTATGATTTGGGCTAATAGCTGCGGTTCGATCATCGTTAGGTTATAGTCGGTATTTATCTCATAAATCAAATTCTCGCCCGCGATATTCTCAAAAAATGCTATGTCTTTTAAAAAAGATACTATCCCCTCGCTAATCGTAGAGGCGACATTGGTTAATACCGCATTTTCGCCGCTTTTTCGCATTTGCAAGGTTTCGGTAGCCTCGGCCGTCTTTTTCTCGTCTAGTAGCAGGCGTGCGCCTAAAATCGACATCCTTTTTTCTTTTACCGCGATACGGTTTTCAAGCGTGCTTAAGCCGGCACCGCTAAATTCTAAAAAGCCAACCTTTGCGCTCGGGTCGTTTATGACCCAAACGGCGGTAGAGCCTATTTTTAGCTTTTCGCTGCTCTCGCCTTGATAGCCCGTGACGTAAGGCGTAGGCAACGCCGTAAAATGCGTGCCGTGTTCTAAATCGACCTCGCTTCTAAAATGACTGATATTAACTTTAGCCAGATCAAGCAAAGGCGGCTTTTCTACCGACGTTTTCAAGTCGTTCACGTTAAAAAACGTAAAGGGCAAATATTCAAGCTTTTGCCCGTTCGCGCTCGGATAAATCTCGCTCACTACTTCAAAATTTCCCGCCTTTGTTTCGCTAAATACTCTTTGGCGATAGTAGCCATCGTGTAAATCAAGCACTCGGTAGCGCGTTTTTATCTTATCTACAAACTCGTCCTGCGTCGGCTCGGCGTAGGTTTCAGCAAGCACCACGAGCGACGTAACGTTTGAGCCGTTTATTTTCGTAGTTCTCCAGTTGATGATATTTTCCGCCTTATAAAGCGTGGCGTAGGCTCTTAAATTTAGCCTTTCAGCTTCAAGTTTGGAGTAATCCGCCTTTTCTACATTAGGCAGATCTACAAGCACGCCGCAACGCCCCACGCTTAGGCACTCGTCGGCGATATTTTTCGCAAGAGCTTCTAGTGTGTCGTCGTCCAAGCTGATATTTTCGCCGATCGTCTTTAGCGCTTCGGGCAACTCCACTTTAGACGGCTTAGCAAACAGTAACCCCGTTAGCGCAACCTGCGTTCTAGCCGTTGCGTTGTAGAACTCCGCGCGCCCCACGTAGGCGCTGTATTCCTCCGCTTCTTGATCGCTTAATTTAGGCACGTATTTTTCTTTTGCCACCTCACCCGCTAGCGCATCGCGCATTAATTGCCACTTGGTTAAATTTTTAGAATATTCGGGATGTTTTGCATTTACCGCCATTTTGTGCCTTTTTTCTTTGCATTATACGACTAAATGCCGACTACCTTGATTTGGTAATCTCGCGCAGCTATCGGGTATTTATACGCAATTAAGTAGCCCAGCGCGTCATTGTAGTCATCATTTGCTGGGTGGGCGTCGCTTTTTTCGGGTAGCTGCGTCTTATTGTCCCACGCTTGCTGCTCTAGTGCCTTTGTTAAATTCGGACATTTAGCGACGTTTACGAGCAAGCGGCGTTTGTCAAATAAGTTATTCACGCAGTTTACGCGGTCTTTAATACTCGGGTTTGAGTGATTGACGAATACCAAATGCCCCGCGCCTCTTAAAATCTGCGCGTCCGTTTCGCTCGCGCTAGTTTTTCTATTCTGCCCGCTAGCGTCTGGGTAGATGATGATTTTATGGCCTTTGTATCTATCTTTTAGCGTCTGCGCCATTGCGTAGGTGTCGTAGCTGATAACCTCATCGACAGCATGCGTATTAATGTTGCCTTTATCGTCCGCTCGCTCTACGCAGACTACGTTTATACAGCCGCCGACGTTAAAGTCCGCGCCGATGTGTAGCGTTTCGCCCTCTTTGATAGCTTCTGTGCTTGCGTGAGTGTCGCGGCTAAAATAGCTATACACGGTGCCGCTGGTTAAATTTACGAATTCGCCCTCTAAATACGCCTTAAGCAAATTTTCGGGGTATTGCTCCTTTAGCGTATCGATAAAATCAGGCGGCAGATATTTATTATCGGCGGTCTTAGCTTTGATTAGCCGTTTGGCCTCGCCACCTTTTTCTATGAAAATTTGATATGTGGCGCGGAAACCCTCGGGCGTGGTTGTGATGATAAACTGCCTGGTGTTGCCGGCTCTTAAACGCCCCAATAGTTTCTCGTAAGCTTTCAGCGCTATCTCGGTCTTTGACGTGTCAAACTCGTCGCAGATTATCCACGCGGCGTTTATGCCGATTAATCGCTCCCAGTTTTCCATACTGCGGCATAAAATAGGCGTTTTAGCCCCGTTTACGTCCAGAGTAAATACCGCGCTTGATTTATTAAATTTATACGGCACGCGCCACTCAATTAGCGCATTTTCAAGATCGCCAAATAGTATATCGCGCAAAAGCGGATACGTAGGCTCGGTTATCACGCCCGCGCAACCGGGGTTTAAAAACGCTAGCTGCAAGGCTTTTCTAACCGCGGCGTAGGTTTTGCCAGCGCCGTAACCGCTCACTAAACCTATAATTTTCGTGCTTGTGTCGGCTAGTAGCTCGTATTGGTGCGGTAGTAGTTTAACCTCTAATTTACTCATCTTTGATTATTAAAATTTGCGTATTGTTTTGCTGGGCGTTGGTGTTGGTTATCTGTGCCGTCGGCTCTTTGCCTAATACGGTTTCTTTATTGCGCGCCGTTATCCTGCTGTGGGCGTCAAGGTCGGATAAGTCCTCGGCAAATTCTAAAAGCTCATTTGCCTTTTGCTGATTTTTAATGGCGGAGTTTTGGAAATAAAGCAGGTGTTTTGTCTTTTCGTCGGCTATTTCGTCTAAAACAGAGATAATATTTTCCCTTTCTTTCCCTTTTTTTTCCGCAATCGTCTTTTTAGCTTCGATGTAGTCGGCGTTCTTGCCTTTTTCCCATTTTTCCTTTTTTGCCCTCTCGCTTATCTTGCTTATACTTATGCCCGTCTTTTGATTTATCTGTGATAAGGTGTATTGTCCGCTCTCAAAATATGCTTTAGCGCGCTCCCACTTTTCTATACTATACGCCACCCGCTCCCCTTAAAATTTAAACTCTAGTTGTTCTTTTTTAACCCTACGCGGGCGTTTGGTTTTATTTCTTAGCTTTGCGCCGCTTTTGTCGTACGACTTTTCAAATACGCTATACGCCTCAATGTTTGCGAAGTCGTCGCGGCTAAATATAACGTCCGTTTTAGGGATTGTAGCTAATACGGCTTCTTTATATGGTTTCATCGGATCAGCCTTAAAATCCGCCCGCACGCCCTCTAGCACATCGAGGTATTCGGGCTTATATCTGGCAAATTCTAAATCCTTATACGCCCGCTTCGGCTCGATGCCGATCTTTAGCGATATTACGCACGCCATAAGACGGAAGTCGTCATTAAAAAACTCCGATAACGCATAAAATTTATCGACGTCGTATTTCAATCAGCGCGTTCTCCCTAGCTCACTCTTGATAAAATCTATCGCCTCACCCGAGCCGTAGCACACCTTGGCTTTCGCGTAGCCGTAGCAGTTGATAGTATCTACCCAATCCTCTTGCTCGTGTGATACTCTGCTTAGGCTCTTTTTTGCGCGCTTCATCTCCACAAATACGATCTTGCTGGGCAAAAATACGAGCATATCGGGGAAGCCCGCGCTTGTTCCCATAGCTTTTAGTTTCTTTTTGTATTGCACGCTAGCTACTCTTTCGTTTGCTACGTGCGTAAACGGGATTTTATTTACCCGTAGCCAGTCGGAAAAATACATCATCTCGTGATCCTCTAGCGGTACTTGCCCCGTCGCTTTTGCATACGCTAGAGTGTTTTCGTATTTTGGCATCATCAAAACAACCTCCCTTGCTCGCCTTTTATTCTTAGCTCGCCCTCGCTTAGCCTCTTGCACTCCCTGCCGCCTGCGACGAGTATCACAACCTCCCCGCTTTCAAAATCCACCAAAAGCACGTCGTAAAAGTTCCCTCTATCGTTTGGCTTAAACTCTAGTTTCATACTGCCGCCTTGTTTATGCCGCTTAGCAAGCCGCCGACACTTGGTCTATTTTGAATTGCCGCCGCTCGCTCCGCTTTAAATTCGATCAGGCTCATCGGCTCTTTATCCTCGCCGATAAAACAAATCTTGTCAAATTTGTTTGTTTGATTGTTAAAGCTGTTTTTCCTCTCGTGTTTGCCGACGAGATAGGCGGGTGCGGTTTGATTAGGTTTTGAGTAGGTTTTATAGAGTTTTTTAAACTCCCATTTTTTAAAATCCTCCCACTCTTTGCCCTCAAGGTTGCCTACCGCTTCCCAGCCGCCCGCCGCATTTACTACGCTCATAATAGCCCTGTCACTAAAGCAGACGCTGCGATCAGTGCCGTATTTGTTTATCGCGTAGATTAGTTCGTCTAACGCTAGCTGTGCTTTGCTCTCAAAATCGCCCTCTACCGCTTCTAAAATTTCGGCGATCGTTGGCATATTTGAGTATTTGCGGCTTTGTCTTAGCTCTCTTAGCCCGCGCTTTAGCTCATTTGCGTCAAGATGCCCTAAGTCCTCAAAATAAAGCGCGATAACCGCCGGGCTAAGATCAGCCTTGTAGTATTCTACTATCGGCATAAATACGCCGTAAAACTCATTTGTCGTCATAATTTCCTCCTACTCTGTGCCCTTGACCGCTAGCTATTAGCTGGGCTTCAAATTGCTTAAAAGCTCGCATCGTGTTGAGAGTGCCTTGGCTTAGTCCGTGCGGGTTTGTCGTAGCATTGTTCGGCACGTTTCGCCCGCCGCCATTCTTGTCGGGCTTAGGCCTGAATACGCCTTGCCACTCATTCGCCATAGCTTCACGTATGCAGGCATTGACGTCTATGCCCTCCGCATCCCACTTAGCCCACTCGCTAAATTTCATCTCGATACCTTGCTTGCTAAGTTTCTCCTTGCGCTCTTTCTTGTAGGCGAGGTATTGCTCCCAAAGATTAGGGTCGAGAAAATCAGGCAAACTCGGTTTAGGGGGTAAGGGGGTTAAATTAACTGTGTTTGATTTTGTTTTTGCTATTGGTTTGAATTTGTCTTTATAGATTTCCGTATTTGTCTCATCCATTTCCGTATTTGTAAAATGGATTTCCGTATTTGTCTCATCCATTTCCGTATTCGTTTTTTCGTTTTCCGAAGCTATTAAATACATAAAATCATCCGTTAGCGTATACCAAGACGTTCTGTCGAATTTATTTTTATTATAGTTGCCTTTTACGATCGCGCCGATTTTCTCAAGCTTCTCGATTATTCCTGAGATTTGGCGTCTAGTCCAATACGGGAATTGGTTTGTAAGAGCCTCTGCTGAGTTATATGTCCAATATTTGCCATCATAAAAATTTTTCCCGTTATCGCGATTGTTTCTGACCCAGTAAGCTACAAAACCAAGCACATTAGCCTCGTCGAAGCCTACTTTTTTTGCTAGCTCGACATCTACGCTGTGGGTTTTTATCATTCCTCATCCCCCTTAAATTTCTCTACCGTCAGCCAAGCAAATACAGCCGACACAAAAAAGCAAATAGCCAAAAAGCTTAAAATAACCCCAATTATCAGCGCTAAAAGCTTCATTATGCGACCCTTTCAACTACTTTTAAAATCTCCGCGCTATGACCCGTAACGGCGTCTTTTTTGGTGCCGACTACAGCTAAATAGCCTTGCGCCACTAGCTCGTTTACGCGACCGCATACGCCGCACTCTTTAAATTTATACCAGCGCGCTATTTCTTGCCGTGTCGCGCCGTTTGGATGCAATTTAAAGCATTCATATACCTGCGCCCGCTTGCCGTTTAGAAACGGCTTTATGGCTCGATATGCTTTTAGTGATGTTTCAGCTATCATTTTTTAGCCTTTTTGGCTGTCGTTAGCCATAGTTTCAATCACCTTGGCTATCGTCGCCGTTTCTAGTTCTCTATCAATCAAAACAGCCACAAAATCAAGCGCAAATCTAACGACTTCGCTATCGTTTCTAAAACCTTTTTTGTCTTGGATTTTTAGGATGTTTACTATGTTTTGGTTAGATAGCTTAAAGGTCTTGTTAATATCATACTTAGGCGTTACCATTGTTTGCCTTTCGTAGTATTTTTATATTGCCAAAACGTTTGCTATTCTTTACCAAATAGGATTTGAAGTCGAGCCACGCTCTGACTGGTATGCCGAAATGGGCTTCAAGGAGTACCGCGTTTTCTATAGTGGGTCTTGTCTCACAGCGAAACCATTCAGAGACTGCCCCTTGCGTTACTCCTAGCTTTTTGGCTATTGCGGTTTGTGTTATTTTAGTGTTTTCCATAGCGCAATAATAGCAATTCCTTTATTAAAGTATCTTTAAATAAAAAGGCATTGCTATTATACAAAATGATAAAATAAAAATAATGGAAAGGATATTATTATGGATCTATCTGAAACAATAAGAAAAGCTAGGCTAAAGGCGGATCTAACCCAAGTGCAGCTAGCGGAAAAATTAGGGGTAACGCAAGGTACTATTACGCAGTATGAAACAAAGCCTGGAGAATTAGACAACAAAGGAAAGCCTAAAAAATCAGTTAAGCCGTCGCTTGATAAATTGCCCGAAATGGCAGAGGTTCTAAACCTTGACGTGACCGATTTTTTTGACAACTCGGCCGCAATTAAGAAAAACATCGTAAAAAAAGAGCTAAAAGACAATTTCGAAAGGTATGCCCACCTTGTCCCGGAGGATCGTCAGTTAAAAGATGCGGTTCTTATCCCGAAGCTTCAGATAGTAGCGGGCGCAGGCAGCGAGGGCTTCTTTGACGTCGCTATGCTAAATACGAAGGGTTACGTCCCCGTCGAGCGACACATCATAGGCAAACTTAGCCCTGAAAATTTAAGGGCTATTGAGGTTGTAGGTGACAGTATGGAGCCGGAGTTTTACGAGGGCGATGTGGCGATAATTGATATGGTAAATCATCGCTACGACTTCATTAAGATAGCGGGCGTCTATGTCGTAAGGTCTGACGAGGCCGTGTATATTAAGAAGGTTGAGTTTATGCCAAAGGGCGGCATAAGGATGATGAGCATAAATAGAAGCTACGGCGACATAACCATATCCCCCGACGAAAACTTCGAGATTTTAGGCAAAGTTTGCGGCAAGGTACATTACGAGATCTACAAAGGATTAGTATTTGACAACCAGGGCATCAAATAGCCCCGTCGTCGGTAGCTACTCCATAAATTCAAAGAGGTTTTAGGGAAGAAGACAAACTATGGCTTTTCAAGATTGAAATAGATTATAAGAAAAGGTAATCATAAATGGAAAATAGTAATGAGCTAGGAAATATCGATAATGTTATAAAACACCTATCAAAGGTTAGGAGCTTTAAAAGAGCCATGCTTAAGATTGAGCGAGAATTAAAAGAAGAAGAGGCAAAAGAAGAGGTGTATTTGATGTTTAAAGACTATAACAAAGCTAAAGATAGCTCTTATGGATACGAATCAAACAAAGATATAAAAATAAAAACTATCGACGGCATCTATATAAAAAATTTTAGATCTCTAAAAGATAGAAAACTCGAATTAGGAAAGCACATTACCATTATAACCGGCAAAAACGGAACCATGAAATCATCGCTGCTGGGTTTAATCGCTCATCCGTTTTCTCCTGACGATAACGCAAAAGACGTTTTTGGGGACTATCTTAAAACAGATATGAGCGATGTGTTTAAACTTAGTCTAGAAAAAGACAAAGAGCGATATGAATATTATATACTGCTTCAAAGCGATAAAAATGAAAAGATTATAGAGCCAATAAAAATATATCAATCCAGCGACACCACAAGACATAGAGTGGTGGTCAGCGGAAACAACAAGGGCGACGGTAATTTTAATATGAAAACAAATTACGTCAATTTACAAAGGCTGTTCCCTATAATAAACACGCAAGCCAAAGAGACTGAAATACAGCTAACCGACAAAGATAAAGAGTTTTTGGCTATGGCATATCAGCAAATTATACAAAAAACAGAATATTCAAAAAGCTCAACCGTACAAGAAAAAACACTAAAGAGAACCCTAAGCCCAAAGGACAGCTATTATGATTATAACTCAATATCGTCAGGCGAGGATAATTTAGGGGCCATACTTTTAAGATTACTATCATTTAAAAAACTAATAGACGATCAAAACAAGCAAAATATGCTACAGGGGATTCTTTGCATAGATGAAATAGAAGCTTCTTTGCACCCGTCGGCCGTAATAAATTTATTTGAGTTTTTGCTTAAATTTTCTAAGAAAAACAACATCCAAATAGTTTTTACCACCCATTCTCTTCATTTGATGCAATATTGCCTTGATAAATACATAAAATCAAACAATAATGATGAGATAAAAATAAACAATATAAGCACGATTATGGTAGGCGACGACAGAAACTACAATATCGTAATTAATCCCGAATACAACGATATATGCAAAGAATTAACATATAACAGCGACAACTTAACCAACTTATATAAGGTTAATATTTTGTGCGAAGATAAAATAGCGGAAAAATTTATAAAAACTATAATAAAAACCCAAAAAATTAATAATGCCGTCTCTTTTATTGCCGATGAAGAAGGCATAACATACGGCGGGATAATAGCGCTAGCAAAGAATAGCAAAAAAATATTAGAAGATTTCATTTTCGTCGTAGACGCTGATGTAGACGACCAGAAAGTATCGGCCGCAAAAAATGAAGCTTTATTGAAGCTGCCGGACAAACTCGGTTTCGCAATAGAAAAAGCCGTCGTATTATATCTGTTGGAGCTAGACGGTAGCGATAATTTTTTTGCAAATATAGAAAAAGATGCTATAAAAAATCAAATGACGCGTTGCGATATAGATATTGATGTAGAAAATATGAAAACCAAAGCGACACACTACAAAATAGATCAATGTAAAAGCTGGTGCAAACTAAATTACAATATATTTTCAAAAGCATTAACGAGGCTTATTAGGGATCATGAGGAGTATTATGGTGTATTCAGGGAAAAAATAGTATCATTGGTTAATAAAAAAAGAGCGGATAAGTCTTTGCCGCCGATTGAATAATAAGGATTTTCTATTGACCATTCTGTCTCCTCTCCGCTATCCGGGCGGAAAAAGCAAACTAGCCGACTTCGTGGGTAATACCATAAAGCTAAACGGTATAGAAAAACCCGTTTATTGCGAGCCTTTTTGCGGCGGCGCGGGCGTGGCCATAGATTTATTGTTAAAAAATAAGGTAGAAAAAATCATATTAAACGATTGCGACGTAGCCGTTTATTCGTTTTGGAAAGCCGTATTAGACGATACCGAAAAACTTGGACAAAAAATAATCTCGACCGAAATAACGATGCAAGAAAGAGAAAATCAGCGACAAATTTATGGTGAACTATCAAAAAAAAGGGAGTATAGCCTAGACCTTGCGTTTGCTACACTGTTTTTAAATAGAACAAGCGTGTCAGGCATCATAAGGGGCGGAGTTATAGGGGGAAAAGACCAAAAGGGCAAATATAAGATCGGCGATAGATTTAATAAAGAAAAGATTTTAGAAAAAATAAATCGTATAGCCGCCCTCAAAGATAAAATAGAATTATTTAATCTTGATTGTAGCGAACTTATAAATACTTACCTGAAAAACTATACCGATAAAAATAACTTATTTATATTCTTTGACCCGCCGTATTATAAACAAGGCAAAAACTTATATACTAATTTTTTTACCCACAAAGATCACGAAAATTTGGGCTTGGCCATAAAAAACATGGATGAGTATTTTTGGATATTAACATACGATCATGCCCCTGAAATATTGGAGATATATAAAAAAAATAACCCTAAAAAATATATGCTTCAATACTCGGCCAACATCAAAACTATGTCCACAGAGTTGTTTTTTTGTAGTCCAAGAACAATAGTCGAGTCTTTTGGGAAAGTAGAGTTTGAAGAATAAAGTAGTTTCTTTTGCTATATTATTACCGTTATATCTCTTTGCCCTCTCAGGCAGGGTCGTATCTATCCACGACGGCGACACGATCACGATACTTCAAAACAAAACCCAAATCAAAGTAAGGCTATTCGGCATTGACGCGCCCGAATTAAAACAGCCCTACGGCAAGAAGTCAAAGCAGTTTTTGGCAAATTTGATAGCTGGCGAAGTCGTAGAAGTCGAGGAAAACGGCAAGGATAGATACAAACGCACGATCGGCACCATCTATCTCAATGGTACAGACATAAACGCCCAAATGGTAGAAAACGGCTATGCGTGGGCGTATCGCAAGTTTTCTAAGAAATACACCCCGCAAGAGAGCCAAGCAAAAAAGCAAAGGCTGGGCTTGTGGCGAGATAAAGAGCCAGCCCCGCCGTGGGAGTGGAGAAAACGCTAAATTTTAAAGATTTCCTTTTTCTTTGCGTTAAATTCCTCTTGCGTTATAATGCCCTTATCTAGCAAATCTTTAAACTTCATTATTTCATCAGCTTCAGATGTTTTTTGCTCAATTTGCTGTGATACGGGCATATCGTCAAAGCTTGATTTTGCATTGTGGCAATATTTTAAGATGATTTGAAAAATCTTGTCGTCAACATCTACCACGCATTCTTGTCCGTCTTTGAATTTTAAGGCTATTAGTTTAACCTTATTATTCTTTGCACTAAATCCAGCAAGTAGCCCTATTGGTCCCAATAAAACAGCACCCAGCCCGCCCCTGATTATGGCGCTTGATGCAGATTTGGTACTATTTTCGTCAAGTATTTCGTAGTGCGTTATATTCCCGTCTAAATATACTGTTTTACCGAGAAACATCCCGCCCTCTTTCATTGTATGAAAAGTTACTATCCCAAAACTCCTAACTACGTCCCAGCCCTCATAAGCTCCCGCAATAACTTTATTTTTAGCCATTTTTTGCCTTTACCACTTAGGCCTTTTTGTGCCTTTTTTACCCGTATATGGGTTTACATTGCCTTTCGACGACCAATTATTTCTCTGCGTGCGATCTTTGCTCGTCCTGTGATAGGATTTTACGTAAGCGCCGTTTCTTTTATGGTAGCCGCTCACGCTCTTGCCGTAAGCAAAAGAGCCCATAGGTCCCAGCAAACAAACTGCTAGTATAGCAAACAATATTTTCCTCGCCATCGTTACTCCTTTTTAATAAAAAGTTTCTAAAAAATTATATCTCAAAAAATAATAGTTATACCTTTATTTTTAAGTATTTTTTAATAAAGGTAATGCTATTATTCACTCATCTAAACGGATAAGGCGACCCACGCCGAGGTTACGTAACCTAAAGCTACGGGTTAGCGCACTAGGGAAGCGATATTGCCCTAGCCAGATCAGCCCTGATCGCGCGTGTTTTGCCTTTACGGCATATTCAGAGCTTGAAAAATCCACGCAATTTTATATGGCGGACGTATGTTAAGTGGCATAAACTCTTGGACGTCCATAAAACGAGATTTTGGAACGCAGGTTCGACTCCTGCCGTCCGCCACCACAAAAGGTTTCGTAGGCTAACGCCGTTGATGAGTAAAAGGCAGAGATTGCCGTCAAACCGGCTTGACAGTCGTGCTGTCATAGTTTAAGTAAAACACTGACTTTCCTTTTTTATATGGCGGTAGCTTAATCGGTAAAGCCGCGGACTCCAAATCCGCAAGATGTCGGTTCGACCCCGACCCGTCCTGCCACCAAACCAATAACCCGAGTCGAGCGAAAGCTCTAACCAAACAACACAAGGAGACAAAAATGGAACCGCAAATCGTAAGTAAAGATGTAGACGTCCTAGTCGAATGCCTAAGAAGTCTAGGAGCCGGCGCGCTGCTAAGCCAAACAGCAAACAACCTAAAAGATGCTATCAGCGCCGTAAAAGATACGGGCAAAGCCGCTAGCGTGAGCATAAAGCTAAATATTAAGCCAGATACCAACTCTGAGGGCGAGATCATAGTTTTCGGCACTACGGGCGTAAATTTACCAAAAGAGCCTATCAGGACGAGATTTTATGTATCAAACGACCTACTGCCGGTGCGCAATGCACCCAACCAACTCGTAATGAGTATGTAATTTACACACAAAGGATAAACAATGCCAGAAGAAAAGAGTAAATACGTAGTGCCTAGCGTAATGCTAGACGAAGGCAAGAGAGCCGTACTAACCCACCAAGACTACAAATTGCCCGACTCTTTGTTAAAAGAACCTCTAAGAAACAAATATACCATAGGCGCTCTTGACGTAGATAGCTTCGTTGATCTCGTCAATGAATACAAAGAGCCAAACTCAAAGCTATTTTTCGACGACAAGAGCATAAAGTGCGTCGTAGATTTCAATTCCAAAGATAAAGCCGAGTTTTGCGAGAAGCGCATAAATTTGGGCTTGGGCTTTACCCCGTTTTACGAAGCCTTTAACCAAAGCGTAGGCAAAAACCTAGGGCAGCGCGACTTCGTATTTTTGCTTAAAAGCCTATTTGCATATATTACGGCGATCGATGGCAAGCCAAACGACAATATGGACGTGATCGAGCTGGCCGAAAGCCTGCAAGCGGTCAAGAAATTTGACAGCGTGCAAAAAAATACGAGCTCAAAAATCAGCCTAGACGTCGAAATCAAATCGGGCGCAAAAGAGACTATCCAGATGCCAAAAAACATCACTTTCACGCTACCGGTTTACGAAGCCGATACGGAAGTAAAAGGCAAATTCGAGTGCGAGCTTTTCGTGAGTATCGACGATGAGAAATTTGGCCTAAAACTAGTGTGCTATACGGCCGAGGCTTCAAGGCGCGAAGTGCTTGGAGAGATAGTGTCAAAAATCAGCCAAAAGTGCGAGGGCGTTAAGGCCTACAAAGCAAGTATAAATTAATGTCGGCGGGGGATGCCCGCCACAGTATCTTAAATCAAGTCCCGCAAGCTCACGCAAGCATTTAGTCTCCTTAAATAGTAAATTGGTAAAACTCGCGGGGGCTTGCTTTAGGATACACAAACAAAAGGAGATTAAATGAACAAATTTAAAAAATATTGCCCTAATGTATGGGTGGCTGAGTGTAACGAAAAGCACGACAAAGGCGAGGTTATTACTCTTGAAACACAATACGGTAAAGAAGTAGAGTGCGAAGTCTATAACCTAGTAGCAGAAAAAAATGACAAGTTTTATTATTCCATTGTAAGGCTAGAGGAAGCGGGCTATGCCGAGAGAAAAGCCGATAGATACAGAAATTCGCAGGCGGCGCACGCGAAAAAGAGCTTTGAGTGGTATCAAAAAAGCCAAGAGGGCGCAGAATTTCTAAAACTCGCCGAGCCGATAAAGGTCGGACACCATAGCGAGCATAGGCACAGGGCGTTAATCGAGCGCAACTGGAATAGGATGGGCAATAGCGTAAAAGAGCAAGAAATCGCCGACGAAAGAGCGCGTAAAGCCGAGTATTGGGAGGCTAAAGCTGAGGAGATAAACCTATCAATGCCTGAAAGCGTAGAATATTTTACGGCACAGCTAGAAAAAGCCAAAGCACGCCAAAAAGGACTAAAGGACGGAACGATAAGACGCGAGCATAGTTATAGCCTAACTTATGCAACAAAAGCCGTTAAAGACCTAACGCAAAAACTAGAATTAGCCCAAAAGCTATGGGCTTAAACTTCAATGGCGGGCTAGTCATTTCTAGCCCGAGAAAGGATTGGCCGTGCGGCTATTTAGGTTGTTTAGGCGGCTAGCGAGTTATTTCCAAAAAGGAAACAACTCAAAAAGACTAATAGCAAATATTAGGTTTCTAAATTTGAAAGGATAAAAAATGAGCGCGACAGATCACGTTGATTATGACCTTATGAAAAACGAGCAGGCACAGGCGGTTTTAGACGCGAGATTTAACGAATTTCGCGATCAGGTGGCGGATATTATCGCCACGGCGAAAGATCATCTTAGCAAACTAGCGGACGAATACGAGGAGCTGATAAGCTTTGACGATCTGGCGTACGAGATAAACGACCAAATCGAAGCGGAACTGAAATTTTAAAGGATAGCAAATGAACATCAACTACAAAAAATATCTAAAAAACAAAGGCAGACTAAGGACAAAGAGTATCAAAACAATGCGCGAATTTGAAGCTCGCGTAAAATCATTTAGGGGGCAGAGATGACGCAAGACGAGATAGCACGCTTTAAAGACGACTTCGCGCGAGAATTTGACGGCTACATCGACCAAACCGCGGCACACATCGTGGAGTTGGCAAAGATGGCTAACTCAAAGCCCAGCCTTATAATGCAGTTTTTAGGGCTTGCGGTGCAGGCTAAATATCACGAAAGAGGGAAAAATGATCGAGATACTAAGTAAAATCCAATGTGAGCTAAAAGCTCCAAAAAGCCAATTTAACAAATTTGGCGGGTATTCATACAGAAGTTGCGAGGACATAACCGAAGCCGTTAAGCCGCTATTAGGAAAATACGGCGTCGCGCTCACGGTAAGCGACGAGATAACGCAGGTAGCAAATCGTATATACGTAAAAGCAACGGCGACGCTAAGAAGCAAAGACGTCGAGATAAGCACAACGGGCTTTGCTAGAGAGGCGGAAACAAAAAAAGGTATGGACGAAAGCCAGATCACGGGTAGTGCGTCGAGCTATGCGCGCAAATACGCCTTAAACGGGCTTTTTGCGATCGACGACACCAAAGACGCGGACGCTACAAATACTCACGACGACGAGCCAAAGCAGGGCAAGCAGCCGCAAAAGCAACCGACGTTTTTAACTGCCGATCAGCTAAACGACCTAGGCCATTTGTGCGAAATAACAAACACCAACCCCGACGCAATAGTAGCGGCGTATAAGGTTAAAGCTTTTGCAAATCTGCCGTATGAAAAAGTACGCGGGCAACTACTTAAAAAGCTTGAACAAATGCAGCAAGCACAACAAAGCGCATAAAGGATAAGCGATGATAGTAACACTAACTCAAAACACCCCCGAGTGGTTAGAGTATAGACGGGATAAATTTAACGCTAGCGAGGCGGGCGACGTTATGGGTGTGGGCTTTAATAAGCCCTACCGGCTAGCACAGATCAAGTATCAAGACAAGCAAGTTTTTCAATCGGGCGCTATGAGGCGCGGGCAAGAATACGAGCCAAAGATTAGGGATATACTGAACGAAAAGCTAAATTTGAGCCTCTCGCCTGCCGTAATGCAAAGCGACGCCGACCCAAGATTTTCGGCTAGTCTTGACGGATACGACGTTTTTACGGACACGTTTTGCGAGATTAAATTTAGCGATAACGAGCTAGAGTATCTACGCAAAAACGGCAAGCCTAGCGAAAAATACTTTTGGCAAATACAGCACCAATACTACGTGAGCGAGGCTAAAAAATGTATATTTGCCGTGGGCTACATAGACGAGGATTTTGAAGTGCAGTGCGAGCATGTCGAAGTCGAGCGCGACGAAAAGGCGATAAAAAAGCTAATCAAGGCATGGAACGAGTTTGAAAAGACGTATAAAGATGCCGCGCCCGACGAGGAGTGGCTAAGCCTAAGCGAAAATATCGCCGAGCTAACCGAGCGCAAAAAACAAATCGAGGACGAGCTACAAGCCCTAAAAGATAGAGCGATAGAAAAAGCCGCGGGCGTGGAAATGAAAGCATACGGGCTAACTATCTACAAGACCGAGCGAAAAGAAAGCTACGACTACAAAGCGTTTTGTGAGCATACGGGCGCGGTAATCCCTAGTGAGTATCTAAAAGCGGGGTCAGTTAGCTGGAGCGTGAGGACGGCGTGATTATCTCATCGCGGTTTAACCGCTTTATGCACGGCGTAGTTTTGCGGGAGCTGGGCGCGCTTAGGTATTTGCAAATACGCGAGCATAAACTAGCCCTGCGCCCCTTTTATCTCACGCACGATACGCTAAAGCAGCTTTTAAAAGTGCTAGACTTCGACTACCCGCGAGAAAAAGACGGCAAGCCCTTTAGCTACAAAAAGCTAACCACGCACGATATGCTAGCTCACATCGCTTTTATCGAACTGGCAATGGCTGAAAACGGCTTTGAGCCGAAATATTTACAAGAATTCAAAGAGGAAATTAAAAATGTTTAACAAAATAGTTTTAGTAGGACATTTAACACGCGATATTGAGCTACGCTACACACAAAGCGGCGCGGCGATAGGCAGTTGCGGCATAGCCGTCACCCGCAAATTTAGCGTAAACGGCGAAAAACGCGAAGAAACGTGTTTTATCGACATAACATTTTTTGGTAAGCTATCGGAGATAGCAAATCAGTATCTCTCCAAAGGCAGCAAGCTTTTAGTAGAAGGCCGCTTAAAATTCGACCAATGGACGGACAATAACGGGCAAAACAGAAGCAAGCATACGGTAGCCGTCGAGAATATGACAATGCTAGGCGAGCCGAAGCAAAGTAATCAAGGCTATCAACAAGGCGGATATTCTAATCAACGTCCGCAACAAGGTACACCTAAGAAACCGCAACAGCAAAAGCCGCCTGAAAGCTACGACGCGCCAGAAATAGACGTGGATGGCAAATACGATGACGACGACGAAACGATACCGTTTTAAAGGGCGGAAATGGGCAAAAACTTCAGCGGCAACACAAACAAACGCCGATCAAAAAGCGACTTCTATCAGACGCCGTATAGCATCACGCGGAGGCTTTTAGAGGTTGAGAAATTTGAAGGAAGCATACTAGAGCCTGCTTGCGGGGCGGGCGCGATAACGGCGATTTTAAAAGAAGCTGGCTACGAGGACGTTACGGCGTATGATTTGCTGCTAGACGGCAAAGATTTTCTAACCGAAACGCGCAAATTTGACGCCATTATCACAAATCCGCCCTTTAGCCTAGCCAAAGAGTTTATACTCAAAGCTTGCGAAGTCGCGCCTAGATTTGCGTTTTTGCTACCGCTAAATTATTTGCATGGCAAAGAGCGGCTAGACGAAATTTATTCGCGCGAGATTTTAGAGAAAATCTACGTTTTTTCGCGCTACCCTTTGCTCTCCGCCCAGATACGCCCAGATGGCAAATACGAAACGGGGATGATGGTGTATGCTTGGTATATTTTCGATACTAGGCACAAGGGCGCGCCAACTATACGCTGGATAGATAACGATAGCGACGTAGCGAGGAGAGGGAAATGACGAATACGGACGATTTAGAGCAAAAACTAAAAGTAGCACAAGAGGAAATTACAAGGCTACGACGTAAAAAAGTAGTTTTGCCATCTCACGCGGCGGAAATATTGCGAAAAGTCAAAGAAAGCGCGCAAGCGGCGCTAAATGCCAAGACAATGACGAGTAAAGACCGCAGGCTACGCGGCATAATAAGCCGTATCGGCAACCCGTAAAAGGCAAAAATATGACTACCAACGAACTAAAAGACGCCGCTATTTTCGTTATGGCGTACAGCTATCTAAAAAGGGATAGCACGCAGGAGCTAGGGCTATTCATAAACAAAAAGGCGAGCAAATTTATCGACGAGCTATTAGCGGCGATGTTTCCTATCGTCCAATACTACCACGAATACAAGAAACGTATCGACATACAAACTGATGCGCTTAGCAACAAAGCCGCCGTGCGAAAAGAAAACTTCGGCACGACAGCCCCGCAGCTAGCCTGCGATTTGCTTTATTTGCGTTTCGCGCCCAACGAGCGTAAGGGGCAAAGGCTCGCGCCGATACTAGCCGAGTTTTACGCGCTCAATAAAGAAAAAATAATGTATATCGCAAACAAAAGCTACGATACCAAATACCGTAAAGAGGCGGAGGATAGCCAACGGCTCGCGTATTTTTATATCGAGAATATTTAAAGGGGCTAATATGTTTTGGCGAAAAACTGATAAAGAGAAGCTAGCAGAGCTTTTGGAGTGGTTTTTGGGCCACGATTGGAAATTTCTAAAAAGTGATTATAGAAAATTACAAGATTTAAACACGTTGCTTTTAAGATTTGACACCCAGCCGGTGTGGGTAAATTTCTCGCTTTATGACTTTTTCTACCTCAAGCAAGAGGAGAGAGAAAGGCTACTTGAAGCATACAAAAAATTAAAGGATAAACAATGAAAGCTAAATTTCTCAAACTACGAGAAGCAGTATTAAATAGTATTTTAATGGGTTTATGGATCGCGGTCTGCTTTATTTTTTGTTTTTTTATAATGCTACCTTTGGCGATTATTTTTATGCCTATCGACGCCTTAAAACATCCTGCACTGTTTTTTAAAAGTATTGTAGATAGGTTTAGGCAAGTCTTAAATGAAACAGTTTAGCCACGATGACATAGACGATTTGCGAGCAATCATAGCAGCGCTAGCGGTACTTGAAAAACGGCTGGACGCCCTAAAGCTAAAAATAGATTTGGCGCACGGGGCGAACCGAGAGCCGTATAGGTCTTGGGTGGACGAGATAAAAGAAATTAAGGAAATGATTGAAAGGATAAGACGATGAACACAGACAAAATGATCGAAGTAATGCAAGCCTACACGCGGGGCGAGGCGATAGAAGTAAGCGACAAAGGCGCGGGCAATTGGAGCGAAATAAAATGCCCGCTTTGGGATTGGAACAGTTTTGAATACCGCGTAAAGCCAAAAAATCGCAAATTTGGAGAAGGCGATAAAGTGATAGAAAAAGATGCGCAAATGTTGATGCTAGATGAAAATAACGGCTATATATGGACGGTGAAAGGATATACGGAAGACGGGGGGATAGAGTTTAAGGGCGGCGCGATAATACCCGAACATCAAGTATGCGAAGAATACGTGAAGATAGATGACGCGCTTTGGTATTGGGAATTCAAAATGTCCGACGGCTGGCACATCAGCCAAACGAGGATGACGAGAAGCGAAGCGCGGGCACTTGTTGGCGAGAGCGTAGATATTGCCCCGCTTTACGCATTGGGCTTTAGGATAAAGGATGGAAAATGAACATAAACGAAATATTGGCCGAGCGCGAAAAGACGCACGGCGATTTTAAAGACCACGCAAAGCTTAGCCAAAATCTAAAAGAGGTGGCTAGAAGCAGTAAGAATTGGGCAAATTTGCAAGATTTTCAAAAAGAAGCCATTGAAATGAGCCTACATAAGCTAGCAAGGATTTTGAGCGGCAATGCAAAATATATCGATAGTTGGCGGGATATGGCGGCTTATATCGAATTAGCGAGGGGCGAGTTAAGCGCGCAAGACGGCGCACTTGATAGCATAGTATCTTATATCAAAAATAAAAATGGGGCGTGGCAAACGTGCGAGAAAGGGAGCTAAGATGCCAAAAACCAAATGGATAAATTCAACACAAAGTGCCACCTATAACAGTTGGAGAGCTATGAGGAGCAGATGTTTGTTTGGCGGCGATAATAACAAGAACCATAAACTAAAAGGGATAACAATATGTCAGGAGTGGCTAGATAATTTTGACCAGTTTGTTAAAGACATGGGGGCAAGGCCAGCGGGGACAACGCTAGACAGAATTAACCCGCACGGCAACTACGAGCCTTCAAATTGCAGATGGGCTACAATGAGAGTGCAGCAAAATAACAAAGAGGGGCTAACAAAAATAGAGCATAATGGCACCGTAAAAACAATTGGCGAGTGGGCTTTTATTCTAAATCTAAGTGAAACCCAGAAAAATAGAGCATATAAGAGAGCTCAAAAATATAATTGCACTACTTTTAATGAGCTATTTTGCAACGAGAGGCTATCTAGCAAAAGAATAAGTGAAAGGGCAACAATATGTTCTGTCTGTGGCACCAACAAGTCCTGCAAATGGAGAAAAAATGGGCGGCTTTGTAACACATGTTACCATGCGGCACTTCGGTGGGCTAAAAGGACACAACAAAATATTGAAAATTACCCAAAATGGCATGGCATAAATTGGCGTGACATCGCAGGATACGCAACGCTAGTGGCAGACGAGCTGGAGGAACAAGATGAAAAAGACTAAATGGCAGGCCGCCTTTGCGCGGCTATGCGGCTATCGTAAAAAGCACAACGAAGTCGCGCAAGCCGAAACGAAACGCCGCGCCAAAATCGAGTGGATAACGCGCGAGATAGAAAAACTGGACGACGGCAAGCTTAACCGCGTGGTCGTTACGATAAATCAAGTCAAGGAGTAGAGATGAGCGAGTTTTTAGAGCTTAAAAATTTAATCCTTGAAATGAAAAATACTGTTTCTTTGCTCCTACCAAAATGCGTGCCGCTGTCTTACGTTTGCGACGTTTCGGGCAAAAGCCGCCAAACGATCACGGCATACGTCAAGTCAAATTTAGAGCCGCAGGTGGAATTTTGGTTACAAGATGGTAAAATAATGCTGTCTCAAACTGCCGCCCTTAAAATTTTAAGGAGATACAATGAAAAATAGCGGCGGGTTTAAAGTGCGCAACGGCATTATTTATGTCTTTGGCACGATAAACAAAATAAGGTACAGATTTTCTACCGGCAAGAGTGCGACTAGCGAAAATTTACGCTGGATCGCGCGGAATTACTGGAGCGTTCTTTTACAAAAAATTGACGAAAAAGAAAAGGCAAAAGAAGCTAATTTGAGCATTGAGGCATTTCTGCTTGAAATGCTGGAGCTATCCAAGCACAAGCGAAGCGAAACTACTCAAAACGAGTATATTTCAAAGACAAAACGGCTTATTGCGCCATATTTTGGCAAATTCAATATGGCCGACATAAGGCCTATTGATATTGAAAAATGGCAAAATGCGCTATTGGGAAAATATTCAACAGTCACGGTGCGTAGGGCGAAAACCTTATTAAATTTCGCCCTTAATAAAGCTGTGTTAAACGATATTATACCCAAAAACCCTTGCGCATCGGTCGATAACTTCCGCGTCACAATCAACAAAAAAGAGCCGTACACGATCGATGAAATGAGCAAAATTTTAAGGTCCGCTAAGGGGTGGTTTGCCATATTTCTACACGTAGCGTTCACAACGGGGCTTCGCACCGGTGAGCTAATCGCCCTAAAATGGGAAGACATCGACCTAGAGCGAAATATAATCTTTGTTAGGCGCGCTATCGTAAGAGGCGAAGTAAGCACCGGCGGGGCTACAAAAAATCACGATAGAGTAGCCGTAATACCCGAATATTTGGCTGATATGCTAGAGGGCTACGATAGCAAAAGTGAGTGGCTATTCCCGACTAGAAAAGGCGAGCCGTTCAAAGAGGGCGGGAGCCTAACGAGGATGTATTTTAAGCCCCTGCTTGAAAGAATAGGGGTCAAATACAAAACGCTTTACGCCACCCGGCACACATTCGTTTCGATTTTGAGAAACTCGGGCGTAAATAAGGAGTTTGTCGCAGAGCTAGCAGGTCACTCAAGCCAAATCAGCGACAAACACTACTACAAAGCCGAGATCACGCCTGAAAAAATACGCTCCATCAATAATGTATTTTTCAACCTCAATTTAGAGGATAAGGCACAAATCAAGGCACAGTAAAGAGTAGCAGTGCTTGAAACGCCGATTTTTAGGGGCTTAAGGTTTGAAAACCGCAAGTTTCAAACTCCAACGG
>CAURWB010000032.1:0-23204 GCA_963528245.1 uncultured Campylobacter sp. | reverse complement strand
TAAAGAATAAGCTTAAATGAAGGTGTAATTTGGAATTTATTTGTAATATTAAAGGATTTATTTAGTCTAAAAACGTGATTATATCGGGTTAAGGATGGAATGAAAATAAAATCGAATTTGGTGGGGGTGGGTTTGAATGAACTAAGGATTATAGAATAAAAATCTACTAAAAATAATACGAAGGTAAAGTCAGATAAAAAATCAGGCGGCATAAGCCGCCTGAAAGGAGATTAAGCCTGATCAAGACTATCGATAGTGATAGTACCTTTTTCAGGATCAACGGTGTATTTTAGGTTTTCTAGGTTTACGCCCGCAAGCCTTACGATAGTGTCTTCAGCACCTATCGAATTGGTAGTGCCTGCAGCTACAGCTTTTTTATCATAAACTAGGTATGTATCTCCCTTCCAAGAGAACGCATATAGTCTATCGTTGTGAGCGTCGTAATATCCGTTATCGCCGCCACCCCAGTTGATGTGTCTTACGTAGCCGCTTACAGTTTGACCATACGTAGTAGCGCCGTTTGCATCGCTATAGTAAGTCGCGCTAAATCTAAGACCGTCATCTCTAACTTGAGTAGTATCATTCCATAGTCTATTGTGAGCTATGGCGTGATTTACCGCTTGGACTAGAGTATCTAGGCCGGCAACCGTACTCAAATCGGTAAGTTTAGAGTTTACGGTTAGTTTTACGATATTGTGCGCATCGTATATAGACTTATCGCTACTGCTGATATTGCTTATATACTTATCGCTTGTATTAGACGTCTCTATGACTACGGCTTTTCTTAGGTTTGTAGCAGTAGGCGCCGTTGCGGCAGGTCCTATTTGTCCAGCTACGCCTGAGTTTTGTATTATCGCGCCGCTACCGTGAGGATTTGCGATAGGCGTACCGCCAATAACCGCACCGGCAGTACCGTTAACGCCGTGAGCATCGGTGTACTCGTTAGAATATAGCACGCCGTTCACGATAGTATGTTGGTTCTGTGCTGTTCCAGTCTCATAGAATTTACCGTCGGTGTTTAAACGCCAGTTGCCGGTACCTTGTGTAGGAGCTGCCGAATGAACATTTGATGGAGCATAATACTCTATGGTGCTACCGTCAACTTTTGTTGCGATCCAAGTTACCCATGTAACGCCCGGAGTAGGGTGAGGAGTTGTAGGGGTTGTTCCTTGTGTCCATCCAGAAGTAGATACCGTTACGCCAGTACTCTTAGTAGTAGACAAGTCAGCCGTAATAGGAGCGGAACCAGTCTCTACAAACGGTTTTGTATTGCCGTTTAGGAATGTTTCAGTATTATACTGACCGTTAGCATCTTTACCGCCCACGGAGATATTTTGGCTAGAGCCCGCTACGATAGTTTTGTCATTTGTAGCGGTACCTGTCTGCCATGCGAGGTCGCCGTATTTAGCAGTATATTCATATCTGTCGCCGCCGGCGTGACCGTCTGTACCGGATTGAGCTACTACGCCTTTTTCTACGCTAGGAAGTACGGTAGGTTTGGTGTTTGTAGAGTAATCATAACCGGTTACTTTACTGCTTGGAGGGGTTGTAGACGTATCGCGTTGTCCGTTTACGGTACTACCGGTGATATCTACAGGTTTGTTGTATACAGGAGTTATATTATGCACATCTGTAGCTAGTTTGTTATTAGCAACCTCAGTATGGAAATATCTACCGTTTGTAGCAGGATTATTGTCGCCTGTAGTTCCAGGGTGGTTATAGTTATAGAACGCTACCTTGATATCCGTGGCGTTTCTACTATGGAACTGTGAATTTGCATAAACCGCATCTTTGCTATCGCCGGTAGGGTCTTTAGGATCATAGCCGTGCGCAAACCAGTCGGCAAGTTTGATTCTATCGCCAGCCTCGATATTTTTGATAGTTACGATTTTGCTTACGCTAGCATCGGTTTTTGCTCTACTTACGTCAAATAGATCGCGTCCTTTGCCACCGTCGATGATGATCTCGGTGTTTGTGGCCAAAGTACCTACATGGATGATGTCGTCTCCGTCGCCTAGATCTACGTTTAGCTTACCGGTACCGTTATTTGTAGCCATATCGTTAGCTAGCAATACCACGTCGTTACCTTGAGTACCCTTGATCTCTTTAAGTTTCTCGTGAGCATTTGCACCTAGGTCACTCTTTTCTCTTACTAGTTCAGTAGACGGTCTTGTTAAGTTTGTAGTTGTTCCGTCGACATTTTTATGACTCCACTTGGTACCGTTGAAAGTAGGCGCATCGTTACCGGTAACGCCGGTTCTAGGACCAAAATCAGGTAATGTTGAAGTAGCCTTAAAGTTAGCTGTAGACGCGGTGCCGTAGTTGTCTGAAAGAGGATTTTTTAGATTTGAGTTGCCTGCGTTGCCGAAACCTTGATTTGCCTCTCTATTGTGCCAGCTGCTATATCCTGAATTAGTAGATCCGCTATGGCTCGTCGTATCTGTACTATAAGGAACGGTAGATAGATTTACCCATGAGGTAGATCCTGCTTTTACTTCGCTTAGATCGATAGTCTCTAGCTTTGAAGTAGTCGCAGCGTTAAATTTAGGATTTACTATAAGGTTTATGTTTTCGCCCTTAGCGACAAATTTTTTAAGGTCGTTAGGAGAAGCCGTACCGTCATCAAATTTGACGTATACGTCGGTTTTTTCGCCGGTCTGGACGCCGCTTACGTTAAGGTTTACGACATCTTGCTTATCTCCAGGATTTGTTCCGGTTCTAGCTCCGCCGAAATTTACTTTAATCGCATTTGGAGTTGAGCCTTGACCGGTATTCCATCTATCGCTAGCTAATCCGGTGTCTATTTCAGGGCTATAATACGTAGGCCTAGTAAATACAGCTCCTTTGAAATTAACATTTTGTCCAAACAGCTCGCCTATGTTATATGAGCCTGCCATTTGAGACATATCTATCGTGTTGTTTATGGTTTTGTCGTTACCGACTTTACCCACCGAATTCGTATACGAAGATGAGCTAGTATACTGTCCACCGCCGCTTGCGATGCTAACGTTACCTCTTGCATTACCCGGATTGATCTCTATATCTCTCGCAGCTATATTGCCTATCAAAAGATTGGTGATATTATTACCGTTTACGCTAAACGTACCCTCAGTAACGATAGAGTTATCGGCTGTTGCGTACTGGTAGTTCCAAGTCGTAGGGGTAGAATCAAAATAGCCCTTCATCGTAGAGCCGGTAGTCGGGTTGTTTGCAGCAGTAGTTATGTTGTTTATGCCGTTTACCATCTCGACATTACCGCCGATGTCATTCAAGGTTACAGAAATAGAACCTTTTGTAAATACGCCTTTGCTTGCCTTAAATGAATTTAGGTGCTCAGCAGTGATGGCTATAGACTGAGTAGCAGTAGCAGCCGCTGAAGTACCTTTACCGATTATGTTATCCACGAAATAAACATTACCGGTTTTGATGTTATTTGAAGCAAGGCCTCTAGCATTGATCTGCTCGATGTCATTAAACTCTCTAGTGCCGTAAGCATCAAAGTTGTCATCGGTATTAATGTTGAAAGCTTTTAGCTTCTCAAAGAAAGTAGCATCTAGGTTACTTAGAATGCTAGACTTTGAATTTACGGTTAGTTTCTCAAGAGTCTTCGGTGGCAACGGAATAGTAGAAGATAGATCATGAACCGCTATGTTTGTAAGGCTCATACCCGTAATGTTAGCTACGCTATTACCATATGTACCGATAGAGTTGAAATTTACGGTTATATCTTTAGCTTTTGGAGCTATGATACCTATACCTTCGTTTGCATGCATTTTGTTTGAGTCTACCCAAGCAGCGGTAGCGCCGGCTCCGCCGATCTTTTGAGCATATACGTTTTTATCTACGTTTACGGTCACTCTTTCGCTCTCGTCAGCAGCTACATAAGCGGTAACTTGACTGCGAAGTCCAGGAGTAACAGCATTTATGATAGCATTGCCGTTAACGTCTTGAGGATCGATTGTGTTTGTTATATTGATCTCTTGCAAATAACCGTTTTTAAACTCGACTCTACCGTAAGGGCCAGATGCTACATCGGTATTTTCCGGATCAGGCTTGTCTACCGTAACGCTTTTTATGGTAGAGTTCGTAACCACAAGATTGCTCTTTGTTTTTGTGGTGTTAAGAGCCGTTACGTCTGAGCCGGCAAAATCTATACTTGCAGTATCGTTTGGCGTACCGGTGTCTACTTTTTGTATATTTACCTTTTCCATATTGTTTACGGTAAATTTATTCTCTTTTGCCTTTAATCTTTCGATATTTAGCGTATCTTTACCAGTACCGCCGTCTATATCGAAATTTGTTTTATTTGTAGCATCTACATCTTTAAAGTCAAGCTTTATAGTGTCGTTACCGCTGCCACCTTTTATAACATTTGTAGCGCCGATAGGGGTATGTTGGCTAGGGTTAAACTCATACTCTAGATTGTGAGTAAATGCAGAAGCATCGACCTTTTCTAAGCGATCGCTTTCCACCATAAGCTTAACATCGGTAGTACCTTTAACGGATATTGTTTTATAGTGGTTTGTGTTATCGCCTGATTTTATAAATACGGTGCTTTTCTCGCCTTTTGTGGTTATGTTTAAATTTTCGATATTCGGGATATCTATGCCTGTACCATCTACGCCAACCACGTTATCTATAGCTTTTTTATGCAAATTTACATTATCTAATGTTAAATTTTGCGTATCATTTGTGCCAGCGATAGTTCCGGTGTTATAATTTAATTTAAATGACTCCGTACTGCTTTTTAGATTCTCAATGGTTAAATCGACTAAATTGTGAGGATTTATGAAATTTATACCATTTTGACTATCTAAACTTACTTTTTTAAGACCCTCTATATTTCGTGCATTGAAGGTTTTTTGAGTTGTAGCGGTGCTTGTCAAATTTAAGTTATCGATATTTTTGATAAAACCGGTAGTCATACCATTAAAATTATCTTTTACGGTAACATTTAGAGTATTCTCACCTGTACCGCCATCGATTTTATCGGTAGGCTTGAGAGTGTTTGTAGCAACAAACGAATCTGCAACCGCGTTAAAAATATCTTGTCCAACTCCACCGGTAAGATCATTTGGTTCAGTGGTAAGAGTATGAACCGTAGAAGCAGCAAGGGCGTCTATTTTTGCTTTTTGCTCTTCATAATTCGTATCGGTCGTAGTTTTTATAATTTCCTGAAACGGTTTATAATCATAACTTCCAGAAACACTTGTTTCTATGTTAGCGATTTTTTCAGCCATATAAGCTGAAATAGCCGTCTTGTTTTCGAAAATTTTAGCCGCAACCGGATCTGCCGCTTTTGCTTCTGCAGACTGAGCTACCTCAAATAGTTTTACAAGAGTTTCACCTCTTGAGTGACCTAGCTGAAGGTGCTTAACCCATGCGTTAATACCATCAGGATCTTTTGTGTAATCTTTACCAAGAATGTTTTTATAGATAAGCTCTATATAGTCTTTATCTTGGTCTATTCTACCGCCATAGTACTCTATAGCTGCCGGGGATTCTAGCATTAATTGGGCTATCTCAGCCTGTGTTTTATTGTGGCCGAAATTAATCCATGCCTTGAATCCAGCGCCTTCGGGGGCTCTGTTAAATAACGCCACATAAAGCTGCGCAACCTCTGCTTGTGTTACTGCCATTAAGGACTCCTTTAAAGTTACTTGATGTTTAGTGTTCTATTTTACAGAATACTATCGCCAATTATACCATAATTTTCTAAAAAAGGGGGAAATGATTTTTTATTTGATTAACCGATGATTGCTGAATAATTATAATTTATGGATTATATTCATAAGATATTTAGCTTATATTATATAATTTATCTGCATTTTCTTACTATTATATACTTGATTGCGATAAAAAAATTATACCCGTATAGCTACGATAACATACCACAAATACTTGTTTCAGAAAATTTAGATAGCTTTTTATTTTTGCAACTTAAAGAATAGATACGATAGGCATGAAAAAAACTAAAAATCTATATTATGTTTAAGAAACAACAAATACTCAACAAAAAAGTGAGATTAAATTCGTATATTCCAAAAGAATGTCCCCAGCGAGATTCGAACTCACGGCCTCAGAATTAGGAATTCTGCGCTCTATCCAGCTGAGCTATGAGGACAAAAATATGAAATTTGTAAAGAATGCCATTTTAACCAAAAAGGGCTAAATGGAGGTTAAATTTAAAGGCGAGGATTTGCATCCCCGCCAAATTTGGCTTAGCCGTTTCTTTTCTTGATAATCTCTTCGCTAACGTTCTTTGGAACTTCCTCATAGTGGTCAAATTCCATAGAATAAGTCGCGCGACCTTGCGTCATAGAGCGAAGATCCGTAGAGTAACCAAACATCTGGGCTAGCGGGCAGAAAGCCGTGATGATCTTGCTTCCGTTTCGCTCGTCCATAGAGTTTACTTGTCCGCGACGTTTGTTTAAGTCACCGATAACATCACCCATATAATCCTCAGGCGTCTCAACCTCGACCTTCATCATAGGCTCAAGGATAACCGCACCCGCTTTTCTAGCACCCTCTTTGAAGCCCATAGAAGCAGCTAGTTTAAACGCCATTTCAGATGAGTCGACTTCGTGGTAGCTACCGTCAAATAAGGTAACTTTAACGTCCTCGACCGGATAGCCGGCAAGCACGCCGCTTTGTAGCGCCTCTTTGCAGCCTTTTTCAACCGCCGGGATGTACTCTTTAGGAACCACGCCGCCTTTAATGTCGTTAACGAACTCAAATCCGCTAGCCGCAGGTAGCGGCTCAAGGCGCAAGAATACGTGTCCGTACTGACCGCGACCGCCTGATTGTTTGGCGTATTTATACTCTTGCTCAACTGTTTTGCGGATAGTCTCGCGGTATGCGACTTGCGGTTGGCCCACTTCGGCATCGACTTTAAATTCGCGTAGCATTCTGTCTACGATGATCTCAAGATGAAGCTCGCCCATACCGCTGATGATAGTTTGACCGCTCTCTTCGTCGGTGCCCACTCTAAAGCTTGGGTCTTCTTGAGCTAGCTTTTGAAGCGCGATAGCCATTTTTTCTTGGTCAGCTTTAGTTTTCGGCTCAACGGCAACACTGATAACCGGCTCAGGGAAGTCCATCTTCTCAAGGATAACCTTATCTTTTTCGCTAGCTAGCGTATCGCCTGTTAGGGTATTTTTTAGACCCACGACCGCACCGATCTCGCCCGCGTGAAGAACTGAAATTTCCTCGCGTTTGTTTGAGTGCATTTTTAGCAAGCGACCGATTCTTTCTTTATTATCCTGAACGGTGTTGTAAGCATAGCTACCGCTCTCAAGGCTACCGCGATAAACGCGGATAAAGGTAAGCTGTCCGACGAACGGGTCGGTCATGATCTTAAACGCAAGAGCTGCAAATTCGCCGTTATCGGTGCTTTCTACCGTTACTTCGCTACCGTCTTCATAAACGCCCTTAATCGCCTCGATCTCATCAGGTGCAGGCAAATATGCTACGACCGCGTCAAGTAGCGGCTGGATGCCTTTATTTTTAAATGCCGTTCCGCAAAGCATCGGAGTTATCGTCATTCTTAAGCAACCCGCTTTAATGCCTTTTTTGATCTCCTCTTCGCTTAGCTCCTCGCCTGAGAAAAATTTCTCCATCAAGCTATCATCGGTTTCAGAAACCGCTTCGATTAACTTAGTGCGGTACTCTTCTGCCTTTTCTTTTACTTCTGCAGGGATTTCTATCTCTTTATAATCAGTCGGTTTCTTGTCGTCTTCCCAAACGTAAGCTTTCATCTTAACAAGATCGACCACGCCTCTAAAGTTATCCTCTGCGCCGATAGGAATTTGAATAGGCACCGGATTTGCTTTTAGACGGTTTCTGATTTGAGACTCGACGTTATAAAAATTTGCGCCGATTCTGTCCATTTTATTTACGAAAACGATTCTTGGGACGTGGTATTTATTTGCCTGTCTCCAAACGGTCTCAGACTGAGGCTGTACGCCGCCGACTGAGCAAAATACCGAAACAGCACCATCAAGAACACGCATAGAACGCTCAACTTCGATAGTAAAGTCAACGTGGCCCGGAGTGTCGATCAAATTTATCTGGTGATCTTTCCAAAAGCAAGTAGTCGCCGCGGACGTAATCGTAATGCCACGCTCTTTTTCTTGCTCCATCCAGTCCATCGTAGCAGCGCCGTCGTGAACCTCGCCGATCTTGTGGCTCATACCGGTAAAGAACAAAATTCTTTCGCTGGTCGTAGTTTTACCAGCATCGATGTGAGCAGCGATACCGATGTTTCTAACCATATGTAAAGGGGTTTTTCTATCTGCCATACCAGCCTCCTCTTACCAGCGGTAGTGAGCAAACGCTTTGTTAGCTTCTGCCATTTTGTAGGTGTCTTCCTTCTTCTTGAAAGACGCGCCTTTTGAATTTGCCGCATCAAGTAGCTCGTTAGCTAGCTTGTCGATCATGGTTCTTTCGCTTCTTTTTCTAGCAAAACCGATGATCCAGCGGATAGCAAGGGCTTGTTGGCGAGCCGGGCGAACCTCTACCGGTACTTGGTAGGTAGCGCCGCCGACGCGACGAGATTTAACCTCCATAAGAGGTTTAATGTTTTCGATAGCATCATTAAATACGTCTATACCTTTTACGTCGCCGCTTTTTTTCTCGATAGCTTTGATAGCACCATACATGATCTCGGTAGCGACGCTTTTTTTACCGTCGTACATAAGAGAGTTAATAAATTTAGTGATTACCTTATTGCCGTAAATTGGATCCGGCATTACTTCCCTGACGGGAGCTTTTCTTCTTCTCATTTGATTATTCCTTCAAATTTTATAAATTTTACTCAAACCTATGCCGCTAATGGCATGGTCTGCGAACCTAAATTTTTATTTCTTTTTACCCGCTGCGGCTGCCGCTTGACCAGGTTTTGGACGTTTAGCGCCGTATTTTGAGCGAGAAACTGTTCTTTTCGCAACGCCGGCTGTATCAAGAGCGCCGCGTACGATGTGGTATTTAACACCCGGTAAGTCCTTAACACGACCGCCGCGCACTAGCACGATGCTGTGTTCTTGTAGGTTGTGACCTTCACCGCCGATATAGCTGATTACTTCAAATCCGCTTGTAAGCCTAACTTTGGCAACTTTTCTCAAAGCCGAGTTTGGTTTTTTAGGAGTCGTAGTATAGACCCTAGTGCAAACTCCTCTTCTTTGAGGACACTCTTTTAGCGCTGGAGATTTTGACTTAAAAGTCACTTTCTTGCGCTCTTTTCTGACCAATTGATTAATGGTTGGCACAGTAATTCCTTTCGACTAAATTTATTAAAAAGACTTGATTTTATTTAAATTTGGCTTAATATAAGGTAAATTTCATCTTTAACGCTGGATTTTATAGCGCTAATCTTTTCTAATCGCATATTTTCCGCTTCCGCTAAAGATGATGCAAAGCGATAAGGCGATGTAAAGATATAAAATTTCGGCCTTAAAGCCGCCCACATTTGTAAGCTCCAGCAAATTTCCAAGTCCGTGATAGGCGTACATTATCGTTAGGCTCGTGCCAATAACGAGCAATGCTCCGATCCTTGAAAATATCCCTAGAATTATCATTATCGGTGCAACAACCTCACCGACATAGGAGCCGTAAGCCATAACTTCAGGCAATCCGGCTTTTGTTAAAATGCTCTTTACTCCGCCTATACCGTGTGAAATTTTCGCAAAGCCGTGCATAAAAAGGCAAATACCTAGCCCCAGCCTCGCAAACAAAATTCCCAAATCGAAATTTTTCATTTTTACTCCAAATTTTAAAATTTAAAGGATGGATTTTATCTGATTAGGTTTAAAGCGAGGTAAATTTAAGCCTCGTCGAATTTGGCGAGGCTTAGGGAGTTAAATTTTAGTTTTGTTTTAGCTTGATCTTTTGATCTTGATAAAGGCCTGTTCCAACAGGAATCATACGTCCTAGGATGACGTTTTCTTTTAGATCCTCGAGATGGTCGATCTTGGCTGCGATCGAAGCCTCGGTTAGAACTTTAGTCGTCTCTTGGAACGATGCCGCCGAGATCACGCTATCGCTTCCGATAGCCGCGCGCGTAACGCCTAGCAAAATAGGCTCGGCAATCGCAGGATTGCCGCCCATTCTCATTATACGCTCGTTTTCTTCCTTAAATCTCGTTCGAGAGATCATATCGCCGGTAATGAAATTTGTATCGCCGCTATCGACGATCTTAACCTGACGAAGCATCTGAGAAACAATAATCTCGATGTGCTTGTCGGCGATCGCAACGCCTTGAGAGCGGTAAACTTGCTGAATTTCACTGATCAAATAATAATGCAACGCCTTCTCGCCCAAAATTCTTAAAACATCATGGCTTGATATTAGCCCGTCGGTTAGCTTCTCACCCGCGTGGATAAATTCGCCGTCGCGGACTTGAATTTGACGAGTTTTGTCTATCAAATACTCGGCAGTCGCGCCGTCGTCGGCCTCGATTACGATGCGCTCTTTAGAACGAAGCGGCTTTTCAAATCTCACGGTGCCGTCGATCTCGGCGATGATAGCAGTATTTTTCGGGCGTCTAGCCTCAAACAGCTCGGATACGCGCGGCAAACCGCCCGTGATGTCCTTTGACTTCGCGACGGCTTTAGGCGTCTTAGCCAGGATGTCGGCTTGCTTCACTACTTCGTCGTTGGCTGCGAATATCGCGGTTTTTGGCTCTAGCTGATAGCGGATCATTTTGCCATCATCGGTGCTGATCACGATAGTAGGCTTGATGCCGGAAGGCAGATACTCGTTGATAACCAAACGGCTCTGGCCGGTCGCCTCGTCGTACTGCTCGGCAGCGCTATATCCAGGCTCGATATCTTCGTACGTCACCCTACCTGCAGCCTCGGCGATGATCGGCGTAGAATATGGATCCCACTCGGCTATGACGGTTTTTTCTTGGCTTTCAGGCTCAGAGATCACTGCTTTGCTATCCACGATGTCGCTATCGTTTGCCTTAATGATAGAGTTTCGCGGAATATAGTAGCGAACCGCTTCTCTGTCGTCCTCGTCGGCAACCACGACAAATAATCCTTTTTCCGTTACGACGTGGCCTTTTTTGATATTTCTTAAGCGCTCTAAATAATCGCCCTTCAAGATATAAAATTTAAGCACGCCGTTTGCTCCGGCAAGGATTTTCTTAGCGATCGGCTCGCCGTCCTCTACCTTTATCTCGCTCGCAAACGGGATACGTTTAGGTACGTTCCAGCCCTCTTTGATAACCTCTGCGATACTTTCGTTCTCTTTAACTGTGTCGCCGTCGGCATAAGGGATGTAAATTTTACCCTCTACTTTACCGCTAACGCCCGCTAACTCGTTAGGCTTAGCCAGATCGCCTCTTCTTAGCGTATATTTGATCTCTTCTTTTTTGCCTTTTACGATTATATTTACGTCTTCGTGGGCGACCTCGATCTCGATCTTTCCGTCAAACGGAGCTTTGATCTTAGGCTCTACGAGCAATACGGCTGAGTTTCTGCGGTTTGCTACGATTTTCTTGCCGCCGTTTTCGTAAACGTTTAGATTGTAGTACCTTATAAAGCCTTCTTTTTGCGCGGCGACTTGATAATCTTGCTGCTCGGTTGATGCCGTACCGCCGATGTGGAAGGTTCTTAGCGTTAGCTGAGTACCAGGTTCGCCGATAGACTGGGCCGAGATGATACCGACGGCTTCGCCTGGTTTTACCAGCTTTCCTTCGCCCAAATTCACGCCGTAGCATTTCGCGCAGACGCCTTTTGCTGCCTTGCAAGTTATCGGCGTTCTGATGCTGACAGATTTTATACCCGCTTCGGTTATAGCTTTAGCTTTTTCTTCGTCTATTAGCGTACCTTCGCTAAATAGCACTTCGTTTGCTATCGGATCGATAACGTCGTCGGCTAGCACGCGGCCTAAAATTCTCTCTTCCAAGCTCTCGATAAGCTCGCCGTTATCGGTGATCTCGGTGATCTCGACGCCCTCGTGCGTACCGCAGTCGTGCATAGTGACTTTTACGTTTTGCGCGACGTCGATTAGCTTCCTGGTTAGGTATCCGGCATTCGCCGTTTTTAGCGCGGTATCCGCAAGACCTTTTCTAGCGCCGTGGGTTGAGTTAAAGTACTCAAGAACGTTTAGACCTTCGCGGAAGTTTGATATGATAGGAGTCTCGATGATCGAGCCGTCAGGCTTTGCCATAAGACCACGCATACCGGCTAGCTGGCGAATTTGCGCCGCTGAGCCTCTCGCGCCGCTATCGGCCATCATATAAATAGAGTTAAATCCGCCCTTATCTCCCTGGATAAGCTTCATCATCTCGCCAGCGACGACATTGTTCGTATCCGTCCAGATGTCGATGATTTTATTATATCTCTCGGAGTCCGTTAGCAAGCCCGCGCCGTATTGATTTTGTATCTCTCGGACTTTTTTCTTGGCTTCGTTGATATATTTTTGCTTGCTATCAGGGACGATGATATCGGCGATAGAGATAGAGATACCGGCCTTGGTCGCATAACGGAAGCCCAAATTTTTAAGCTTATCCAAAAATCCCGCCGTTACCTCAAGGCCGCCGTTTTTGTAAACATAATCGACCAAATTTGCGATATCTTTTTTCTTCATAACCCTGTTCCACATATTTTCAGGAACAAAATCAGGCAGAATCGAGCGGATGATCAAGCGACCCGCGGTCGTAAATAGAGTCTTGCCGCCAATCATCGTTTTGATTTTCGAGTGCACCTCTAGGCAGTACGCTTCCTCGGCGATCATTACTTCGTCTACCGATGCGAAAATTTTATTTGCGCCCTTGCTATCGGTCTTTTCTAGGCTTAGATAGTAAATCCCCAAAACCATGTCCTGACTAGGAACCGTGATAGCCTTACCGCTTGCAGGAAGCAAGATGTTCATCGAACTAAGCATCAAAATTTTGCACTCTGCGATAGCTTCCTGCGATAGCGGAACGTGAACAGCCATCTGGTCACCGTCGAAGTCCGCGTTAAATGCGGCGCAAACTAACGGGTGTAGCTGGATAGCCTTGCCCTCGACGAGCACCGGGTGAAACGCCTGGATAGATAATTTGTGAAGCGTCGGAGCGCGATTTAGCATGACCGGGTGATCTTTAACGACCTCTTCCAGGCACTCCCAAACCTCGTTCGTCTTATCCTCTATCATCTTTTTAGCTTGTTTTACGGTCGTGGCGTAGCCCTTCTCCTCGAGGCGAGCTAGCAAATGCGGCTTAAACAGCTCAAGCGCCATTCTTTTCGGTAATCCGCACTGATCCATACGTAGTTTTGGACCGACGACGATAACAGAACGACCAGAAAAATCCACGCGCTTACCGAGCAAATTTTGACGGAAGCGGCCTTGCTTGCCTTTAATGATTTCAGAAAGCGATTTTAACGGGCGTTTATTTGCACCTTTTACCGCATTTGCGCGTCGCCCGTTGTCAAATAGCGCATCGACGGACTCCTGAAGCATACGCTTTTCGTTTCTGATAATAATCTCAGGTGCGTCAAGCTCCATAAGGCGTTTTAGGCGCGCGTTTCTATTTATAACGCGGCGATATAGGTCATTTACGTCAGAAACCGCAAATTTACCGCCGTCAAGGCTAACAAGCGGACGAAGATCCGGTGGCAGGACCGGCAAATTCGTAATCATCATCCACTCAGGACGGTTGCCTGAATTTAAAAAGCTCTCGACGACTTTTAGTCTTTTTACTATGGTTTTTTTCTTGGCTTCCGAATTTGTCGCGCTGATCTCGTCTTTTAGGGTATTTAAAAGCTCGACAAGATCGATATTTGCTAGTAAATCGCGGATAACTTCACCGCCCATTCTAGCTCTAAATCCGCTCTCTTCAAAACGAGAAGCCAAAGAAACGTATTGCTCTTCGTTTAGAACGTCGAAAATTTCTACCTTTTTGCTATTTTCGGTGTCATAAAACGCGTCGCCTACGCTCTCGACGATATACGCCTCGTAGTAAAGCACGCGCTCAAGGTCTTTCATCTTTATACCGAGCAACGTTCCTATGCGGCTTGGGAGCGAATTTACGTACCAGATATGCGCAACAGGAGTCACGAGCTCGATGTGGCCCATTCTAGAGCGGCGCACCTTTGAGCTAGTTACCTCGACGCCGCATTTTTCGCACTTGATGCCCTTATAACGCATTTTTTTATACTTACCGCAAAGGCACTCGTAGTCGCGAATAGGACCGAAAATTTTAGCGCAAAATAGACCGTCGCGCTCAGGTTTTAGCGTGCGGTAGTTTATGGTTTCGGGTTTTTTGACCTCGCCGTGGCTCCATGACTTTATTCTCTCAGGGCTAGCCAAACGAAGCTGAAACGCTTCAAAATCGCGCGGTCTGCGTTCTTCTTTTATCTCAATAGGTTTTAACTCACTCATTATTTTCATCCTCATCGTATATCTCGACATCAAGCGCCAATGATTTTAGCTCGTTTGTTAGAACGAAAAATGTCTCAGGAATGCCTGTTTCAGGCACGTTTTCGCCTCTAGTTAGGGCTTTATACGCAGACAAACGTCCTTCGACGTCGTCTGATTTAACCGTTAGCATCTCGCGAAGCGTATGAGCTGCGCCGTACGCCTCAAGTGCCCAAACTTCCATCTCTCCGAATCTTTGTCCGCCAAATAGCGCCTTACCGCCGACTGGCTGCTGAGTAACTAGGCTATATGGACCCGTGCTTCTAGCGTGGACTTTTTCGTCGACTAGGTGGTGAAGCTTTAGCATATACATACATCCGACGTTTACGCGTTCTTTGATCTTTGAGCCCGTGCGTCCGTCGTAAAGCTCGGTCTTGCCGTCCATATCGATCTTAGCTAGCTCAAATAGTTTCATTAACTCATCGACCCTTACGCCCTCAAATATAGGCGTGGCAAATTTGACGCCATTAGCCCAATCTCTAGCGTAGTCTAAAAGCATCTCGTCGCTCATTTTGCCTAGAGTCTTTTTGGCATCCATAAATTTAGATGCAGAAGCTATCTCGATCATTTTGGCTCGTAGCTCTTTTACCCACTCGCCTTTTTTCTCTTGGAAAATTTGATTTATTTGCTCGCCCAAACGGTAGCCGACAAGTCCCAAGTGGCTTTCTAAAATTTGACCGATATTCATACGGCTAGGAACGCCCAGCGGATTTAACACGATATCGACTGGTTGACCGCTCGGTAGATACGGCATATCAACCTCTGGCACGATGTTTGAAACGATACCTTTGTTTCCGTGGCGGCCCGCCATCTTATCGCCCACTTTTAGCTTGCGCTTGGTGGCGATATAGACTTTAACGAGCTTAACTACTCCGCTTGGCAAGATGTCGTCTTTTTCTAAAATTTCCATCTTAGCGTCATGCTCTTCTTTGAGCTTTTTCTTCTCGTTTTGGAAATGATTTTTTATGTCGTCGTATGATTTTTGAACGTCTTTTGAAAAACCTTTAACGATCGCGCTTAGAGTAAAGCGGTTGATGTTTTCAAACTCTTCTTTATCGATCTTCTCACCTTTTTTATAGGTTTTTTTGCCGATAGTTTGAGCAGAACTCAAAGGCGTTTTGCAAAGCAAAGCGCCCACTTTTAGCATCTCTTCGCGGTCTAGCATCAAGAGTCTATCGTGGTGTTCTTTTTCAAAAGCCGCCTTTTCTTCCTCATAAACTTTATTTGAGCGGCCATCTTTTTCATGGCCCTTTTTGGTAAAAATTTTAACGTCTACTACGACGCCTTCCATAGAAGCTGTCGCGTAAAGGGATTTATTTACCACGTGGCCGGCTTTTTCTCCAAAAATCGCGCGAAGCAAGCGCTCCTCAGGCGTCGGCTTAACCTCGCCTTTTGGGGAAACCTTGCCGACCAGGATCATGCCAGGTTTTACCTGCGTACCGATTTTTATTATGCCGCTATCATCTAAGTGAAGCAGATCTTCCTCTTTAATATTCGGGATGTCTTTAGTGATCTCCTCAACGCCATCTTTTAGTTCGCGTGCTTCGATCTCTTTTTCATAGATATGCACGCTCGTAAACGCATCCTCTCGGATCATTTTTTCGCTGATTACGATCGCGTCCTCGTAGTTATAACCGTTCCACGGCATGAAAGCTATAAGCGCGTTTTTACCGATAGCCAGCTCGCCGCGCTCCATAGACGGACCGTCGGCTATGATCTGCCCAGCTGCTACTTTTTCGCCTTTTTTAACGATAGGATGCTGAGAGAAGGTTGTATTTTGGTTGGTTCTTAAATTTTTCTCCATAGAGTAGTGATCGATATATGGACCAGCCTCGTCTTCGCCGAGGATAAAGATGTTTTTATTGTCCACCTTTTCGACTACCCCTGCGCGTCTAGCCTTGATGGCTTCCCATGCGTCGCGAGCTACGGTACTCTCCATGCCGGTTCCTACAATAGGAGCGGACGAACGAAGTAACGGCACTGCTTGGCGTTGCATGTTTGATCCCATTAGGGCGCGGTTTGCGTCGTCGTGTTCCAAAAACGGAATAAGCGATGCCGCAACGCCGGCTATCATACCGGAGCAAAGGTCGATTAGCTTAACGTCCTCACGTTTAGCTAGTATCATCTCTCCGTCTTGTCTAGCTTCGATCAAATCCTCTACTATATATCCGCTTTCATCAAGCGCGGTAGATGCCGGAGCGATAACCAAATTTTCCTCTTGAGTCGCCGTTAGATAGACGATCTCGTCGGTTACCTTGCCATCTACGACTTTTTTATACGGAGCCTCTACGAAGCCTAGATTATTTACCTTTGCGTAAGTAGAAAGCGTGTTGATAAGGCCGATGTTTTGACCTTCAGGAGTCTCTACCGGGCAAATTCTACCGTAGTGAGTCGGATGAACATCGCGCACCTCAAAGCCGGCTCTATCTTTAACAAGACCGCCTTCGCCCAGCGCCGAAAGTCTGCGTTTATGCGTAACTTCGCTAAGCGGGTTGGTCTGATCCATAAACTGGCTCAACTGACCGCCGGTGAAAAATTCCATTATCGTCGTGGTGATCATTTTTGGATTAACCAAATCGTAAGGCATAATCTCTTCGGTATTGCCCAGCGTCGTAAATTTATCCCTGATAGCCTTTTGCATTTTTACAAAGCCCAGGTGTAGCTCGTTTGCCAAAAGCTCACCGATAGAGCGGATACGGCGGTTGCCTAGGTGATCGCGGTCATCAATATGCCCTTGTCCGTTTTTGACCTTTATCAAATATTTTGCCGTTTTTATAATGTCCTCATTGGTCAAAACCGTTACATATTCAGGCACCTCAAGCGCTAGCTTGTGGTTCATTTTCATACGACCGACTCCCGTCAAATCATATCTTTCAGGGTTAAAAAATAGATCGTTTACGAAAGCGCGAGCAGCGTCTTTAACAACCGGTTCGCCTGGACGCATAACTTTATAAATTCTTATCGCCGCAAGATCGTTTTCATCGTCGACGTTTTCGGTTTGACGTAGTAGTTTTAGCGTCTCGTTATCGGCGATAAACGAATTTATGATCGCATCATCCACGCCTGCAGCTAGGTCGTTTGCTATCTCGATACTCTCTTGATCAGCTAAAATTTTAACCAATTTATTTTCGTCAAGCTGCGCAAGAGTATCATAAAGCACCTCGCCGCTGTTTTTGTCAATAACCGGGTGAGCCAAAAACCTATTTACCAAAATTTCAGTCGGATATTCGACAAATTTGACGCCGTCGGCGATGATCTTATCAGCCTTTTTCTTGGTTAGTCTTTTACCAGCCTCGTGTAAAACGTTACCATCTTCATCTTTGATATCGTATTCGACCCTACCTTGATAATCATCTGGGTTAAATGGCGTCAAAAATTTATTATCTTTTATTGTTAAAGTTTGTATAGGATAAAATAACTTGATAATATCTTGCTTTTTATATCCAAGCGCCCTAAATAGGATAGTTACCGGTACTTTTCTGCGCTTGTTAATACGAACGTAAAGTACATCTTTGGTATCATACTCAAAATACAGCCAGCTACCGCGGTCAGGAATAATTTGAGCCGTATAAATAAGCTTATTTACGACCGTAGGACTTTCTTCTTCTTTAAAGATAACGCCGGGACTTCTGTGAAGCTGATTAACTACGACGCGCTCGACGCCGTTAATAATAAATGAAATTCTATCAGTCATCAAAGGAATTTCGCGAACGAAAATTTCTTGCTCTTTTATATCTTTTATGCCGATCTTCTCGCCTGTTTTTTCATCTCTTTCGTGAACGATCAGCCTTATTTTCATTTTTAAATTTACAGAATAAGTAAGCCCGCGCTCCATGCACTCTCTGATCGTATATTTTGGTTTTCCGATTTCAGAGCTTACGTATTCTAAGCTTAAGCGGTTTTGCGGATCATGTATAGGAAATATTGATTTGAAAACTTTTTCTATACCGCTTTCGCCTTGATTTTTATCTACGTTTAAAAACTGGTCAAAACTCTTTTTTTGTAATTGTAGCAGGTTAGGAACATCGATCTCTTTGGCAACATTTGAAAAATCAACTCTAAGACGATTTCCTGAGTATAAACTATTTAGCATATTCTACCTCATGGTATAAGTTTGAAAGAAAGTAAATAACCGCACGTCTGCGGCATCATTGTAAAAATTAAATAAGGAGGCGTCGCCTCCTTTGTAAAAATAAGTGAAATTATTTAAGTTCGACTTTAGCGCCAGCTTCTTCAAGCTCTTTTTTAGCTGCTTCAGCCTCGTCTTTGCTAACGCCCTCTTTGATAACAGAAGGAGTTTGCTCGACTGCGTCTTTAGCCTCTTTAAGGCCAAGGCCTGTAAGAGCGCGAACAACTTTAATAACGTTGATTTTCTTGTCGCCGCCGTCAACTAGAACAACGTTAAATTCTGTTTTCTCTTCAGCTGCATCAGCTGCGCCGCCTGCTGCTGCGCCGCCTGCTACCATTACCGGAGCAGCGCTTACGCCGAATTTCTCTTCGAATTCTTTTACTAGTTCGCTTAGCTCTAATACTGAAAGATTAGAGATAAATTCTAATACGTCCTCTTTAGTAATTGCCATTTCTTATCCTTTTATGCTGATTTTTCTTTTTTCTCTTTAAGCGCATTTAGTCCAATAGTGAAATTTTGGATAGGCGCATTCCAAACTTGCAAAAGCATCGCAAGCAACTCATCACGGCTAGGCATCTTAGATAGAGCCTTAACCTTCTCGACGCTTGCAACTTCGCCATCGATATGAGCGGTTTTGATTTTAAATAGTTCGCTGTTGGTCTCTTCAAATTTAGCCGCAACTTTAGTAGCTGAAAGCTGATCGCCCCAGATAAATATATTCGTATCTTTCAAAACCATACCGGATTTTTCGATATTATTAAGAGCGATATTTGCAAGAGTATTTTTTACGATTTGAACTTTTACGTTTAAAACTCTAGCCGCATCTCTCAAGGCCTCTAGCTTTTTAGTGCTAAGACCGCGATAATCGCAAACTATAATCGCTTCATTTTCTTTAAACTCAGCTTCAAGTTTACTGATTATTTCAGATTTTTCGTTTCTCGTCATCTAGTTTTTCTCCTTTCCGACTAGTGATTTCAAGCAGAGCGGCATAAAAGCACGATTAAGCAAAAGCCTCTGCTATCTCCAATCTAAGATAAAAATTATTAGCTAAATTAGCGTAGATCCATAAGCTCTTGAGTCTCAAGTAAAACAGAAGGGCTCATAGTTAATGATAAAGCAGCACTCTTAATATATCTACCTTTTGCTGCCGCAGGTTTTTGTCTATTTACCGCTTTGATAAGAGTTGAAATATTATCGTTTAATTGCTCTTTTGAAAAGCTAACTTTACCAAGGCCAGCGTGTATATTTCCTTGCTTATCTACGCGGAAATTAACTTGACCACTTTTTGCGTTATTAACCGCTTGAGCTACATCCATAGTAACCGTGCCGGTTTTTGGGTTTGGCATAAGACCTTTTGGTCCTAAAATTCGTCCTACTTTACCAACTAGTCCCATTAAATTTGGAGTAGCGATAAGAACGTCGAAATTCATAATTCCTTTTTGGATATCTTCGACAAGCTCGTCGCTACCGACTATATCAGCACCGGCAGCTTTTGCTTCATCGGCTTTTGCATCTTTTGCTATAACTGCTACGCGAACGGTTTTGCCAGTTCCTGCGGGAAGCACTACTGAGCCTCTAACCATTTGATCGGCATGTCTTGGATCGACGTTGAGTTTTAGCGCAATTTCGACTGTTTCGTCAAATTTGGCGCTTTTTAGTAATTTTACAGTATCGATAGCATCTGCTAAAGAGTAGGTTTTAGTGGCATCAACTTTTTCAAGTAGCTTACCAAATCTTTTTGTAGTTTTTTTTGACATTAATTTCTCCGCATTTTAAATTTTATGCTTCCACATTGCCAAATTTAAAATACACGCGCTATAAATATTAACGCGTGTGCATAAATTTAACTTTATAAAATCCTTATGTGGTAAAAGGATTAATCGACTACCGTAATTCCTATTGAGCGAGCTGAACCAGCAATGATTTTAGCTGCCTGCTCTCTATCTTTAGTATTTAAGTCGGCAATTTTTTTCTCAACTATTTCAAGTACCTGAGCTTTTGTGAGCTTGGCTACTTTATTTTTTAACGGATTATCCGAACCTTTTTCTATTCCTGCAGCTTTTTTAATCAAATCCGTAGCAGGCGGCTGTTTTGTAATAAATGTAAAGCTTCTATCAGCATAAACGGTAATAACGACCGGAACCCTAAAGCCAGCCATATCCTTTGTTCTTTCATTAAATGCTTTACAAAATTCCATAATATTAACGCCTTGCTGACCAAGAGCCGGACCTACCGGAGGACTTGGATTTGCTTTCGCAGCAGCAATGTGTAATTTAATTTCGCCTATAACTTTTTTAGCCATAAACTTCTCCTTATACTATCTTCTCGACTTGTGAATATAAAATTTCAACTGGGGTGCTTCTGCCAAATATTGAAACATTTAGCCTTAGCTTTCCGTGTATCATATCGTACTCTTCTACTATACCAGTAAAATTCGCGAAAGGCCCTTCCGTAATACGAACATTTTCTCCGTTATCAAAGAAAATTTTTGGTTTAGGAGCAGCTCGCTTTTGGACTTTTTCTAAAATTAAATTTATATCTTTTTCGCTTAACGGCGTAGGTTTTTTTGCTTCACCTATAAATCTACCGACTTTAGGAAGAGACTGAATCTTGTGCCAAAGAGCTGTATCCAAATCAAGATGTGCAAAAGCATATCCAGGATAAAGACTTCTTTCGTTTATTTTTTTCTTGCCGTTTTTGATTTCTATTACATCTTCAGTAGGAACTATAATCTCTTTTAGTTGTTCTTCAATGTGATTATCTCTAACTAAATTTTCAATAGCTCTCTTTACGCTCATTTCGCTACCGGCATAAGTTTGAATCGCATACCATTTATGTGCCATGATTCAACCTTAAATCAGTTTTGAAAGAGAGAAAGACATAATTGCATCAACAAGAGCTAAAAAAAGTGAAACAATGGCTACTACAGCAAAAACTGTTATAAAAGCATTTCTTATTTGCTCTTTGAGCGGAAAAATTACCTTTCCGACTTCGGCGCGAGAAAGCTTTATATAATTTATCATTTTTTCCATTTTTAACCTTTTGATGGCAGGGCAAGAGGGATTCGAACCCCCAACCATTGGATTTGGAATCCAGCGCTCTACCGTTGGAGCTATTGCCCTAAAAAGCCTTAGCTCTTTAACTTAACTTCTTTATGAACAGTATGTTTTTTTAGTCTTGGGCAATATTTTTTTAGTTCCAATTTTTCGGTTGTCGTTTTGCTATTTTTTACCGTAGTATAATTTATATCACCTGATTCAGAACATTTAAGACCGACTTTTATTCTATTACCTTTTGCCATAAATTCCCTTCAAAAAAGCGGAGAAAAACTCCGCCAAAATATAAAATTAAATTATGCTAGAATCTTAGAAACAACGCCTGAGCCGACTGTTCTACCACCTTCACGGATCGCAAAGCGAGTTCCCTCTTCAAGAGCAACTGGCGCAATAAGCTCAACAGTTATCTTTAGGTTGTCACCAGGCATAACCATCTCTGTTCCTTCTGGAAGAGTGATAGAACCTGTAACATCAGTCGTTCTTACATAGAACTGCGGTCTATAGTTGTTAAAGAATGGGGTATGACGTCCACCCTCTTCTTTTGTTAGGATATAAACCTCTCCCTCAAATTTAGTGTGAGGAGTAATTGATTTAGGTTTGCAAAGAACCATACCGCGCTCAACATCTTCTTTTTTTGTGCCTCTTAGAAGAACGCCTACGTTATCGCCTGCTTCACCTTGGTCCATTTCTTTTCTAAACATCTCGACGCCGGTAACTGTAGTAGTTTGAGTTGGTCTAATACCTACGATTTCGATGGTATCGCCGACTTTTACTACACCTTTTTCAATTCTACCGGTAACAACCGTACCGCGACCAGAAATAGAGAAAACGTCCTCAATAGGCATCAAGAAATCTTTATCTGTTGCGCGTACTGGAGTTGGAATATACTCATCAACTCTAGCCATAAGCTCAAGAACCTTTGCAGACCATTCGCCGTCTGTTCCAGCCTTAGCCTCATTAAGAGCTTGTAGAGCCGAGCCTGCTACGATTGGAGTATCGTCACCAGGGAAGTCGTACTCGTTTAGAAGCTCGCGAATTTCCATCTCAACTAGTTCAAGAAGCTCAGCATCGTCAACCATATCAGCTTTGTTCATGAAAACAACGATATATGGAACGCCTACTTGGCGAGATAGCAAGATGTGCTCTCTGGTTTGAGGCATTGGGCCGTCAGCAGCAGAAACAACTAGGATAGCACCGTCCATTTGAGCCGCACCGGTAATCATGTTTTTAACATAGTCGGCGTGGCCTGGGCAGTCAACGTGAGCATAGTGGCGATTTTCAGTCTCATACTCAATGTGAGAAGTAGCGATGGTAATACCGCGCTCTTTCTCCTCTGGAGCGTTGTCGATATTATCATAGTCTTTTAGTTCAGCAAGACCTTTTCTTGAAAGAACAGCAGAAATTGCAGCTGTCAAAGTTGTTTTACCATGGTCAACGTGACCGATAGTACCAATGTTTACGTGTGGCTTGTTACGTGAAAATTTTTCTTTTGCCATCTCTTCCTCCGTAATGATATTTGCGTTTTAAATTTATGCTTAATTTTTCTTCTCTAAAATCCGTGGAGCTCATAGCGGGACTTGAACCCGCGACCTCTTCCTTACCAAGGAAGTGCT
>CAURWB010000031.1:0-23615 GCA_963528245.1 uncultured Campylobacter sp. | reverse complement strand
CGCTCGATCACTGTGTGAAGGCGTCTAGCGCCGATATCTTCCATTTTTTCGTTGGCGTTTTGGGCTATTTTAGCGATAGCTTTTATAGCGTCATTCGTAAATTTAAGCTCAACGTTTTCCGTTTTTAAAAGTGCTTCGTACTGTTTGAGTAGCGAATTTTTAGGCTGAGTTAAAATTTGATACAGCGCATTTTCATCTAAGCTATCAAGCTCTACTCGTAGCGGAAAACGCCCCTGAAGCTCGGGGATCAGATCGCTTGGTTTGCTGATGTGAAAGGCGCCCGCGGCGATAAAAAGGATGTGATCGGTCTTTATGGCGCCAAATTTGGTCGTCACCGTCGAGCCCTCCACGATAGGTAGCAAGTCGCGCTGTACTCCTTCTTTGCTAGGATCTTGTCTGCCCGAGTTTCCGGAGCTCACCGCGACTTTATCGATCTCGTCGATAAAGATTATGCCCTCGTTTTCGGCTCTTCGCACGGCTTCTGTTTTGATGCTTTCCATATCTAAAATTTTATCGCTAGCTTCGTTTTTGAGCGCCTCTTTAGCGTCTTTTACCTTCATCTCTTTTTTGACGGTTTTGTTGCTTAGGCCGATGATTTTGACGAAGCTCTCTTGCATTTGCGCCATATCGGGCGGTACGTTCGCGCCCGCGTCAAAGCTATTTTGCACGACCTCTATCTCGATGCTAAGATCATCTAGATCGCCGTTTTCTAGCCTGCTCATCATCTTTTCGTAGCTTTTTTCGTAGTCTGCTTTTTTCTCTTCGCTTGCACCCGTCGGCAGAGGCGGCAGGAGTTTTTTTATTATCTTATCTTTTACGTATTCGTCGATTTTCTCGCGATTTTTCTCGCGCTGTTCGGCTTTGACCAAATTTACCGACGCAGCCGCCAGGTCGCGCACCATGCTTTCTACGTCGCGTCCGACGAAGCCCACTTCGGTGTATTTGCTAGCTTCTACTTTGATAAACGGCAAGCCCATCATCTTTGACAAGCGCCTTGCGATCTCGGTTTTGCCCACACCAGTCGAGCCTATCATCAGGATGTTTTTTGGCATGATATCGTCTTGCATCGTTTTATCCAGCTTCATTCTGCGGTAGCGGTTTCGTAGCGCGATGGCGATGATCTTTTTGGCGTCTTTTTGCCCGATGACGTAATCGTCTAAAAATTTCACTATCTCTTTTGGGGTTAAATTCATCTTTTCTCTATTCTAAAACGTAGGTTTTTATGTTCGTGTTCGTATAAATGCAAATTTCGCCCGCGATCTTTAGGCTCTCTTTTACGAGCTCTTCTTCGTCGATCCGGGCAAATTTATCCAGAGCCCTGGCTGCGGATAAAGCGTAGTTGCCGCCGCTTCCGATAGCGGCTATCTTGCCGTCTTCGGGCTCTACGACGTCGCCCGTTCCGCTCAAAAGGAAAATTTTCTCTCTATCAAGCACTAGCATCATAGCTTCTAGCTTGCGCAGATATTTATCCTTGCGCCACTCTTTGCTAAATTCGATCACCGCTTTTAGCAGGTCGCCTTTGGCGTGCTCGAGGTTGTTTTCAAACATATCAAAGAGATTAAACGCATCGGCGGTGCTGCCGGCAAAGCCCGCTAGGACCTTGCCGCCGTGGATTTTGCGGATTTTTACCGCGTTGCCTTTTAGCACCGTGTTGCCAAAGCTCACTTGTCCGTCGCCGCCGATGACCGATTTGTTCTTGCCTTTGTAGGCTAAAATGGTAGTCGCGTGAAACACTTATTCGCCCTCGACGTCTAGTTTTAGCGTGGCGCGCACGGCATGGCCGAGCTTGACGTCCACTTCGTAGATGCCTGTCACTTTTATAGTGTGGGCGAAGTCAAACGCCTTTTTATCTACGACTAAATGATGATTTTTTTCTAGCGCTTCTGAAATTTCATCCTTCGTCACTGCGCCAAATAGCGCGCCGTTTGCTCCGAGCGGCTTTTTGACCTTGAGCGTGATTTTTTCGATCTCGGATTTTAGCTTTTCTATATTTGCGATCTCGTATTTTAGCTCCTCGGCCTTGCGTTTTTGCTCGGCTTCGTACTGGCGCAAAACATCGGGAGTCGCGGCTTTAGCAAAGCCTTTTCCGATTAGGAAGTTATTTCCGTAGCCTTCCTTTACCTCTTTGATTTCGCCGGCTTTTCCGAGCGATTTTACGTCTTTTATTAGTAGTACTTTCATTTTTGTCCTTTATTTAGTTAAATTTGCGTCCGTTTTTGCGTCCGATGATAAATCTTAGCGCGTTTAGCTTGATAAATCCGTTCGCGTCTTTTTGGTCAAACACGCTGTCTTCTTCAAACGTACAAAACGCCTCGCTAAAGAGATTGTCCGTCTTGCTGTCGCGTCCTAGCACGATTACGTTGCCTTTGTAGAGCTCGACTTTGACCGTGCCGTTTACGTTTTCTTGGCTCTTATCGATGAGCGCTTGCAGCATGATACGCTCAGGCGACCACCAGTAGCCGTTATAGATGAGCTCTGCGTAGCGAGGCATTAGCTCGTCTTTTAGGTGCGCCGCGCCGCGGTCTAGCGTGATGCTCTCGATCGCGCGGTGAGCTTTTAGCATTATCGTGCCGCCCGGAGTCTCGTAGCAGCCGCGGCTTTTCATGCCGACCGAGCGGTTTTCGACGAGGTCTAGTCTGCCGATACCGTGCTTTGCGCCTAGGCGGTTTAGTTCGGCTAGTAGCGCGGCAGGGCTCATTTTTTTGCCGTTTATGCTAACGGGATCGCCTTTTTCGTAGCCGATTTCTATTATTTCGCTTTCGTTTGGAGCATCTTTTGGGCTTACCGTCCAGCGCCACATATCGGCTTCCGGAGCGTGAGCAGGGTTTTCAAGTACTAGGCCTTCGTAGCTGATATGGAGTAAATTTGCGTCCATAGAGTAGGGGCTTTTGCCCGGTTTCTTTTCTATTTTGATACCGTTTTTTTCGGCGTATTTTAGTAGCTTTTCGCGGCTGTTTAGATCCCACTCGCGCCAAGGAGCGATGATGGTTAGATTGTCTCCCAGCGCGTAGTAGCCTAGCTCAAAGCGCACTTGGTCGTTGCCTTTGCCGGTCGCTCCGTGGCTCACGCCGTCGGCGCCTACTTTGGCGGCGATTTGGGCTTGTTTTTTAGCTATCAGCGGGCGAGCTATCGAAGTGCCTAGTAGATACTCGCCCTCATAGACGGCGTTTGCTCTAAACATCGGAAATACGAAATCCCGCGCAAATTCTTCTTTTAAATCCTCTATAAATATATTTTCGGGTTTTATACCGAGCTCCAGCGCTTTTTGGCGTGCGGGTTCTAGTTCCTCGCCCTGGCCGATATCGGCGGTAAAGGTCACCACTTCGCATTTATACTCGTCTTGCAGCCATTTTAAAATAATGCTCGTATCAAGTCCGCCCGAATAGGCGAGAACGACTTTTTTCACATCTTTTTTCATTCTCTATCCTTTATATTGAGATGACGCGTATTTTAGCCAAATTTGATTAATTTGTTATAAATATCTCCGCTAAAATCGCGTGTGCTAAACGTCAAATTTACATTAAATTTAATATGCAGCCGCGAGGAATTAAAAATTTAAGCCAAATTTGGCTAAAATCGCCGCCATGAGAGTAGATAAGTTTTTAAATACCGTAAATATCACGAAAAGGCGCGCGGTCAGCGAAGATATGTGCAAAAGCGGCGTCGTGAGCGTAAACGGCGTCGTTGCCAAGCCGGCCAAAGAGGTCAAGATCGGCGACGTGATTACGATCAAATTTTTAACGAGAGAGGCGCGCTACGAGGTGCTAGCGATCCCCGAGACCAAAAGTATCCCAAAATCAGCCCAAGCGCTATACGTAAAAGAGCTATGATAGAGCTAAATTTAGGACTTGACGAGCTTAGCGAGGTGGTAAAAATTTTACCCCAAAGCGGCGTCGTTATCTTACAGGGAAATTTAGCCAGCGGCAAAACGACGTTAGTTAAAGCCATCGTAAAGGCTCGCGGCATCGATGCGGAGGTTACTTCGCCGACTTTTTCGGTCATGCAAAGCTACGGGGATAAAATTTATCACTACGACATCTATCAAAACGGACTTGACGCGATTTTACAAAACGGACTTTTTGAAAATTTGCTAGAGGATGGGCTTCACCTGGTAGAGTGGGGCGACGAGCGACTGGAAAAGGCGCTGGCAAATTTGGGCGAAAAATGCGTCAAGGTAGTCATCTCGCCTAGCCAAAAAGGGCGAAAATACGAGGTTTACGGTGCATAAATTAGAAGTTAAAGATTTACAAAAAACGATTAAAAAAACAAACATCATAAAAGGCATCTCGCTAGAGGTCAAAAGCGGCGAGGTAGTAGGGCTGCTAGGTCCAAACGGCGCGGGCAAAACGACGACGTTTTATATGATCTGCGGGCTTATCTCGCCATCTAGCGGCAGCGTGTTTTTAGACGGTGCAGACGTGACGAAGGTGCCTCTGCATAAGCGCGCGCATATGGGTATCGGCTATCTGCCGCAAGAATCAAGTATATTTAAAGACCTCTCCGTCGAGGAAAATTTACTACTCGGTGCCGAAATCCTATATAAAGACGAAGCCGTCCGCGAGAAAAAAGTAAATGAAATGCTAAATTTGCTAAACATAGAGCCGATACGCCTGCGAAAGGGCGTGAGCCTAAGCGGCGGCGAGCGCAGACGCTGCGAGATCGCTAGAAGCCTCATCATCACGCCTAAATTTTTGCTCCTGGACGAGCCATTTGCCGGCGTCGATCCGATCGCCGTTAGCGACATACAAAGCATCGTTCGCGATCTAAAAAAGCTCGGTATCGGCGTGCTCATCACCGACCACAACGTCCGCGAGACGCTAGCTATCTGCGACCGCGCCTACGTGATCAAGGACGGTAGCCTGCTAGCTAGCGGCAGCGCGAACGAAGTCGCGAATAACAAACTCGTGCGCACCCACTATCTGGGCGAAGAGTTTAAATTTGTAGAATAATGCTAAAGCAAACTCAAGCTCCCAAAAATAAGCTCTCGCACACGTTGCGCTCGTGGCTGCCGATACTAAGCAGCAGCGTCGAGGAGCTAAAGGAGACGCTTGAGCCGTTTTTAGCGGATAATCCGTTTGCAAGCGTGCAGCAACGAAATTTAAGCGAGCTACCAAGCGCCGTGCCGTCTAAAAAAGAGAAAAATTTTTTCAAAGAAATATCAAAAAACAGCGTAACCGATAGTATCGAAAGCTTTAGCGTGGCTAAAACGGGGCTTTACGACAAGCTAATCGAGCAGATAGATAAGCCCCTTTTTCCGACCGAAAAATCCCAAAAAATCGCGATGAAAATCATCGAGTGCATAAACGAGGAGGGCTACTATGAGCCTGAAGCCTTTGACGAATTTGGCGAGGCGGAGATCGAGTCGGTGCGAAAGCGCTTTGCCTACCTAGAGCCCGCCGGCATCGGCGCAAAGGACTATAAGGAGAGCTTTTTGTTTCAGCTTGAGGAGCTAAATTTGGACGAGAAGCTCTTTGAAAGCGCTAAAAAGCTTGCGTTAAATTTCGAAAATCTCTCCCAAATGCGCAAAATCCCGCTCTATAACGAAGCTCTCGCCGTCATCAAGAGGCTAAAAAATCCGCCCGCGATCGAGTATATGAGCGAGGCTGCGGCGATCATCCCCGACATCGTCATAGACACGAGCTCGGGCGGTATCGAAGTGCGTATCAATGACGACTTTTATCCCGAGATCGTCATCGACGTCGAGGGGCTGGACGAAAAAGAGAGCTTCGTAGCCTCGCGCGTAAAAGAGGCAAAAGACCTCATAGATGCGCTTGACATGCGAAAAGCCACGCTGCGCAAGATCGCCCTAATGCTAGTGGAGTATCAGTACGATTACTTTTTCGGCGGCGACATCAAGCCCATGCGCCTAAAGGACATCGCCGAGGATCTGGGGCGAAACCCGTCGACCATCTCGCGCGGCATCTCAAACAAATACCTCGAATGCTCGCGCGGACTCGTGCCTATAAAGAGCTTTTTCTCCGCCGCGATCGACGAGGACGTCTCAAACAAGGCCATCAAGGACTTCGTAGCAAATCTTGTCCGCAACGAAAATCCCGCCAAACCGCTTAGCGATCTAAAAATTTTGGAGTTTATAAAGAAGGAATTTAACGTCGAGGTCGTCCGCCGCACGATAACCAAATACCGTCTAGCGCTAAATATCGGAAGTTCTAGCGAACGAAAAAAGACGTATCTTTTGCAGTCGGGTAAGTAAAATTTGACGCTTGGAGCGGGAAAATTTGCCGAGCACGCCGCAAATTTAAGCGTAAATTTTAAATTTAAGCCGGGGGTTTGGCGGGGCTCGTATCGTATTTCTCTTGATTTTTAAGTCTCGAAAATTTAAAATATCCATATGAAGCGCATATTTTTTATTCTTTTTGTCCTATTTTTAGGCATTGCGAATACTTATTTGATTGAGGGCATCGCTCCCAGCATGGACAACATCATGGGCGGTTTATTTTTCGGTTTGATTTTGGCTATACCGATTTTTTGGTTATTTCGCTGTTTAAGGCTTATTCCTTGCGATCAAAATATTAAAATAACGCCTATAGATATATTTTTCGACGATAGCAACGGCGATAGTTACTTTTACGTTTTTAATCTTATTATTTCTTTGATTTCGATGTTGTTTATGGGCCCTTATGCGTTAATTATGGCTATAGTTTGCGTGATTTTTCAGGGCACTATTAAATGGTTATTAAATTATATTTTTTATGCTAAAGTCTAAAATTTAAATCTTATTCCACCGCTCCCGCCTCAAGCTCCTTAAAATACGGCTTCAAGCTCTCATAGGCGTTTTGGATACGCTGAAACTGCGTTTTGTATTCGTCCAAAAGCTCGGGGCTAAGCGCGGCGTGAAAGTCTGGATGATAGGCTTTGACAAGCTCCAGGTAGCGGTTTCGCACCTCTTCAAAGCTATCGTTTTTATCGCATCCAAGCACCGTGAAATGATCCTCGAAAAGGCTAGCAAGAGCAGCAAATTTGGCTTCGTTTTTCTTGGCGCAGATTTTGATCTGTTTTTTAAATTTTTCAAATTCCTCTTCGCTATAGTTAAAGATGATCGAAAATTTCATATATTCGCTTTTGTTAAACAGCTCCTCTAGGCGCGCGCATTCGCCCAAATTTGCGATATTTAGGGCGATTTGACCCTCGGCGGATAAAATTTGCTTTGACTCAAAGCCTCTAATTATGTGCGAGATGAAGGCTTCGTTTGAGCGATCGAAGCTAAATATCGCGCCGCCCCGCACGAAGGCGACATCGACGAAAACCATGGCTTTTAGCGAGTTTGGTTGTATGTAGTGGAGTTTGATGGTTTTATACTCGGCGAAGTTTAAATTTACGTTTTTTAGCTCGTATCTTTGGCAGAGTTTTTTTAGAAATTTGACGAAATATTTGCGCTGAACCTTCTCGTTTTCGTCGTAAAACGACATCACCTTGCCTTTTTGCCCTAGCGTCTTGGCGAAGTTTCGCTTGATGAGCGCTTGCAGCTCGAAAAACAGATCGGCGTCTGAGGTTTCTATGCTTAGAGATTCTAGATTTTGACTTACTTTTATCAAATTTTGCCTTTATAAAACGCACTTGAAAGCATTTTTTATTCCGCTTTTTTCCACACGGGCGTTTCGTCTAGCGGGACGTATTCGCACAGACGCTCGTAGGGCTTGTAGTCGGCCTTATAAGCTAGGCTAGGGCAGTCTTTGACGTAGTAGCCTAGGTATATCCAGCGCAAATTTAGCTGCCTAGCCAGTAAAATTTGCTGATAGAGCGAGTATCTGCCGATACTAAGGTCCGCAAAATCAGGATCGTAATAGCAATAAACCGCCGAGATACCGTCGCTAAGGATATCGACTAGATCGACGCCGATGAGCCTGCCGTCTGCAAAATACGCTATCTCCTTGCCAAACTCCGCGTGTCCCGCGACGTAGAGCTCGTAGTAGCGGCGAAAGTCCAGCTCGTAGTACTTCCACTCGCGCTTTTCTTGCATAAATTTATGATATTTTTTGTATAGCGCCACGTGCGCATCGTCTATGAGCGGCTTTGTTAGGATAATCTTGGTGTTTTCGTTTTTACGCATCGTGCGGCGGGCAGATTTGCTAAATTTAAAATTTAGCGCATCGACCCTGATATTTACGCACTCGCGGCAACCCGCGCAGTTTGGCTTGGAGAAATATTTGCCAAAGCGCCTAAAGCCGCGCCTAGCTAGAGCGTCGTTTACGGCGAAGTCGCAGCCGTCTATGTAGCGATACTCCATGCGCGAGTCCCTGTCCTTGAGGTAGGGGCAGGGGCTAGGCAGGGTGGAAAACGGCACGACTAGCACTTTTTGATATCCGCGTCCTTGACGTAGGCTAGAAACTCGTCACGCAAATTTTGCTCTTTGTGTGCGATGGCTTCTTCTTTGCTAAAAGTTTTTGGCTCAGACTTTAAATTTTGCTTTGCGGCATTTTTTGCGGCTGAATTTGAGCTCAAATTTGCGTTTTGCTCCTTTTGAAGCTCTTTTTTTATATCCTTTAAACTATCGAAAAAATCATTCATTCGCGTGTTCCTCTTTAAATTTCCTGGCGTCTTTTACTCTTTGTATCGCGGCTGCGATGGCGGCGATCACCTCTTCGTTGTCTTCGTTGTCTTTGGTTTTCATCTTTTCTAGTAGGGTAGGCATCTTGTTTTCGACGTAGGACGTATCGAAAAATCCTCGCCTAAAGTCGCGCTCCTTGCTGATGCTGAGCAAAAACGGGATCGTGGTTTTGACGCTGCCTTCGATGGTAAACTCATCTAGCGCGCGTTTTAGTTTATTTACGGCTAGATCGTAGCTAGGGGCGCGGACGATGAGTTTAGCTAGCAAGCTATCGTAAAACGGCGGTATCTGATAGTCTTTATATAGGTGGCTATCCACGCGCACGGAAGGTCCCAGAGCAGGGTAGTAGCCGGTGATCTCGCCAGGGCTCGGGATGAAGTTTTGCCATGCGTCCTCTGCGGTGATACGCGCCTCGATCGCAAAGCCTTGCGTGATGACGTCGCTTTGCTCCATGTCGAGGATCTCGCCAGCTGCAATGCGAATTTGACGTACGATGAGATCCACGCCCGTGATCTCTTCGGTCACGCCGTGCTCGACCTGGATGCGGGTGTTCATCTCCATAAAGTAAAAGTTGTTGTAATCATCGAGTAAAAACTCGATCGTGCCGGCGTTGGTGTAGTTTACGGCCTTTGCCGCGGCGACTGCGGTCACGCCCATGCTCTTTCGCAGGCTTTCGCTCATAGTGGGGCTAGGCGCGATCTCGAGGATCTTTTGGTGGCGGCGCTGGATCGAGCAGTCGCGTTCGGCTAGGTGGATGATATTGCCGTATTTGTCGCCTAAAATTTGAAACTCGATGTGGCGCGGATTTACGACGTATTTTTCCATGAAAACTTCGTCATTGTTAAAAAACGCCTTAGCCTCGCGCGTGCAGCTTTCAAAGCTAGACTCTAGCTCTTCTTCCTTCCATACCACGCGTATACCGCGTCCGCCGCCGCCGCCGCTAGCTTTTAGGATGACGGGGTAGCCGATGCGCTCGGCGTAGAGCTTGATATTTTCTATCGTTTCGTTATTTAGCTTTTCGGTGCCGGGCACGATAGGGATGCCGTTTTTATTCATTAGATAGCGAGCGATATTTTTGTTGCCCATTTTGCGGATGACGTCGGCGGTAGGCCCGATAAATACAAGTCCCGCGTCCTCGACCTCTTTGGCAAATTCGTAGTTTTCGCTCAAAAATCCGTAGCCCGGGTGTATGGCGTCCGCACCGCAAGCTTTTGCGACCTCGACGATGCGCTTGGCGTCTAGGTAGCCCTTGATCGGGTCTATGCCGATCTGGTAGGCTTCGTCGGCTATTTTGACGTGCAGGCAGTCTTGATCGGGGTTGGTGTAAATGGCGACGTTTTTGATGTGTAGATCTTTGCAGGCGCGAATCACGCGAACGGCGATCTCTCCGCGGTTTGCGATCAAAATTTTATGTATCACTTGGCTTTCCTTTCTTATCGTTTTTTGAATTTTACTCTTTTTTGCTTGCTGATGCTTGAAATTTGCTTTTTTTAGGGTACTATCTTTCTTTGCGTACCGTCTTTAAATTTGCCCTTTTTGCTATTAAATTTTTAGCTTGCTCTACCTTATTTAATATATTTTAGTGCTCGGTAGTCAGGCACGCTTATTTTTAATTAAACTTGTTACATAAGATAACATAAAGATTTTTTATAGACGATTAAATGCGGCAAATTTGCCGCACAAATTTGAAATTTTATGGCCTTACGGCAAATTTTAATGTAGTAGGGGATGTAAAAATGTAAAATTTCTGCAACAATGTCAAAATTTATGAAAGATTTAAGAAACCTTTGGCTATACTTCACATTTCTTTTAAAGTGCGCTCGTAGCTCAGCTGGATAGAGCATTTGATTGCGGTTCAAAAGGTCAGGGATTCGAATTCCTTCGAGCGCACCATTTATTCATTTCTTTCAGCCCTCATTTTCTTTTTATAAATCACGTTTTATAGATGTTTGTATTATATTTTTTGACCTTATTTTCTTTTTTATTCTAAGACTTTTGCAGATAAATTATTTAGATATAAAGACCTTTGGACATAAAATTTCAATATCTAAATTTTTTATCCCTGGTAAAAAACACAGAAATCGCTCAATTTTTATGATACATAGTTTAATGCTTATAATAATAGGTCAAAAAGTAAAATGCAGACTATTTTTACTATTTTGTATTGAAAACTATAATTTTCAAATAAATATTTATATCTCTTTTATATTACCTCAATATATTCAGCAAATACTGAAAACAAGGCCTTTCTTAACGTTTTACCTTTTGAATTAAAACAATTTATTCATCAAATTTCATGCTAAATTTAACGGATAATTTTTATGCTTATTTTGCTAAATATTTTGCTCGTTATTGTATGTTTTTTGAGATAATTTTTTGAAGTAATTAAGTTAATGAAAAATGCAGGAATAAAATAGGACCTTAATTAGCCCTATTTTTTATGCTTTTTAGGGTAGTCGAAAAACAAGGCCTTTGCGCCGTGTTCTTTTAGTTCTTTAAAGCTACCGTCAAATTCGACGCAAAAGATTCCGCATGTGGGTATATTTCCGATCGCAGCGTCGCTTAAAAGCTCACAAATTTCAGTTATCGCGTCGTTGTGGGCTATAACAAATACGCTTTGAAATTTGTCGTCAAACTCTCTTACGAAGGTCAAAAGCTCGTGCGTCTGCGCACCGTATAGCTCGTCTTTAAATTTGATTTTCTTCTTAAATTTGACTGCTTCGGCTAGCTTTTGAGCTGTTTTAGCGCATCGTTTGGCGGGGCTTGAAAATATCGCATCTGCTCCCACCTCGTGCTTTTTTAGTCGTTCGCACATCAGCGCCAGATCCTTTTTGCCACGCTCGCTTAGATCGCGCTCAAAGTCACTGCCTCCGCCCTCTTCTACGGCTTTTGCGTGCCTGATAAAGTAGATTTTTTTCATTTATTCCGCCTTTTTGGCCTTTGATAGATTTTTTATGCGCTCGATCTCTGCCTCGCTAAAGCCTGATTTTAGGCGTGCGCTCACGTTTAGCTCGCGGGACTGCAAAAAGGCTTTAGGGTATATTTTTTGCACGATTTGAGCATAGATTTCGGGGCTTACGCCCTCTTTTTCACAGGCAAATTTAAACCAATGATCGCCCTTTGAGACGTGCGAGATCTCCTCGTCTAAGATAACTTGCAAAATTTCGCAAAGTCGTGCCTTGCTCTCGTCTTTTTCGCGCTCGGTTTCTAGCTTTTTTAGCATAAACGCATTTGCGTCAAGACCGTTTGCCTCCATGTATCTAGGCAGCACCGCCATACGCTCGAGTAGCGACGCAGAGGTATTTTGTAAACCGATAAAAAGCCCGTCGTGCACGGTAAATTCGCCGTATTTCACGCCAAATTTACCCATGTGTTCCTCGATCATCTTAAAGTGCCTGATCTCATCCTCGGCAACCTCTAGCCAGTCGTCATAGTAGGCTTTTGGCAACGTGCGGAAGCGATATGCCGCATCTAGCGCGATATCTACGGCGCTGTATTCGATGTGTGCGATCGAGTGAAGGAAAGCTTTTTGTTTGTCGGCCTGTTTTTTGCCGCCTATTTCTCTCATGGCTACGACTTCGCAAAATGCCCCGTAGCTCGGGCGCTCGAGCTGTTTTATCTCGTCAAATTTACCGCCCTCTTCTATCTGCGCGTCAAATTTACCGGCCTTATACTCGGCGTAAAATCGTTTAAATTTGTCAAATTTAAGCTCCTTATCGCCGCACTCTAAAATTTCCCAAATTTGATCGAAAAATCTCATTTTATCACCTTAAATTTTACCCCGAAATATCCTAACGCAAAGCCGATGATATGCGCGTACCAGGCGACGTTTACGCCCATAGCCACTGGCGCGAAGCTCATTAGCAAGATAGCGATTATTAGCCCTTTTCTGCTACTCGCGTCCAAAAACGCCAAAACGCCTAGTAGCAAGCTGATTGCGCCGCTAGCTCCGACTAAATTTATAAAAATTCCGTTAGTTTTAAACATAACATAAATATAAATAAAACTAAGCAGCGAGGTCAAAACGCCTCCGACGCAGTAAACGACGGCGAATTTTTCGCTACCGTAGTACCGCTCAAGAAGCGAGCCAAACTGATACAAAACCACCATATTCATCAGTAGATGGGCCAAATTTGCATGCATAAACATCGAGGTTGCGGGCTGCCAAACGTAAAGCCCGTCTGTAAAAAACATATTTAGCCCAAGCGTCGCGTTAGTGCCGCAAATGCCGCAGTAAACGGCAAGATATATTAGGCAATTTAACGCGATGAGCGATATCGTAGCTTTCAAAAACGGCTCCTTTTTAAAGGCTTTATCATATAAAATTTAGACATAAATTTAGCTAAAAACTAACCTTGCCAAAGCCGGCGAATCTGTTTGACGTTAGGCAAGTGGCGTCGCCGCCTTTGCACGCTACGATGTAGGAGTTTACCTCTTTACCGCCTATTTTATGGCTATTTTTTTGAAACAGATTTATAAATCCGCTTTTGTTTTTACCTCTGGTATTATGCATAAATCTTATAGTTCCGTCGTCCTCTATGCGGTCTATGATACCAAGGTGGGTTATGATTTGCTTGTTTTTGCCTTTGGTTTGACTCGTGGTATTGTTAAAAAACACCAAATCTCCGAGCTTCGGGCTTGTTTGCGAGATCAAATTTCGCTTTTTGTAAAAATTATAAATAGCTTGCGATTTCGATCCTTGTTCGCCGTAAAATTTGAGCAAATTCGTCTCGGAAAAGTAAACGTTATTTATGTTTTTATTTACTAACGAGACAAAGCCCGAGCAGTCTCCGCCGTCTTTTTTGCCTAGAAATCCTTGCATAAAATTTGAAAGTGCGATACCGCCTAGATCGTTAAAGACGTCTTGTTGCGAGTTTAAAAATCTCGCGTTTAAAATCTGTCCGCTTTGATCGGTCGGGTAAATTTTGGGCGCATCGTTCGCGCACCCGCTAAAAATCAAAGCCGCAACCGGCGCTAGCGGTAAAAAAATGGTAAATTTCATTTAAATCATCCTATTTTATATTTAAATTTCAAGGCGAAGTATCTTGTGATAAATTTAAATGTTTCGACGAAATTTTCGACCTAAGATAGAACATAATAGTTCATCGAGGGAGAAAATTTCTAGATCATTTAAATTTACCCAAGAGACAAGCCGTAGAGACGAACTGCCTAAAAGCAGGATTATATAAATAAATCGGTAAATATCGGCATAAATTTAAATTTATAAGCTAAATTTCACTATACTTTGGATTTTATTTAAGGATTTAAAATGATGCATTATTTAGAAATCGAAGGAAACGCGAAACTAGGCGGCGAAGTCGCCATAAGCGGTGCGAAAAATGCCGCCCTGCCCCTCATAGCCGCGGCTCTAATCATAAAAAACGACGTGACGCTAAAAAATATGCCAAACGTCGCAGATATAAAAACATTGGCTACTCTGCTGGTAAATTTGGGTGCAAAGTGCGAATTTACGGACGATCACACGTTAAAAATCAACTCAAATTACATCAGCTCCACGAAGGCCAACTACGATATCGTGCGCAAAATGCGCGCCTCTATCCTGGTTCTTGGGCCGCTGCTAGCTAGGTTTGGCCACTGCGAGGTAAGTCTGCCCGGCGGCTGCGCGATCGGACAAAGACCGATCGATCTGCACTTAAGCGCACTCGAAAAGATGGGCGCAAACATCGAGATAAAGCAAGGCTACGTCGTAGCCACGGCGCCTGACGGGCTAAAGGGCGCGCAGATCGTGTTTGACAAGATCACGGTAACTGGCAGCGAAAACATCATCATGGCTGCCGCGCTCGCTCACGGTACGACGCATCTAATCAACGTCGCCAAAGAGCCTGAGGCGGTGCAGCTTTGCGAGGTTTTGGCGGCTGGTGGCGTAAAGATCGAGGGTATCGGCACGGACGAGCTGGTGATCGAGGGCACGGATAGGCGCTTGCTGGATGTGGGCGAGATAACGGTCATCCCCGATAGGATCGAGGCTGGGACGTATCTTTGCGCCGGAGCGATCACGAACTCGCAAGTCACCATCACAAACACCAATGCCGCGCATCTTAGGGCCGTGCTTACTAAATTTAACCAAATGGGCTTTGAAACCGTCGTAAACGGCGATAAAATCACGATAATGCCGGCTAAAAACGTTAATCCCGTCGAGATCGTGACGACTGAGTTCCCGGGGTTTCCGACCGATATGCAGGCGCAGTTTATGGCGCTCTCGCTCGTGGCAAACGGCGTTAGTACGATAGACGAGAGGCTTTTTGAGAACCGCTTTATGCACGTTAGCGAGCTCACGCGTATGGGCGCGGACATCCGCCTAAACGGCCATATAGCGACGATCTATGGTGGAGGCGAGATAAACGCCGCAGACGTGATGGCTACCGATCTGCGCGCAAGCTCTGCTCTAGTACTAGCCGCCCTTGCCGCAAACGGAACTAGCCGCGTGCACAGAATTTATCACCTAGATAGAGGCTATGAGGGGCTGGAGCGCAAGCTAGCCGCTCTGGGTGCAAAAATACGCAGGCTGGAGGAGTAAAATGACGCTAGAGCTTGCTCAAAATTTGATCCTAGAAAAAGCTAAATTTGACGGCTACGGCGAGTTTGCGAGCCTTGAGCGTGCGACGGGTAAAATTTTAGCGCAGAACGTCGTTGCCGTTAAAAACTTGCCTTCCTTCGACAATGCCGCTATGGACGGCTACGCGCTCAAATTTGACGATTTTAACGAGCCGCTAAGTGTCGCGGCAACCGTGCTGGCGGGCGATGAGACCGAGATCGCGCTAAAAAAAGGCGAATGCGTAAAGATAATGACGGGCGCAAAAATGCCGACGAATGCAGACACCGTCGTGCCTTTTGAGGATGCAGTTTTGCAGGACGGCAAGCTCTTGCAGCAAAGTAAAGTCAAAAAATTTAACGCCCTAAGATATAAGGGCGAGGAGGTCAAGGCTGGCGAAATTTTGCTAAAAAAAGGCGAAATTTTAACGCCCGCAAGAGTAATGATGCTAGCTGCTCAGGGCATTTACTGTGTCTGCGTGGAGCGTGAGCTAAAGATCGGTGTATTTTCAAGCGGCGATGAAGTGGTCGAGCCGTGGCAAAACGCTAGCGAGGAGCAAATTTACAACGCAAACGGCGCAGGCATCGCGTCACTGCTTCAAAGCTTCGGCTTTGCTAGCTCGTATGCGGGCATTATCAAGGACGATCTAGAAAGTACGACGCGAGCGATAGAGACGGCCGAATTTGACGTCATCGTAACAAGCGGCGGAGCGAGTAAGGGCGAGGCTGATTTTATGAAAACGGCGCTTTTAAATTTGGGCTTTAGCGAGCTTTTTGACGGCGTAAATATCCGCCCCGGACGACCGAGCAAAGCTTTTATAAAAGACAAAAAAATCGTTTTTATCCTGCCAGGAAATCCGATGGCGGCGTTTTTGATGTGCTTTTTGCTGGTCGTTCCTTTTTTAAAGGGCACGCGGCTTGAAAAATTTGACGCCGTTTTAAATCAAGACGTAAAAATAAAATCGGGACGCCAAAATATAGTGCTCGGTAGCTTGTGTGAGGGCAAATTTAGCGTGACAGATAATAATAAATTCGGCTCTGGCATGATAACTCCGCTCATCAAAAGTAACGCCGTTTTGGTAACAAGCGAAAGCCTCGGCGAGCTAAAAGCGGGCGAAATCGTAAAAATTTTGAAATTTTCTTGACAAATGAAAACGTTTTTGCTAAAATTGCGACTTCTCAAACGGTGCGGGAATAGCTCAGGGGTAGAGCACAACCTTGCCAAGGTTGGGGTCGCGAGTTCGAATCTCGTTTCCCGCTCCATTTTTTTCTTACTATTTTTTCCCATTTTTTTATTTTCGTCAGATTTAGCGCTTTGGCCGATGTATTGCGTTTCAAACAGCAAAATAACGCTTGCGGACTTGGGCTGTACGGACAAAAACGACGAAATTTTAAATTTAGGCGAAAACAAAGCCGCAAAAATAAACTCGCGAGACTTAACTGAAATTTTAAAAAAACACGGCGTAGAGCTTGAGGACAAAAGCGGCGGAGAGACGATATTTGTAAAAAACTGCGACGCCTTAGCTCTCGTGCAGCGCGCGTTTTTGCAAGAGGTTACGAACGAGTTTAAGGGACTGCAATTCGTCAAATTTCCGCTTATCGAGCCTCAAAACGAACTTCCTAAAAACTTCCACGAATACAAATTAGATAAAATTTACGTAAATAAAATCAATCCAAAAGGCAGCTTTAGAGCCGGTTTCGTCGCACCAAACGGCTCGCAGCCAAGCGTATTTTTTAGATATGAAATAAACGCAAAAATGCCGGTTTTAAGGGCTACCAAGCCGCTTGCGACGCGCCAAATGCTAGGTATCGGCGACTTTGCAAAGGACTGGGTCGAGCTTGGCGAGTTTAGCCCCGACATGATGAGCGACGCGCCAAACGCGAGGCTAGCGGCCAAACAAAATATAAAAAGCGGCGAAGTCTTGCGGCTACGGCAATTTACCCCGCTACCGCTCATAAAAAAAGGCGAGCGCGTCAATGCCGTGCTTAGCGACGGGGCGCTCAGTATCATCGTCGAGGTCACGGCGCTAGAAAACGGCAATCTAGGCGAGACTATCAAAGTTAAAAATAACGACAAAAAGGTCTTTAGCGCGCAAATCGTCTCAAAAAAACAGGTGATGATAAGATGAAAATTTTTCTAGGTATCAGCGGAGCAAGCGGCGTAAATTTGGGGCTAAAGCTCGCCTGCGAGATAGCAAAAAGAAGCGAGCTATATCTGTGCGTGAGTAAAAACGCGATGAATGTGCTAGAAAAAGAGCTAAATTTTTCGGATATTTTTTATAAAAACGGTGCGACGGGTTTAAAATTTAACGCAAACCAAAATAGCGCCAAATTTGACAAAGATCGCGAAGACGCAAAATTTGCAAATTTTGGCTCCGCCCAAGGAGAGCTAGATTTTGGAGGCGGAGACGAAAGATCGCAAAACCAAAGCGTCAAATTTGCGGATAATACGCATGGTTTGAGCGATAACGGTTTAAAATTTGCCGGTTTAGATAACTACACTCTCGATGCAAACTGGCAAATTTGTAAATCAAATGGCGGCGAAAAAAACGCAAGCCCTAACGGTGAAATAGCAAGCAAATTTGACGACCGTAAATTTCAAAACCAATGCAGTATTGATAAAAACCGCATTCAAAAAGACGCCAAGCAGGATGAAATTTATCAAATTTGGCAAGATTTGCAAAATCTCGCCGCCATCCACGATGACTCTGATCTCGCCGCAGCTCCGAGCTCCGGCTCGTTCGGCATAGACGCTACTATCGTAGCGCCCTGCTCTATCAACACCCTAGCCAAAATCCACGCAGGCTTTGCCGACACGCTTATAACTCGCGCCGCCGCAGTCGCGCTAAAGGAGCGAAAGAGGCTGGTTTTGGGCGTTAGAGAGATGCCGTTTTCTACGCTAGCGCTCGAGCATGCGGCGAAGCTCTCCGCTCTTGGCGCCGTTATCGCGCCGCCTGTTTTGGGATATTATTCGGCTCAAAACAGCCTTGAAGATATGGAAAATTTTATCATCGGCAAGTGGCTTGACCTACTAGACATCAAACACCGAATTTATCAAAGATGGTCGTAGGCACGCAGCTAAAAATCAATATTTATCGTTAAATTTGACGTAATTTGCTTAATCCATCTAAAATATATGCCGCCTAGCTTTAACCGGTCTGTATTTAATCTTATATAAATATCGTTTTTACTGCTTTAGACAACCTTAAAGCCATGCATTTTAATACGTAAAAATAGTTGCGCCGTCTGCACTGCTAGGTGTCGTTATCTTAAATAGCCGCAATATTTTGCGCCTTTACCACCATATTTTTTAAATTTTAAGCGCCCAAAATCGCTCAAAAAGCCGTATTTTAGGCAAAAAACTGTAGAATCAAGCCCAAAAATATCCTAAGGTTAAAAATGAAATCCTGTATCTATCCCGGCACCTTCGATCCCGTCACAAACGGCCATCTAGACGTCATCAAACGCGCGATAAAGATCTTTGACGAGGTCGTCGTCGCAGTAGCGGCCAGCGAGAGCAAAAAACCGCTTTTTAGCTTGCAAGAGCGCGTCAAAATGGCTAAAATTTCAACCGCAAATCTAAAAAACGTCGAGGTCGTCGGGTTTGATAACTTACTCGTGGATTTTGCCAAGAGCCGAAGTATAAACGTCGTTATACGCGGCCTTCGCGCGGTCAGCGACTTTGAGTACGAGCTGCAAATCGGCTATGCAAATGCCGCACTTTGGGATGAGCTTGAGACCGTTTATCTGATGCCAAGCCTCCAAAACGCCTTCATATCAAGCTCGATCGTTCGCTCGGTTTTAAGCCACGGCGGAGACGTTAGCAAGCTGGTTCCAAACGAAATTTTAAAAAATTTAAAGGCGGCTCGCGACTAAATAAAACCCATTAACGCGGTAAAATTTGATATTTTTAGACGGTTTAGGTATAAATTTATGCAGGTTTTGCGTTAAAGCTATTTTTGATGCATTATTTAATGTATTTTAAATTAAAATAAAAGCTTAAGGTATAAGGTAGCGCAAAAGCCGCTAAAGATTTGCTTTGGGGGTCGGGTTGTAAATTTAGCAACAAACGCGAGTGTATCGCTTTGCGCTTTGGATAGTAAAAGGCTAATAGCGATTAAATTTATAGCAACGAAAATAGCTAAACTAATTAAAATTTGGAGACAAAATGACTGAGCAAATGAGTGAAATAAAAAATCTACGCAGGCTTTTTGAAAACGCAAGTAATGACTATTTAGCCCTAAAAAACAAGGCTGAGGCGCAGGTCGTAAACAGGCGCTGGGCGTCTACTAGCTATATAAATTTAGAGCCGTTTTACTTTGAGCTTCACGGTTTTTCAAGGGGTAAAATTTTAAAAGAGTCGCCCAAAAATCTAGCAGATACGTAGGACTACGGATTTGACGCACAGGAGCGGGTGGTTTTGGTAAAGCAATAACGCGGACGAAGAGCGATTTTACGAGGATTTTTATTTTTACGGACAAGACGAGGTTTTGGGCTATAGATTTGATTATTACGACAAAAAATGCGTGAGCGTACAAAGATATGTTTATGAAGGCGGTTTGTTAGTTAATATTTATTCTACATTTATAGATAACGGATACTGGATTGAAAATTTTGTTTACTCAAATGCTAAACTAGCGCAAAAGCAGTGGCGCGGCATAGACCGGCTCGGAGCAAAAATAGACCGCGACTATTTTTATGAGTACGACGAACTAGGCGAGCTAGATTCGATAACTTTGGAGGGAGGCTACGTCTGCTATAAAAAACCGGATAAAAAAACGAGCTACAAAAAGCTATACGAACTAGCCGCGCAAAGGCTACTGTCCGCGCTAAAAGAGACGATCAAAATGCACGCGCCGAGCCAAAAACTTTACTGCATAAATTTAGCTTACGACGGCGAGGTTTCGTTGCCGCCTATTATCGGTTTTGGTACGCAAAAACAGCGCGAGGAGCTTTGGCGAGAGGATAAAAGCCTAATCATCTGGAACGTCGCTGATTACGAATTTAGCGCCGAGATAAACGAGGATGACGAAACGGCGAAAATCTTTGACCTTTTTAATCAAGAAACGCAGCTAAACGATAAATATTTGCAGGCTAAAAAGCTAATTTTAGAGTGCGCAAAGCAGCTAAAAACAGATATTTGCGAGCTTGAAATAGATGCGACGCCAGATTTTGTTATCGTAGCTAGCTATCATGATTTAGGTGATTTGCGGAAAAATTTTAAGGCGATAAACCCCGAACTAATCAACGAATATAAAGGTTTGATTTAAAATTATATTTAAAATATTTTTGCGCTTTGTGAAAATTTAGCGCAAAAATCTTGCGGCGTTTTTATGCGGTAGAAACAAAATCACCCGGTCTGGTTAATGTTACACGCTTTAAAAGCCGCTATTTAGCTATAAATTTGTAAAATACCGCTCAAATTTAAAGGCGAAAAATGTACGTGATTTTTGAAGGTATCGACGGCGCGGGTAAAAGCACGCAGATAGCGCGGCTGGCGGCGGCTTTCCCGCAAGCGATCGTGACTAAAGAACCAGGTGGCACGAAGCTTGGCGAAAATTTGCGCGAGATTTTACTAAAGGAAAACGATCTGGATAAAAGGGCCGAAATTTTGCTATTTTTGGCCGACAGAGCCGAGCATTTCGGTAAAATAATAAAACCAAACTCGAACAAGATGATTTTAAGCGACAGAGGCTTTGTTTCAGGCATGGCCTACGCGCTGGCGGGCGGAAATTTTAGCTTTGATGAGCTTTTAAATTTAAACAAATTCGCCCTGCAAGGAAATTTTCCGCAAAAAATAGTATTTTTTAAAGCGGACGAAAGCACGCTAAGATCGCGCCTAGACTCGCGCGCGCAGATGGACGGCATAGAGGCTAGAGGTTTTGAATATCTACTAAGAGTGCAGGACGCGATGGAGGAAATTTTGCAAAAACTAGACGTCCGCTACGTCACGATCGATGCCGCCATGGACGAAGAAAAAATAACGAATTTGATAAAGGAGTTTATAAATGATTAGCGCATTAAGGGGGATGAAGGACGTTTTGCCGCCCCAGTCGGGACTTTACGAGAGGATAATCAAAATCTGCGAAGAGGTCGCGAAAAACTACGGATACGAGTTTGTGCTGGCTCCGCACTTGGAGCAGACGGCGCTTTTTCGCCGCAGCGTCGGGGAGAGTAGCGACATCGTGGGCAAGGAGATGTATCAGTTTGAGGACAAGGGCGGTAACGACGTTTGCCTGCGTCCTGAGGGAACGGCCGGCGTCGTGCGCGCTTTTATCGAGGCTAAATTCGACCGCGCAGGCGGCGTGAGAAGGTACTTTTATCACGGTTCGATGTTTCGCTACGAGCGCCCGCAAAAAGGCCGTTTGCGCGAGTTTCATCAGTTTGGCTGCGAGTGCTTCGGTGAGCCTAGCGTCTATGAGGATGCGAGCGTTATTTTGATGATAAACGAGATTTTCTCTCGCCTGGGTATAAAAACCAAGCTGCTTATAAATTCGCTCGGAGACGCCGCTAGTATGGGCGCATACCGAGAAAAGCTGGTTAAATTTTTAGACGCGCACGAGGGGCAAATTTGCGAGGACTGCAAGCGCAGAAAGCTAACAAACCCTATCCGCGTGCTAGACTGTAAGGTCGAAAGCTGTCAAAAAATCTACGAAAACGCGCCGCTGATAATCGGTAGCCTAAACGACGAATGCGCAGGCGAGTTTAAAAAGCTGCAAGAAATTTTAAGCGGCAACGGCGTGGAGTTTGAGATAGATCCAAAACTCGTGCGCGGGCTTGATTACTACTGCAAAACGGCGTTTGAGTTCGTTTCAAACGAGATCGGCGCACAAAGCGCGGTAGCGGGCGGCGGACGCTACGACAGGCTGGTCGAGTACCTAGGCGGCAAGGCTAGCTACGGCGTTGGCTTTGCGATGGGTATCGAGCGCATAATGGAAATCCTAGGCGGCCGCGAGAGCCAGAGCGCAAGAAACGGCGTATATATCGGTGCGATGGATGCTGATGGCGTGGACGCGGTCTATAAAATAGCGATAAATTTAAGAAAAAGCCTCCCGGTTCTCGTGAGCTACGAGCCAAAAAAACTACAAAAACACCTAAATGCCGCAGATAACGCAAATGCTAGGATCTGCCTTTGCGTCGGAGAGGACGAGCTAAAATCTGGCAAAATTTGGCTAAAAGATCTAAGCGAAAAAGCCGAAAAAACGCTTGATTTGGTTGATTTGGAGACGGAACTTAAAAGGATTTTAAATGTATGATTACGGTTTAAATTTGTGGGGAAATAACAACTTCATCGTCGAAAACGGTAAAATTTGCGTCAATACCGGCTCAAAACCCGCCATCATCGACATCGTAAAAAGCATCAGGAGCGAAGGCTACCGAGGCCCGCTGTTGTTGCGCTTTCCTCACCTCATACACAAGCAAATTTCGCAAATTTATAAAAGCTTTGAGAATGCGAAAAACGAATTCGGCTACAAAGGCAGCTTTAACGCCGTTTATCCGCTAAAAGTAAACCAGTATCCGGGTTTTGTAAAAAACCTAGTCCGTCACGGACAAAAATACGGCTACGGACTGGAGGCGGGCTCAAAGGCTGAGCTGCTACTGGTGATGGCGTATAACAACGAAGGCGCGCCGATTACCGTAAACGGCTTTAAAGATAAAGAGATGATAAACATCGGCTTTATCGCGGCCGAAATGGGGCACAACATCACGCTAACGATCGAGGGACTAAACGAGCTTGAGGCTATCATCGCCATCGCAAAAGAACGTTTTGCGCCAAAGCCAAACATCGGTCTGCGCATCAGGTTGCATAGCTCGGGATCCGGTATCTGGGCTAAAAGCGGCGGCATAAACTCCAAATTCGGCCTAACCGCGACCGAGCTAATTGAAGCGGTAAATTTGCTAAAAGAGGCGAATTTGCTCGATCGCTTTAATATGATCCACTTTCACATCGGTTCGCAAATCACCGAAATCCACCCGCTAAAAAAGGCTCTAATCGAAGCAGGAAACATCTACGCCGAGCTGCGAAAAATGGGCGCGAAAAACCTAAAAGCCATAAATTTAGGCGGCGGTCTAGCCATAGAGTACTCGCAGTTTAAGGAAAACTCGAGCCGAAACTATACGCTTAGCGAATATGCCAACGATGTGGTCTATCTGCTAAAGACGATGGCTACGCAGCGAAACGAGGTGGAGCCTGATATCTTTATCGAGAGCGGCCGCTTCGTCTCGGCTTCGCACGCCGTGCTGGTCGCGCCCGTTTTGGAGCTCTTTAGTCAAGACTACACCGAGGAAAAACTCGTACTAAAAAAGAAAAATCCTCAGCTAATCACCGAACTAAACGATCTGCTAAGCACGATAAAACCGTCAAACGCGATAGAGTATCTGCACGACAGCATCGATCATATGGAGAGTATACTCACGCTGTGTGATTTAGGCTACGTAGATCTGCAAGATCGCTCGAATGCTGAAATGTTAACCCACGTCTTCATAACAAAAGCGG
>CAURWB010000030.1:0-25446 GCA_963528245.1 uncultured Campylobacter sp. | reverse complement strand
CGCGATGGGCACGAGCGTGTATTCGCTGCTAAGCCTCACGCGCGCGGTTCTGCCGGTGCTAAAAGAGGGCGGCTCGGTCCTTACTCTCACATATCTTGGCGGACCGAAATTTGTGCCTCACTACAACGTAATGGGCGTTGCAAAAGCGGCTCTTGAAAGCTCTGTGCGCTATCTCGCTCACGATCTTGGCGCGCGCGGTATCCGCGTAAACGCTATCAGCGCAGGTCCGATCAAAACGCTTGCTGCAAGCGGAATCGGCGATTTTAGGATGATTTTACGCTACAACGAGGTAAACAGCCCGCTAAAACGCAACGTCACGACGCATGACGTCGGTAATAGCGCGATGTATCTACTCAGCGACCTAGCTAGCGGCGTAACAGGCGAAGTTCACTACGTAGACTGCGGCTACAACATCATGGGCATGGGCGACGTGGCTACAGACGCCGAGGGCAACACTATCCTAGCTTGGGACGCAAAATAATCTACTGATATAAATTTGGCGGGGCGACTCGCCAAATCCTTCTTTTAAATTTCATCAAATTTGACCAAAAGGACGCGCAATAAGAGCTTTTATATGAGCTCATAGGTAGCCCAGCGGACGCTGGTCGAAGAGTGGCTAAAAGAGGCCAAAAATGGCTATGAGATTTTACCGCGTGACGAGGACAGGGCTCAAAGCGAGCTTTTGGGACTTCAGGTAACTACTCGCTCGTTGATGGGAGCGCTTGTTTATGGATGCGGCGGTATCGTGATAGACGGCGGTTGGCTGCGCGTGCTAGGCTCTGGATGTGAGCAGATGAGGCGCGGAATTTACGGCTTCAACCTTGGCAAAAGCTTTAGCGAAGCAGGGCAGATACCTAGTTATTTGCTCGTGGCGGACAATGTTTTGGGGGATTTTTTGCGATAAACGGCGGTGCATTTGATGGTAAAGGCGGCAATGTCTTTTACTACGCGCCAGATAGCGGCGAATGGGAAGATACGCAGCTTAGCTACTCGCAGTTTTTGTACTGGGCGCTTTGTGGCGATATATCTAAATTTTACGAGCTTTACCGCTGGGATGGCTGGCGCGATGACGTGAGAAATTTTAGCCTTGATAAGATGATGTTTGCGATGTCGCCGATACTTTGGCAGGGTGCCGATGTCAAAATAAGGCTAAAACAGATGAAAAAAGATGGCATGGACATAGACGAGTACTTTACTTCTATTTTTAACGGCGGCGAGTAAATTTCAAATTTGGCGGAAGCTAACATAGGCTGTTACCGCACGCGTCTTTATGGTTGATTTACGCTTTAGCTCTTACAACCTCATCTACTAGTGCGGTTGCTAAAATTTGCCGCACGAGTTAATAAATTTAAACAAATATCCTAAAATAACCGCAAATAATCTTTAAAGGATTTTTCATGCAAAGTTTGCTTTTTACGCCGCTAAAAATCGGCGATCTAGAGATCAAAAACCGCATCGTGATGCCGCCGATGTGCATGTATAAGGCCAAAAACGAGAACGGCTGCCCTAGGTGCTTTCACCGCTTGCACTACGCCGCTCGCGCGCTGGGAGGCGTCGGGCTCATCATCGTCGAGGCCACGGCCGTCGAGCCTAGAGGCAGGATCACGAGCCGCGATCTGGGGCTGTGGAACGACGAGCAACAGGAGGCGCACGCAAGACTCGTCAAGGAGTGCGTCAAATACGGCGCCGCAATGGCCGTCCAGCTCGCGCACGCTGGCAGAAAAAGCGAGTGCGAAGGGTTGATCGCGCCTAGTGCGGTAAAATTTAGCGAGAGTTGCAAAACGCCGCGTCAAATGAGCGCGGACGACATCGTCTCGGTCAAGCAAGCTTTTGTTCAAGCAGCAATCAGAGCCGAGCGCGCAGGATACTCCGCGATCGAGATCCATGCCGCGCACGGCTATCTCATCAGCGAATTTCTCTCGCCTGGAGTCAACCAACGAGACGACGAATACGGCGGGAGTTTTGAAAATCGCACGAGATTTTTAAAAGAAATTTTAAGCGAGATAAAAGCCGCGGTGCAAATCCCCGTCGGCGTGCGCATAAGCGCGGATAGCTGGGTGGAGGGCGACTGGAGTCTAGAGGATAGCGTGCGGCTAGCAAAAGAGCTCGAAGCTTTGGGCGCAGCGTTTATTCACGTCTCGGCGGGCGGATTTTTTGAGCGCACGGATAGCGCGCCGGCGTTTACTCCGCTTTATCAGGCCCGCTACGCTAAGGCGGTAAAACAGGCCGTTAGCATCCCAGTAATCGCGGTCGGACTCATCACGAAGGCGTCTGAGGGCGAGGCGCTGCTGCTAGGCGGCGTTTGCGACGCGGTGGCCTACGGCAGAGAGCTGCTGCGAAATCCAAATTTCGCGCAGGCCGCGATGAGTGAGCTAGGATACTCTGAGCTGATAGAAAACTCGTATAAGAGGGCGTTTAAGTAAAATTTGGCGAGATAACTCGGCGTAAATTTGAACTAGTTGCGTCGGCTAAATTTGGCGTAAATTTAATCGGTCGCTTGGGCAAACCGTTTGGCAAATTTATTTAAACTTTCGGGCTATAAATTTGGCAAATTTGCATCCCCACTACGGCGTCAAACTTGATTTGATTGCGACCGATTTTAGCGGTGCTAATTTATAAACAAAACGGCTGATTTTTTGATTTATTGCGTCAAATTTGTAGAATAAAAGTAGAAATTTAAGCCGCAAAACGGCTTAAATTTACGTGAGTTTGTAGCTAACCGGTATTTTTATGACGTAGTCGCGATCAAGCGTCGGAAAATCAGGCGCGGCGCGGTTTATGAGCTCGACTGCGGCCTCGTCCAGCGTCTCATAGCCTGAGCTTTTTATCACTTTTACGTCGCGGACGGTGCCGTCTTTTTTATACAAAAAGCTAACCTCTACGACGCCCTGATGGCGCATTTTTTGCGCGCGTTTAGGGTATTTGTGGTGCTTTTGTATCGCCTTTTGGATCTTAGAAAATCTCTCGTCGCCGGCTGAGGTCGCGAAGTTAAATTCCCCAACCGTTTCCGCTCCGCTAGGCGGTAAATTTGATTTTACGTTCGAGCTTGGGGCGCTGCTTGGCTGTGCCGCAGATGGTGCAGGGGTAGGCGGCGACGGCTGTGCAGGCGGCGTTGCTTGCGCGACTTGCGGTTCCGGCTCAGGCTCAGGCGTTTTAACCGGTTTTGGCGTAGGTTTAGGCTTTGGTTTCGGTTTTTCCACCGGCTTTTCTATTGGTTTCGGTTTTTCCACCGGCTTTGGCTTTTCTATTGGCTTAGGCGGTTCGACCGGTTTTGGCGGTTCTGGTGGCGTGACGACAGGTTCAGGCGGCGGGGCAGGCGGAGTTGGCGCCGGCGGGAGCGGAGCTGCTGCTGGTGTAAAGGTATTTAATGCTATCTTGACGCTTTTTTCTTCCGGCATCGGCTTTAACTCGTCATAAAATTTGATAAAAGAGCCGATAAGAACGGAGTGTAACAGGATAGAGACGCCAAGCCCCGTAAAGCTGGCGCGTCTATTCAGTTGTTGTCGTGATAGCGAAGTTTTCATGATTTTTTTCTTTTAGTATGTCGATAACCTTGATAAACGAGTCAAATTTGCTCTCTTTATCGCTTTTGAGTTCTATTAACGTTTCGTTTTTTATCTCGTTTAGCTTTTCTTTTAAATTTTCCTCAGCGATTTTATCTTCGCCTATGAAAAATTCATTATCTTTATTAATTAAAACGGCGATTTTATCGTTTTCGTCTTGCTTTTTTTCTGCGCTTTCGCTGTTTGGCAGGTCGATTTTGATATGGCCCTGAGCGATAAAGGTAGAGATGCTAAGCACGATGGCCAGCAAAACGAGCATAATATCTATGAGCGGGATTACGTTTAATCCCTCTTTTTTAGGCATTCTCACGTGAAGCCTTGTAGCGGTTTACGAGTACGTCCACTTTTCTCATAAACGCGTTGTAGATCATTAGCGTCGGTATCGCGACGATGAGGCCTAGCGCGGTTGCTTTTAGCGCGAGAGACAGGCCGACCATGATGCTTTTAGTGTCGATGCCGCCGCTCATACCCATGTCGTAAAAGGTCACCATGATGCCCGCGACCGTACCCAAAAGTCCGATATACGGCGCATTTGAATAAACTATATAAAGCGTTGTTAAATTTCTAGTTACACTCTCTTCAAAGTCGTCTTGATTCTTGTAGTTTTCAAATTTAACGTTTGCATAAAAAATCAAGCGCTCTATCGTGAGCCATACTACGACAAAGCTCATAAGCCCTAAAATACCGATGATAACGTAATCAACGTTGTGTTTGAGAAATTCCATTTAATGCCTTCTTATAAAATTTGCGCGTGAATTATATCAGATTATGGTATTTATTGTCAATAACGAATAGGCAAGTAATATTTTATATAAATTTATCTAAAATTTAGTCTTAGGATTGTAATATTCGTTTTCAAAATTTGAGCGGATTAAAGAAAACAAAATTTAAATATTTTTATAAATCGGCGCAAATTTTCGTAAATTTAAAGAGGAGAAAAAATGAGTTTTAACAATGTTGCGAAGATTTCTTTCGTAGCGGCTCTAGCCATCGGTGCAAACGCCGCCGAGAATGTAACTCTAAGCGGCGTAGAGGTAAGCAGCACTAGCGGCGGCTACGGCGTAGACGACGTAAAAATAAGCACGAGAAACGCAGGCATACTAAAAGACGTTATGCGCGATATCCCGGGCGTTTACGTGGGCGGTACGAACGGCATGAATCAAAAAATCTACATGAGAGGCGTGAGCGATCGCGGTCTAAACATCACGATCGACGGCGCGAAACAAAATGGTAATACCTTTCACCACAACGCAGACCTACTAATCGACCCTGATCTGATCAAAGCCATCGACGTTGAGGTCGGCTCGCGCTCTGTAGTAAACGGCGCCGGAGCTCTTGGAGGCTCGGTGGCTTTTAGGACGGTGGACGCTAGAGACCTGCTAGATGACGGCGAGATCATCGGCGCGAAAATCAAAACGGGCTACGCCTCAAACAACGACGAATTTTCGCAAGGGCTAATGGTCTTTACCGCGCCGGTCGAGGGGCTTGATTTTATAGCCGCGATAAATCACAAAGGCTATGACTACGGCAAGAGCGGCAACGGTAAGAAAATCGGCGGCGACGGCAACGACCTTAGCTATCTTTTTAAGCTCGGATATAGCTTTTTAGACGCGCACAGGATATCGCTCTCTCACGAACACAACCACTACAAAGGGCTTTATCCGTTGAGGGCTGAATTTGGTAGCTGGCACGCAAACGATGACAATAGAAAATACGAGCGCGATACGACGACGCTAAAATACGATTTTACTCCTAGCGAGCTGCTAAATCTCGACGTAACGGCCTATCATACGAAACATCAGAGGATCGACGCTAGCAAATGGGGCGTAAAAACTAGAGGCCTAAGCGCGAAAGCAAAAACAGTGGTAGAAACAGGCGACGTGACGCAGACGCTAAGATACGGCGCGGAGTACTACCATAGCGAGAACTTTAACAAACCGCAAAACAACCGCCCCGAAAAAGTAAACAACTACTCGTTTTACTTAGAGGATGCGATCAAATTTGCAGGCCTAACCGTGACTCCTGGCATCAGATACGAGCGTCACGAGCTAAAGACATATAACGGCACCGGCGCAAATATTGGCGGCTACAAATACAAATTTGACGAATTTTCGCCGGCTTTGGCGCTTGATTACGAGTTTATGAAAGGGCTTGGGGTATTTGCCAGCTATGCTAAAGTCTTTAGGGGACCTGACGTTATGGAGTCCATGCTAGCTAGCGGCTCTAGCAGAGGTACGGTGCTGGGGTACAGAGCAAACCCTGATCTAAAGGCCACTACGGGCGATAGCTACGAGATCGGCGGACGCTACAAGGGCGAGTTTAGCGAAACGGGACACGTTAGCTTCGTGGCTAAATACTTTAAAACCAAATACAAAAATCTAATCGTAGATAATAACGCAGCAGGCGGGCGTGTAAATCCGGTGCTTTATAGGATCAACGCAGGCGGTGCGGATATCGACGGCGTCGAGCTTTTGGCTAGACTAAATCTCGACGCGCTAAGCTTAGGTGCTAGCTATACTCATCAAAAAGTAAGATACAAAGACCGCGTGAGTAACGGTAGCGGCGGCTACTACACGTCAAACATCATCGGCTACCGCGACCAGGGCGACAAATACACCTTTAACGCCGAGTACTCGATAAACGCTATCGATACGCTTGTGGGTTATAATCTTATTTATTTTGCCTCGAAAGACACGACGAGCGCTGGCAACGACGCTGCCGTACATATCCCGAGCTACGCCGTGAGCGACATCTATCTCACTTATGCGCCAAGCGGCGGTAAATTTAAAGGACTTGAGATAAACGCGGGCGTTTATAACGTATTTAACAAAGCCTACGTCTCGCACTCTCAAAGAATGGCCCAGTACACGGGCGATGCGAACGCGATCGACTGGGAGCCGGGCAGAAACTTTAAGGTTAACGTCTCTTATAAATTTTAGTTTTTATTCTAAACCTGCACTTCCGGGGGCTTAAATTTAAGCCCCTTTTTTTATATCTTTTTCAAATTTACTCAAATTTGGCGTTGTTTATTTTTGCTATTTGCAGGGAAAATCCGCTCAAATTTAACCTGTTTTTTGACGAAGCGAATAAAATTTGGCTACGGAACGTCAAAAATAAAACCTAAATTTGAGCTGTTAAATTTTACGAGCGTTAGGCGTCAAATTTGACGGATGGTTTTTGTGTTTTTGTATTTTTAAGATGCTGGTATTGGGAGGTAAATTTTTGTGGTAAATTTGAAGTTAAATTTGCTACGGTCAAATTTAAAAAGGCGAGCCGAATTTGACTCGCCGTAGTAAATTTAACGCCGAATTTAAAGGCGTTAAATTTGATGTTTTATATTAGCGTTTTCTGCCCATTCTCTTTAGATTGTCGCATGCGGAGGTGTCACCGCTAAAGCACGCCGAGCGGTAGATGCTTCTGGCTTTTGACTCGTCCTGCGCTACGCCTAGGCCGTGTTCGTAAAGCACCGCCGTGTTCGTGCAGCACGGCACGTCGCCTAGTTTGCAGCCTCTATCGTAGGCCGACATAGCGTTTACGTAGTCGGGCTCCTTGCCGTCGGCGTTTGAGCGGTAAAACTCGCCTAAGTAGTAGCAAGAGTATGCTCCGCCGTTCGTGCATGATGCGCTATAGATTTCAAGTGCTTTGTTTGCGTCTTTGCTCACACCAAGGCCGGTTTGGTACATGTTGGCGAGGTTTGTGCATGCGGCTTGATAGTTATTTTTGCACGCTCTTTCATAGTATTTTAGAGCGGTTTTGTGATCTTGCAAATTTTGATAACTGATGGCAAGATCGTTGCACGCGGAGTAGTTGCCGCTTTCGCATTTGGGTTTTAGTACTTCTATGGCGCGTTTGTTAAAATCATAGTCCGGGTTGTCGCTAGGGGCGCCGCTTGAAGCTGCGCATCCTACGAATAAAAGCCCGATAAAAGCAAGAAGTAAATTTCTCATTTTTTACCTTTCCGTAGTTTTAAAATTGTCCAAAGAGGTCGTTTAGCGCTTCGCTGATGCTAGGATGGGTGAAAATCTGGTTTTTAAAGAAATCAGCGCCCGCGCCTAGAGCCATTGCGATGGCGATCTCGTTGATAAGCTCGTTTGCATAAACGCAGTGAAACGCTGCGCCTAAAATTTTGCCGCTTTTTGCGTCCACGATCGCTTTTAAAAATCCCGTTTCGTTGCCGACTACCTTTGCGCCCGGGACTGCAGCTAGTGCGAGTTTTAGGACTTTAAAGTCTAAATTTTGCGCCGCGGCTCGTTTTTCGCTTAGCCCGATGCTAGCTAGCGGAGTCTCGGTAAAAAGCGTGCTGGCGTGAGGAGAGCGGTTTAGCGTGCTACGTTTGCCCGCGCCAAAAAGCTTGTCAAAGACGATGCGAAAATCATCTAGGCTCGTGTATGTGAAAAGTTCCCCGCCGCGAACGTCGCCTACCGCGTAGATATGCGGCTGGGCGGTTTGTAAAAACTCGTTTACGAGCACGTTTCCTTTGGCGTCGGTTTGTACGCCTGCTTCGCTCAAATTTAGCTCCGAAGTCGCCGCTACGCGCCCCGTCGCTAGTAAAAATGCGTCCGCGTCAAGGCTTTTTGCCTCGCCGTTTTGGGTAAAAATTAGCGCGCAATCTTTTAAATTTTTAACTTCGCAACCCTCTAAAATCTCGACGCCTTGCGTTTCAAGCAGCGTTTTTACGCTCTGCTTTACGTCATCGTCCTCGTTTTTTAGTACGCCAGAGCGAGCTACGATAGTTACTTTTGAGCCAAACTCGGCAAACATCGAGGCAAACTCAAGCCCGATGTATCCGCCGCCCACGACTACTAGGTGCTTTGGAAGCGTTTTTAGGTTTAAAATCCCCGTGCTGTCGTAAGCAGAATTTGAGCTAACCTCAAAGCTTGGTTTTTCATTAACCGAGCCCGTATTTATAACGATAGTAGGCGCGGTAAGTACGCTTTTTGAGCCGTCTGCGGCCGAGACTTCTATGCTATTTTTGCCTATAAATTTGGCCGTACCGTTTATCACGTCGATGTTTGCGTTGCCGTCAAGCATCGCGAAATTTTTGGCTCTAAGCGCGGAGATTAGCTTGTCTTTCTTTTCGACGCTAAGCGTGAAATACTCGCCCGCGACGTTATTGTTGACGTATTTTGCCTCTTTGCTTAAATTTACTAGCTTTTTGGTCGGGATGCAGCCGACGTTTATGCACGTTCCGCCGTACATCTGCGCCGATTTTTCGATCACGGCAACCTTTTTGCCTAAATTTGCGGCTTTTACGGCGAGAGTTTTGCCTGCTTTACCAAAGCCGATGACGATGATATCGTAGTTTTTCATATGTTTTTTCCTAGTATGTAGTGAGTATTTTCATTTACTCTTTTTATGCTTATTTTATTCTTTTCAGCCCAGTTTTCGATCACGTTTAGCGCGCCCGGCGTTTTGTCCGCGTTTTTTATCTTAAATACGTCCTCGCTGCCGCTCATCGCGACGAAGCTACCGAGCGGTTTTAGGTGGTCGTTTAGCGTGATGATACTGCTTAAATTTAATCCGTCGCAGTTGTTTAGGATGCGCTTAACTTGCGCGGTGGTCGCGTCGTTTTCGTTGTAGCCTAGTTGGTTTAAAAGAGCTGAAATTTCCATATTTTTCCTTTCTAGTTTATGCTTTTTTGACTTACCAAAACGCCCTCGATGAGCTTTTTTATATCGCCGTCTAGTATAGCGTCGGTTTGACTATACGCCTCACCGCTGCGGTTATCTTTGACCTGTTGATACGGGAAAAGCACGTATGAGCGGATCTGATGACCCCAGCCGATCTCGCTTTTTTCGATGCTGCCGGCGGCTTCTTGTTGCTTCATCAGCTCTAGCTCGTAAAGGCGCGATTTTAGCATTTTCATCGCGGTGGCTTTGTTTTTGTGCTGGCTGCGGTCGTTTTGACACTGCACGACGATGCCGGTAGGCGCGTGAGTGATACGCACGGCGGACTCGGTTTTATTTACGTGCTGACCGCCCGCTCCTCCTGCGCGGTAGGTGTCGATTTTTAGATCTTTTTCGTCGATTTCTATCTCGATATCGTCGTCGATCTCGGGGCTTACCATCACGCTAGTAAAGCTCGTGTGTCGGCGACCCGCGCTATCAAACGGGCTGGTTCGTACTAAGCGGTGGATGCCGTTTTCGGCCTTTAGATAGCCGTAAGCGTTTACGCCTTTAACGATAAAGCTCACGTCTTTTAGTCCGGCTTCTTCGCCCTCTTGGAAGTCTAGAGTTTCGACCTTAAAGCCCTCGCGCTCGCAAAAGCGCAGATACATGCGGTATAGCATGCTCGCCCAGTCATTACTCTCGGTACCGCCCGCGCCGGGATGGATAGTGACGATGGCGTTTTTGCCGTCGTCCTCGCCGCTAAGCAGCATAGAAATCTCTAAATTTACTATCTTATCCTCTAACTCGCCAGCCTCAGCAAAGAGCGAATTTATGGTCTCTTCGTCGTTTTCAGAGTTTGCCAGCTCATATAGATCCTTTGCGTCGTCTACGGCGCTTTTAGCGTCTAGGAAGTTATTTAAGATGTTTGAAATTTTCGTTTTTTCCTTGCCGATTGCGCCAGCTTTTGCGATGTCTTGCCAGAAATTTTGATCGTTTTCTAGCTCCTCGATCTCTTTTAGGCGAGCTTTTATGCTCTCGGGTTTTACGACGCCCGCGATATTTTCTACTTTCGTGTTTAGGGTTTTTAGAAGTTCCGTATATTCGTAATTATCCAAATTTTAAGACCTTTTTTGTGCTTTTTTGGCGTGATTATAACATATTTGGATTAAGGTTGTTTATAAAATTTTATTTAGAGTAGGTATTATGAAATGTTTATCTATTATGGATATCAAGGCTTGCTTAATATTGCCTCTATTGATTAGGTTGAGCTCTGTTGAAAAGTTTGGTAGTGGGTCATTTAGTAATAAATTTAGCTTAGCTTCTTCGAGTTTTAGCTTTTTTTTATCTGTGTTTTTGTTCTCTAGCATCGATACCACTAGTCTTAGCTTTTCTTTTGTTATATCACTTTGCACGGAATACCTTGTATACGATAATCGAAGATAAAAAAGCTACAGCAGAGCAGGCAAAATACGCCCAAATTTCCCCAATAGTTTTTTCAAGGAGCGTGTGTAGCCCCAGTAAGAAAAATACCAAACCTATAATGCAGATTACGCTAGTTATCGTATTTAATAAAACCGAATTGGCGCTCCTTAAAAAAGAGCACCTAATGTCGTCGGCTTGAGCGTCTAAGAGCTCTACTACCGAAACTATAAATTCAGATATGCCGGCCATTATTTTTTTAGCAACCAAGCGGCTAAAAATCCAACGCCTGCAGCGATAGCAATGCTTTTTATCGGGTCTTGCTTTATTGCGTCGTTTACGTTTTCTATACCGTCTTTACCTTTTAGTCTTAGATCGTCTATATATTTTTTAATTTCGTCGCTATTTAGTTGATCTAGGATTTTGTCTTTAGCAGATTCTGCGCGTTGTGTACCTGCGTCTTTAATGGACTTGACAATGTCTTTTAAGTCTGTTTTTAAAGAGTCGATATCTTTTTTTAAAGACTCCAAATTTATCTCTTGAGTAGCCATTTTTGTTCCTTTTTTGTTATTTTGGAGCTAAAGCTCGTGAGAAGAATTTTATTATTTATTGATTAATACTCGCTAAACAGATTGCTGCTTAGAGTTAATTTATACCTTTAGTTTTTTTTGATATAATCTTTAGTCTTATATTTCTATATTTTAAAGAAGAGAAAATGCAAATTTTAAGAACAGCAGAACAGCTGCGAGATTTCGTCGCGGCAAATCCCGAAAATATCGGCTTCGTGCCTACCATGGGCGCACTTCACGACGGACACGCTAGCCTCATAAAAAGATGCGTAACCGAGAACAAAACCGCGATCGTTTCGACCTTCGTAAACCCGGCGCAGTTTTTAGCCGGCGAGGACTTTGAAGATTATCCGAAAAACGAACAAAACGACGCTAAAATTTGCGAGGAGCTGGGCGTACATGCGATGTTTGTGCCTGAGGCTAGGGAGCTATATTTTGATACCGAGCCACTAATCAGCGCGCCTGAAAATTTAGCAAGCGTACTCGAGGGCAAGACTCGCCCCGGGCACTTTGACGGCGTGCTTCGCGTGCTAAACAAGCTCTTTAATCTAACAAACGCAAAGCGCGTCTATATGGGCAAAAAGGACGCACAGCAGCTACTCATCGTGCGTAATTTCGTCAAGACCTGTTTTTTAAATTTAGAGATCGTGCCTTGCGAGATCGTTCGCGCGCGAGACGGACTGGCGCTTAGCTCGCGAAACACTTACCTAGATGAGGGGCAAAAGCTAGAGGCGCTTAAGCTTTCGCATTCGCTTAAAAAAGCCTCAAATTTGATCGCGGCAGGCGAACTAAACGCACAAACGATAAAAGGCGAGATGCTACAAACTCTAGAGCCGCTAAACGTCGACTACGTCGCGATCGTGGATAGAAATTTAAACGAAATCTCGCTAATAGAGCCGAGCAACACCATCATCCTAGTCGCCGCGTACGTGGGCAAAACGCGTCTAATCGACAATCTGTGGGTATAAAATGGGCAAACTTCACTTAGTATCCTTAGGCTGTAACAAAAATCTGGTGGACTCCGAAATCATGCTCGGACGCCTCTCAAACTACGATATCACGCCAGATGTCGCAAGCGCCGACGTCATCATCGTAAATACCTGCGGCTTTATTAACTCGGCGAAAGAAGAAAGCATCCGCGCGATCCTTGATATGCACGAAGCGCGCAAAAAAGGCTCCCTGCTCGTAGTCACGGGCTGCCTCATGCAGCGATACCGCGAGGAGCTGATGAAGGAGCTACCGGAGGTCGATCTATTCACCGGCGTCGGAGACTACGACAAGATCGATGAAATCATCCTAAAAAAGCAAAATTTATTTAGCCCTGACACCTACCTGCAAGCAAGCGAGGAGCGCGTGATAACGGGCTCAAACTACCACGCCTACATCAAAATTTCAGAAGGCTGTAATCAAAAATGCAGCTTCTGCGCGATCCCGACCTTTAAGGGCAAGCTAAAATCCCGCTCGCTCGAAAACATCGTAGACGAGGTGCAAAAGCTCGTAAAAAAGGGCTACTACGACTTTAGCTTCCTCTCGCAGGACAGCAGCTCGTATATGCGCGATCACGCTGTTAGCGACGGGCTCATCTCGCTCATCGACGCGGTTGAGAAGATAGAGGGCGTCAAAACCGCGCGCATACTTTATCTTTATCCTAGCACCACCTCAAACGCGCTAATTGAGCGCATCATCGCCTCGCCGGTGTTTGTAAACTACTTTGATATGCCGATCCAGCATGCCAGCGACAAAATGCTAAAAATCATGAGGCGCGGAAGCGGCGCGGCGCGGATCAAAGAGCTTTTAAATTTAATGCGAAGTGCGCCGGGCGCATTTTTACGAACGGGCGTTATCGTCGGACACCCGGGCGAGAGCGAAGCCGAATTTGACGAACTTTGCGCGTTTTTGCAAGAGTTTAAATTTGACCGCGTTTCGGCGTTTGCCTACTCCAAAGAAGAAGACACGCTCTCGTATGAAATGGAGCAGGTGCCAGCCAAAATCATCTCAAAGCGCCTAAGTAAGATCGAAAAGATCACTCACGCCGCGATCGAAGCGAGCTTTGCGCAGGAGCTAGGGCAGAAATTTATCGTATCGCTTGAGGGCGAAAGTAGCGAGGGCGAGATGTTTTACGCCGCGAAAAAGGCGCTCTGGGACAAGGACATCGACGGCGAAATTTTGATCAACGAAAGCGACGTGGAGCAGCTGGAAACCGGCGGTCGCTACTGGTGCGAGATCACGCAGGTAGCGGGCGCCCAGGCGCTAGGCAAGATTACGGCGAAGGCCTAAAATGCTAAGCGTGCCCGTTTTACGCAAGCTAAAATCGGGGCGAAATTTACTTGCATTTTCGCACGGCGTCGATAGCACGGCGCTTTTTTACCTTCTGGACGAGGCGGGCGTGAAATTTGACCTTGCGATCGTGGATTATAACGTCCGTGCGCAAAGCAAGGACGAGGTCGCTTCGGCGCGAGATCTGGCGGCTAAATTTAACAAACAAATCTACGTAAAAAGCGTGCAGCTGGGCGAGTCAAATTTCGAGCACGAGGCGCGCGCGGCTAGATATGATTTTTTCGCCGAGATTTGCCGTGAGCGGGGATATGAAAATTTGATCTTAGCGCATCAGTTTGACGATAAATTTGAGTGGTTTTTGATGCAGCTTGGGCGCGGCGCGGGACTTAGCGAGCTGCTAGGCATGCAGGAGCTTGAAGCTCGCGATGACTACGTGATCTCTCGTCCGCTTTTGAGCGTGCGAAAGTGCGAGCTGGAGCGGTTTTTGCGTGAGCGAAATCTTAAATACTTCACCGACGAGACGAATTTAACGGAGCAGTTTAAACGCGGATTTATTCGCGCGAAATTTAGTGAGCCTTTTTTGGACGAATACTTTAGCGGCGTGAAAAAAAGCTTTGAGTTTTTGGCGGCTGACGCGTTAAATTTAGCCCCCGAGATTTCTAATCCCGCACCTAAAATTTATCTCGTAAAACGCAGTAAAAACGAAATTCGCGGCGTGGACCAGGCGTGCAAGCGGTTAGGGCTCGTACTAAGCGCCGCACAGCGAAACGAATGCGCGCGCTGCCTAGAAAACAGCGCCGACTGCGTGCTGGGCGGCAAGGTAGCCGTGGGCGCGGGCAAAAATTTTATTCTCGTAACGCCCCATATCAAAGCCGCGATGGACAAGAAATTTAAAGAAGTGTGCAGACAGCTCGCCATCCCACCGATAAGCCGCGGATTTTTGTTTGCCGAGGCCGCGGATCTAGCTAAATTTAAAGAACTTTTGTAAGCTTTGGCATGCAACTGCCGCTAAAAATACACAAAATTTAAGATCAATAAAATTTGATCGCCGCGCCTCGCATAGCCTTCGCGCAGGGGCGTACAGTCAGGACAAATTACAAAAATACAAACGCCGCCAAAGACTAACTAAATTTGTCAAATTTAAAAGCCGCGACGGTCACTCCCCGTATTTTTTCTTTAGATCGTCCCACGTCACCAGCGTGCGTTTGCCCTCTAGGCTGCGGATGCGCGTGACGTCTTGCATCATCTCTAGCACCCCCTTAAATACGCCGTTTTCGTCGCGCACGGCCACGTAGTAGATGTAGATAAATTTGCCGTGAAGCTCCAGCCAAAAGTCGATCTCGTCGCGCTCGCCCTTGCGAAAGGCGTCGATGATCTCCAGTACGCTAGCTACGCTCTCGCGCGGGTGGCAGTTTTTCACGTCGCGCCCGATGACGCCGGCACTTCGCGGAAATACGCGGTGCTTGGTGTCGGTGTAAAATTTCACGATCTCGTTTTCATCGACGAAGGAGAGATCGACTGGCATGTGCTTATAAATGAGGTTGATTTGCTCTAGCGTGAGCTTGCCCGTAGCGACGTCAAAAACGGCATTTTTATCGCTGCTAGCGTTTGGATTTAGCCCGTATTTACTCATCAAATTTGATAGCTCTTTTAGGAAATTCGGATTTAAAATCGCTTCGTTTAGGTCGCCGTTTTGCAAATTTACCGCGCTCAAATTTGATTCGCTTTGCAAATTTACGTCCTTTAAATTTGACTTCGAGTCGCCGCCGGAGTCTAAATTTAATGGATAAAATTCGCTCGGTTTTTCGATGAGAAAATACCCGATCTCGTCATCTCCTCGTCTCATCGCGCGAAACTCATCTTCGCTAATTAGCTCCAGCGACGTCGGATAGAGCGCTGCTTCTTCGCGTCCGAGCAGGTCGAGTAGATTTTCGTAGATCTCGTGCTGAGCCGCGATAAACTCATCCGTCTTGCCGCCCTCTAGCAGCTCGCGCGCTGCGGCGATACCGTCGCGGACCTTGTTATCAAAGCTCCACATAAAGCGCGACGGGCGGTCAAAGCCCTTGTTTTCGAGCATCGAGTAGAGTTGGTGCTGTTTTCTGGCAAAGTGCGTCCTGTTAAAGCCGCCCAGTTTGTCGTAAATTTCAAGCCATTCGTTTTTGATAAATTTCTTTTTTAGCAGCTCTTTTGCCTTTGCGATTAGCTCGCGCGCGGCGTCGTTTTCGTCGATGTAGGTGGCGATGGGGTGGTCTTTTGGTAGCTTGGGGCGCTCGGCTGTTAGGATACCGCGCAGGATTTCTGAGAGTTCGGCGGCGTTTTCGTCGATAAACTCGCTCTTAAAGCCTAAATTTAGCAAATTTGCGCGCACGTTTTTAAAATCGGTCGGCGTGAGTTTCGTTAGCTCCGATTTTGCAGCTTTTCTAGAGGCGAAAAAATTTACCGCTCCACTGAGGTAATCCCTCAAAATCGCAGTGGCTAAAGCAACGGCGGCGTTGTTAAATTTTATCATTTTGTGTCCTTAACTTAAATTTTAAGGATTATACAAAAAGCGGAGATTAAAAACTTTGATTTATCTTAAGCTATAAATTTTGACGCCAAAGGTCGCGTCGATCTTTTCGGTATCTTTGCGCATTTTGATCGGAAAGTCGATTTTGACGATATTTTCGTAGCTTTGTAGCGCGTCCATAAACTCGTAAAATTTAGCAGGAGTTTTCATGGAGCCCGTTACGGTTAGCTCGTAGACCGAGATCTCGCCGTTTTTTGCGACCTCTTTTAGTTCGCTTAGATTTACGTTCGTAAAGTATTTTGAGGCAAATTGAGTAAAATTCTCTACGTCAAATTTGTTTTCAAGAGCGTCTAACGCGGCTTTGTCGTTTTGCTTTATCTCGTTTAGGGCTTTTGATTTGGCGTCGTAGAGCCTTTGCGTTTGCGCACTTGCGGCGATTTGCATGCGACTTTCGTATTTAACCTGCTTGTACTCTTTGATACTCGGTATTAAAAAGCCAAATATCATCACAAGGCAAGCAACTATAAAAATGAGAATATAGATGAGTAATTTGGTAACGTCGATATTTTGTAGGCTTCTATCTTTACTCATTTTTACCCTCTAAGCTGTCGGTTTTGTTTGTGCTGATGAAATTTAGCCAGCCGTTATCTAACTGATAAAAAGAGGTATTTGACGTGTTAAAAATCGACTTTAGCGGCGTGGCGAGTAACATATTGTAAATATCTCGGCTAGGCGTAGTGCCCTTTACGATAAGCGAGCTTTTATCCATCGAGATCTCGTGTAGCGTTATGCTTGAGGGGACAAGATCAAGTAGATTACGCAGGCTTTGTTTTAAGACGGCATTTGAGGCCGCTATTTCGTTTGCGCTATCTCTTCTTTGCTTTAAAAGCGCGGTGAGCTCGTCGGCTTGCTTGATTTGCTCTTGCGTCTGCTCTTGTTTTTGTTTTGAAATTTGCGTTTCGTTTCGTAGCGAGTTACTTTTAAACTCAACAAAGAAATTTGCCGCAGCAAAAAGCAATACTATCGTAGCGATAAAAAACAGCCAAATTTTGCTAAAAAGGTTAAAAATCGGTTTTCTCTGAGGTTTTATAAAGCTATAACTAGTCATTTTCCAACTCTTTTTTCATTAGTTCGGTCATCGTTTTTAGCGTATCGACGGGATAAACGGCGGTCTTTACTAAGAGTTCGTTTTCTAGATAGTGTAAAAACGTAGCGCTCGTCCTCTCCGTAGCGTCAAATATCACGACGTTTTCGATAAAATCGCCCTCATAAAGCGGATTTGAATAAAATTCTTTAAGCGCCAGCGATATATACCGGTACATACTCATATCGCGTCCAAATATCGATACCGAGGCGGTTACATCGGTGGATTCTGGCATATTTATATCGTAGTCTAGGTCGGCAAACTCCTCTTGGCTATCGCCGGTCTTTAACATATCGTCTAAATTTTCTAGACCGTCCATGTTGTTAAAGCTTTCGTCTACGTTCGTGATAAAATCATCTATCTCGTCGCTGTTTTCTTTATCAAATTCGACGTTCTCGTCGCCGTCGTCCTCATCTAGCTTACAAACCGTGGCGTATTTTGCGCCGTTACCCGATGTAATGCAGATGGCGAAAATTTCCTTGCACGCATAAATAAAAAGCGTCTTTGCCGTAGATAATTTTTGTTTCTCGATCTCTTTTTGTATAAGTACTATGGGCGAATAAAGTACGTCTATATCCGTATTGCCAAATTTACTCTCGGCGGCCTTAACGTCTGAAAGTTTTGCATAGATCAGCCAATTTTTAGCAGGATTTATGCAAGTTATTTCCTTTGTTTTTATGCCTAGTTTTTCAAGATTTTCGGCATTTTTTGCCTCAAATGCGCCTTGTTCGAGCGCGTCGAAAAACAGCGAAATATAAACCCATTTATACTCTTTTTGTAGATTTTTTAGATACTCTTTTATTCTGTCTGAGATTTTGCCGGACTCTTCTAGGTCAAATTCATTTTTTATCGTTTTGATCGGAGTTGCGCCCTTGTATACCTCGCCGTAAAATATGCATTTTTTAGACTGGATAACGGCGCTAAGATATAGAACGCTAAAAAAACGACGTATCAGCAAAGATTTCTCCTAAAAATTACGATGCATTATAATACCCAAAAAGCCATAAAATAGAGTTAAAACAGCTCTTTTTGTAGGGTTAAAAATTTATCTTTTATTCGTTTTGCTTCTTCTTGCAGGTCTGAGTCTGTCAAATTTGACGGTTTAAGCTCTGCATAGTCGCTCACGGCGATGTCGCACATCATGCGAATTTTGTCTAAATTTACTTTGCTTACCTTGCCTGATTTGCTGATTTTTTGGATATTTTCTAGGTAGCTGTTTGAGCGAGCGATGTATAGGGCGTATTTTTGCGAGATCTCGCTTTGTACCATCACGGTGTGAGCGAGTTTGTTGTAGATGTCTTTATGGTAGGCTGATTTTGAGAGCCTATAGGCGGTTTCGTAATCGCCCATTTCGTAGTAAAATTTGGCTCCAAGCGCGTTTTTGTAAGACGGACTAAGCGTAACAAATGAGACAAAAATAGCCGCCAAAAGCGCTCCGATAATTAAAATAACGGTCTTTGAGCTCATTTTTCCATCTCCTTTTTTATCTGCTCTCTTGCGGCTTCTAGCTCCATGCCCGTCACGCTAAAAGGCGGTGAGAGCGTATAAGAAATCTCGCTAAACGGCTTTGGGATTATCATCTTATCCCAGCTTTTTAGCCGCCAAAATTTACTCGCTTCGTAGTTTAAAATTTGTATAGGCGCATTTTGCTTTTGCGCGATGACGACGGCTCCGTCGGCGACGCTATGATAGGGGCCGCGCGGACCGTCTGGGGTGATGATGACGTCGACGCCGCTTTTTAGCTCTCTAAAGCTTTGTGCAAGGGCCTTCACTGCGCCTTTTGAGCTACTGCCTCTGATAGCGCCGATACCGAAAAACGAAATCACGCGCGCGATGATTTCGCCGTCTTTGTGGTCGCTTATGATGACTTTGGCGCGTCTTTGAGGATTTTGGCCGTTTCTCCACCAGTGCACGTAGGCAAAACTCATTAGCGCTAGCCTGCCGTGCCAAAACAGCACGACGCAGGGCTCGTTTGTCAAATTTGTCTTAGAAAAGTTCTTTTTGCAGGTTAAAAATATAATCCAAATAAAAAAATAGATAATGCGCGGGGCTAAATTTATAAAAACACTTCGTTTAAATTTAGCCCACAAGCTCACCGTAAAGCACCATTCTTTTTGGGTCGTTCACGCGCACTTTTAGCGTTTTGCCTAGCAGTTCTTCGCTACCTGCGACTTGAACGAGGAAGTTATTAAAGCTCCTGCCGGCAACCCCGCCGTTTGCGCGAAGCTCCTCGAAATATACGTCGAAAATTTTGCCTTTTTGCGCCGCGACGATTTCGTCTAAAATTTCGTTATGGCGGCTTTGTAGGCGGGTTAGGCGAGCGCTTGCGACGGCTTCGTCGATTTGGTTTGTAAACTCCGCCGCCTTAGTCATCGGGCGAGGCGAATACTTAAAGCTAAAAATTTGCTCGAAGCGTACTTTTTCCAGCACATCCATCGTGTCCTCAAACTCCTCGTCCGTTTCGCCTGGAAACGCCACGATAATGTCGGTCGAAATGCTAACATCCGGGCACATCGCGCGTAGCTTAGCAGCCCTGCCTAAAAACCACTCTTTGGTGTAGCCGCGCTTCATCTCGCGTAGGACTTTGGTGTTTCCGCTTTGAAGCGGCATGTGCATGGATTTGCAAATTTTGGGATTTTGACTAAAGATTTCTAAAAATTTATCGTCCATATGGAGCGGATGCGGGCTGGTAAATCGTATGCGCTCGACCCCCTCTATCTCGCTAATCTTTACGAGCAGGTCGCTAAAATCGATCTTCTCGTGCGCGCCTGAAAATCTCTTGCCGTAGTTGTTTACGTTTTGCCCGAGTAAGAAAATTTCCTTCGCTCCGCCCTCAGCCGCTTTTTTTACTTCGCGCAGGATCAAATTTGCCGGGATAGAGATCTCGTCGCCTCTGGTGTGCGGGACGATGCAGTAGGTGCATTTTTTATCGCAGCCGATCGAGATATTTATGTGGCTTTTATACGGCGAGCCGCGAAATTCGCCGAATGCGTACTCGCTCTCGTCGTGATTTATGTCGGTGCTGATAAATTTAGGCGTCTTAACGGCGGCTGAAATTTTACTGACGTTTCGCGCGCCCAGGACGAAATCCACGTAAGGCGCCCGTTTAAAAATTTCGCTTCCCAGATGGCTTGCCGTACAGCCGCAAACGCCTATTTTAGCGCCCGCTTTTTTTACTTTTTCAAAGCCGCCGACCTCGCTAAAAAGCTTATGTACGGGCTTTTCGCGCACCGAGCAGGTGTTGATGAGGATGAGGTCGGCCTCGGAGATATCGTCCGTTAAATCGTAATTTTCCTTTTCTTTTAGTTCGGCGACGATATGCTCGCTGTCGCGGACGTTCATAGCGCATCCTAGCGTTTGGATAAATACCTTTTTGCTCAAAACTCGCCTTATAAAATATGCACTTCGTACATGTAGTCGTTTTCGTCTAGGCCGTAGCGAACGGTGCGGTGATAGACGCTAAGGCCTTTTTCCTCGAAAAACTCCACCAAAGCGATGAGTTGTTTGTGGCTGTTTTCTCTGTCGAAATAGAAAATTTGTTGCGGATCTTTGGCAAATGCCGCTTCGATTTTTTCAAGAGAGATCGTTTTTGGTTTGGCGTCAAGTTGCGTTCTAGCGAGTTTTAGCTCCATTTTTAATCCTTTGAAATCTTTAATTTAATCTGTGAATATAGCAAAAACATCTTAAAAAACGCATTAAACTTCTTAAAAGTATAAAACTTGTATAATACCCCTCTAACTCAAAAATTCCCCCAAATTTAAATAATGGAGCAAAAATAATATGGAAAAAATAGCGGATATCATAGAATCTATCGCAAATGAAAAAGGGCTCGAAATCGAAGACGTAAAAGAGCGCGTCATAAGAGCTATTATCAATACCGCAAAGAAAATTTACGGAGAAAACTACGAATACGACGCGGTTATAGATAATGCGACCAAGACCCTTCATCTATATCAAAAAATCACCGTCGTAGAGGACGACGACGAGCGCTTGGCCGAGGATAACGAGCATTATCTCGGCGTAAGCGAAGCTAAAAAAGTAGACTCTGGCGTAGAGATCGGCGACGAGCTAACCTACGAGCTATCTACCGACAACCTCGGTCGCACCGCCGCGCAGACGCTTCACAAGGAGCTTGAGTATCACATCCAGCGCCTTATGGAGGAAAAAATCTTTCAAAAATACCAAGACATGGTCGGACACATGGTTTTTGGCTCGGTCACGCGCGTAGATAGCGAGGAAAATACCTTCATTGAGATAGACGAGCTACGAGCCGTGATGCCGCGCAAAAACCGCATAAAAGGCGAGAAATTTAAGCCGGGCGACGTCGTAAAAGCCGTCATAAAAAGCGTCTATATCGACAAATCTATGGGCATCAAGGTCGAGCTAAGCCGCACGTCGCCAAAGTTCCTCGAAGCCCTACTAAAAGCCGAAGTACCGGAGATCAAAGACGGACTCGTACTGATCGCGGCAAGCGCTAGAATCCCGGGAGAACGCGCTAAAGTAGCACTCGTAGCTACCTCGCCTAACGTCGATCCCGTGGGCGCGACCGTGGGCACCAAAGGCGTGCGCATAAATGCCGTTACAAAGGAGCTAAACGGCGAAAATATCGACGCGATCGAGTATTCGGCCGAGCCTACTATCCTCATCACGAGAGCGATGGCGCCGGCGATCATCAGCTCGGTTAAAATCGGCGAGGACAACAAAGCCGTCGTGAGTCTAGTAACCGAGCAAAAGAGCAAAGCTATCGGCAAAAGCGGTATAAATATCAGGCTAGCTAGCATGCTAACAGGCCACGAGATCGAACTAAACGAGCTTGGCGCTAGAGGCGAGAGCAAAGACGAAAACGCGAAGGATCTAAAAGCGCTGTTTGGCGATCTGTAGCCGATTTGAGCCCTTTGGTCGCATTTGTTTATAGCGGTAAATTTGAGGCGCAGCGTCCGGATCAAATTTGAGTAAATAAATCTAGTCCAAATTTGATCCGCTTTGCTTGCTAAATTTTGCCGCTTTTTATTTTAATACATTAAATTTTTATCCGTATCCATGCTTGATAAAATGAAAGAAGCTTGCTAGTAGTGAAATTTTAAGGCGGAGAGTAGCCGCCTGATTTGGAGTTATTTATTTTTAGTAGAGCGGTACATCGGGTGCTGATAGTCGTTCCTCTCGCAACCAGCAGCTAAAAATCCGAAGGCCAAAACAACCGCGCATAATATAACTTTTCTCATTTTCTCCCTTTTTCGAATTTCATTTTTGAGCGATTATAGCAAATTTTGCGAAATTGCCAAAATTGCCGCGGCTAAATTTGACGGTATTTGTATTTGGCTATTTTGCGTCAAATTCGTCGTAGTTTATAGCGAGCAAGCAAAATTTGCTCGCCCGATACCCGCATGCGACGGATCCGCGCTCGCGGGCAAATTTATTAGCCCAAATTTGTCCCGTCCCGCGACACCCCGAGCCGCAATATATTAAATTTTTATCCAAAAAAAAGTAGAATATTTCATCTTAAATTTAAGGAAAAATCCGTGTTGCAAGCATTAGCGCTTAGATATAGACCGCGAAATTTTAGCGAGCTCGTAGGCCAGGAGGCCGTCAGCACCAGCCTCACGCACGCTCTGGACGAGAGTCGCCTCACTCACGCCTACCTTTTTTCGGGGCTTCGAGGTAGCGGCAAGACCTCGAGCGCGAGGATATTTTCAAAGGCGCTGGTTTGCGATCACGGCCCGACTAGCCAGCCCTGCGAGCAGTGTGCCAACTGCATCGCCGCAAACGAAGGCCGCCACATCGACATCATCGAGATGGACGCCGCCAGTCACCGCGGTATCGACGATATAAAGGGACTCATCGAGCAGACCAAGTACGCTCCGGCGATCGCACGCTTTAAGATTTTTATCATCGACGAGGTGCATATGCTCTCCACGCCCGCGTTTAACGCGTTGCTAAAGACGCTCGAGGAGCCGCCGCCCTACGTCAAATTTATCCTAGCCACGACCGATCCGCTCAAGCTCCCAGCTACGGTGCTATCGCGTACGCAGCATTTTAGATTTCGTCAGATCTCGCGCCCGGACGTCGTCGCGCACCTTGATTTTATCCTAAACCGCGAAAACGTCCCGCACGAAAAAGAGGCTCTCGAGATCCTCGCTCGTAGCGGCGCGGGCTCGCTGCGCGACACTCTCACGCTGCTAGATCAGGCCATCATCTACGCCAAGGGCGAGCTAACGCAAAGCGCCGTCGCGCAGATGCTGGGACTCCTTGATCCGCAGCGCATAGAGGAGATTTTATCGCTCGTTATGAGCGGCGATAAGTCGGCCGTAAGCGCGGCGGTAGCGCAGCTAGAGAGCTACGACGCCGAGATGGTGATAGACGAGATAACGGCAAATCTCAAGGCGAATTTCCTCGCGCAAAGTCCGAAATACTCGCTGCTTTTGTATGAGAGATTTTTTAGGATCCTCTCGCAGGCGCGCTCGATGCTGAGCGTCAGCAGCGACGGCGGATTCGTGCTTGGCGTGATGCTTTTTATGATGATCGAGGCGATAAATCTAAAATCGATCGACGAGATGATAGCCGTGGACGCGAGGGAAAAATTTGCGGATTCGCAGGCGCGCGTAGCTTCAAATTTTGCGGACGGACGAGGCGAAGCGGCTAAATTTACCGCTCCTGTGCAGACGAATCAAATTTCAGCCTCTACGGACGGATCAAATTTGGCGAGCGCAAACGCGCCTAAACTCGCCTTACAAAACGGTGCGACTGAGGGGCAAAATTTAAGCGCTCAGACTCTAGCCGGCTTGGCAAATTTGGGTGCTCAGACTCCTCAAGAGCTAGGCGGCCAAACCCAAACCGCGAAAACTCAAAACCCCGCTTACGAGGCGTTTTTGGCTAAAATTTACGACCGCAGCTTTGATCTTGGCGAGTGTTTTAAAAACTGCATAGAGTTTTTGGAGTTTTCGGACGGCTGCATGAGCCTAGCCTCAAGCGCGGCGGGCGAGGATCAGAGGCGGCTTCGCGATGGCTCGAAGGTGATTTTGCAGATCTTGCGTAGTCTTTTCGGTGAGAGCGCAAAGATAAAGATAACTCCCAGGCAAAGCCCAGAAATAGGAGCGCAAGAGCAAAAGGGTGCAGCAAAATCTGATGTCGATGAGGCGACGTCAAACCAGGCTGGCTCCAAATTTGACTCGGACGGCGCGCAAGAAAATTTAAATCAAAACGCCCAAACGCAAGAGCCCTCAAATTTGACCGGAAATTTGTTTGCAGGTGGTAGCGAGGAGGAGGGTGCGGATACAGCCTCGGAGCAAAATTTGGGCGCCGAATTTAAAAGCGGCGAGCAGGACGAGCAAACGCAAAATTTGATTCCGCAACCGCAAACGGCAAATGACTCGGCTCCTAGCGCGCAAACTAATAGCGGCTCACCTATGGACGAAACCGCACCCTTAAATTTAAACGAAAACGTGGCAAATTTGACGCTAAGCTCGCAAACGCAGGCTGGTTTAAATAATCAACCGACCGAGCCTAAATTTGCGCCCGATTTTGAGAGTATGCGCGACGATACACACGATTTTCATGAGGCGTATTCGCTGAAATTTAAGACCGATGACGGCGCCATAGCGAGGGCGGATCTGGCGTTTTTAGATGATGAGCTAAGACGACTAGAGAGTCAAAATGCCGCAAAAACGGAGCAAAAACCAAGCGGTGGTGCTAAATTTAACCAAAATAGCATGTCGCAAACGGCTAGCTTCGGCGAGTCGCCGTTTGATCTTGATGGCGTGAGCGAGATGTTTAGCGAAGCGGCCGAGTATGACGACGGCCTTTTTGAGCAAGATGCTAGCGAGCCTGTAAACGCGACCGAAAGGCAAAAATTAGATACGACAAATTTAAGCGGCGAAGAGTTTAAAAGTGAAGCAAATTTTGACGATTCGTTTTTAAGCGAGGCAAATTTAAACGCTCAAAATCCTGCGCCAAATTTGGCCGCAAAAACCCAAACCAACCCCAAAGCTGCAAAAAATCAAGCGGTTTTAAAAGAAGCCAAACGACTATTTGGAGAGCCTGAAGTTTTGGAGATTTGAGGCGTTTGATTTAGCTCGTTAAATTTGCATACCGTTTTGCTATTTTTGGCAGAGCGCGACCGTCAAAGCGTGGAATAACGGCCTAAACGCTGATCAGAAAAAGCGCCTTGAGCGCGAGCTAAAAATTGGCGTGAGTTTGGGCGAAACTACGCCGATGTTAGCCCAAAGGATAGTGCAGGCTTTACAAAAAAACAAACGCGACGCTACGGCTATCGCTCTAACCGGAGCGGGCGCAATAGTAAGCGAAATTCGCCAAGCCTTTTTTGAAGCAAACGACGACGTCATAAAATGTTACAAATATCAAG